>CP065018.1:2300367-2610551 GCA_016700415.1 Flavobacteriales bacterium
GCAACGACGCGGCGACACAACGAAGTCGCTACGACGGGCGGAATGCCGGACACAATGAGACCTCTTCACCCCACACCAAACGTTGCGTTACCGTTGCGTCGTTGCGTCGTTGCGGTGAATCCCTGAGCTGTCATGTTCAAGAAGATCCTCATAGCCAACCGCGGCGAGATCGCCCTTCGCGTGATCCGCACCGCCCGCGAAATGGGCATCAAGACGGTGGCCGTGTACAGCACCGCCGACCGGGAAAGCCTGCACGTACGCTTCGCCGACGAGGCCGTTTGCATCGGCCCGCCGCCCAGCAAGGACAGCTATTTGAACATGAGCCGGATCATCGCTGCGGCGGAGATCACCAACGCGGACGCCATCCACCCCGGCTACGGCTTCCTCAGCGAGAACGCCAAGTTCAGCCGCATCTGTCAGGAGCACGGCATCAAGTTCATTGGTGCGCTGCCGGAGCAGATCGAGGCCATGGGCGACAAAGCCACGGCCAAGAGCACCATGATCGCCGCAGGCGTGCCCTGCGTGCCCGGCACTGAAGGATTGGTGACGGACCTCGATGTAGCGAAGAAAGAGGCGAAGAAGATCGGCTATCCGGTGATCTTGAAAGCCACGGCCGGGGGCGGTGGCAAAGGCATGCGCTTGGTGTGGAAGGAAGAGGAGTTCGAGGAGGCGTTCGAAAAGGCGAGCCAAGAAGCCGGTGCCGCGTTCGGTAATTCGGGCATGTACATGGAGAAGTACGTGCTGGAGCCGCGCCACATCGAGATCCAGATCGCAGGCGACCAGTACGGCACGTACTGCCACATGAGCGAGCGCGATTGCAGCATCCAGCGCCGCCACCAGAAACTCGTGGAAGAGACGCCCAGTCCCTTCATGACCAAGACGCTGCGGAAGAAGATGGGCGAGGCCGCCATCAAGGCCGCGGCCAGCGTGAATTATGAAGGCGTGGGCACGGTGGAGTTCCTCGTGGACAAGGACCGGAACTTCTACTTCATGGAGATGAACACGCGGATCCAGGTGGAACATACGATCACCGAGGAGGTCATCGACTTCGACCTGGTGCGCGAGCAGATCAAGATCGCGTCGGGCATCCCCATCAGCGGCCTCAACTACGAGCCCACGCGCCACAGCATCCAGTGCCGCATCAACGCGGAGGACCCGTTCAACGATTTCCGCCCCAGTCCCGGCAAGATCCTGAGCTACCACAGCCCCGGCGGCCACGGCGTGCGCATCGACACGCACGTTTACGCCGGCTATACCATCCCGCCGAACTACGACAGCATGATCGGCAAGCTGATCGTCAGCGCGCAGACCCGTGAGGAAGCCTTGGCCAAGATGGAGCGCGCACTGAGCGAATACGTGATCGAAGGCGTGCATACCAGCATTCCCTTCCACCTACAGCTATTGCAGAACGAAAAGTTCCGCGCAGGGGAGTACACCACGAAGTTCTTGGAGGATTTTGAACTGAAGAAGCCTTGAGTTAGTTGTTCGCCTGCCCCGGGTGTTGACCCGGGATCAGTTGTTAGGCGGCCTCCGCCGGGACCACCCATTCAGATCCCTCATCAGAACGATCTGCGTAGATCCGCCCTTTCAGCGCCATCTGCGTTCCATTCAACCTCCTATCTTGGACGCAACTTGATCTATTATGAAGTGGTACACGAAGGTCCTCTTGGTTTTGTTCCTGGTCCTTTTGATAGCCGGTTGGTTCCGCTATTTCTGGGTGTTCGGCGAAGGTGCCAAGGCCGGGCAGCTCAACTACGTGGTGCATAAAGGCATCCTGTTCAAGACGTATGAGGGGAAGCTCATCCAGACCGGTCTCCGTGCGCAGGGCGCGTCCCTGAATTCATACGAGTTCGAATTCTCCGTGGCGGACAAGGGCATCGCCAACGAGCTGATGGCACGCAGCGGCGACCAGTTCACGTTGCATTACAAGGAGTACTTGGGCGCATTGCCCTGGCGCGGTCATTCCGTCTACGTGGTGGACAGCATCATGTCCTCGGAAAACGTGGATCATTGACCCCCCGGTGTAGAGGCCGCCTGAACAACGTGTGGCATGCACAAGCGCTCCCTGCTCACTGTCCTGCTTTGTAGCACGGCGTTGCTGACATTGCGCATTTCCGCGCCACCGCAAAAGGCGCTCACTTGGGACGTCTTCGGCTACTACCTCTATCTGCCGGCCACCTTCATCCACCACGATATTGCGTTGCAAGACCACACTTGGTTGGACGATGTGATGACGCACTATGAGCCGTCCTCCACGTTTTACCAGCTCGTGGACGCTCCCGATGGCAAGCGCGTGATCAAGTACAGCGCCGGCATGGCGGTGCTCTATGCCCCGTTCTTCCTCATCGCTCATTTGTCCGCACCGTTGCTCGGCTATCCGGCCGATGGCTTCTCCCTGCCGTACCAGTTCATCATCGCGTTCGGCTGCCTGCTCTATGCGCTTCTGGGGCTGTCCGTCCTGCGGAAGGTGCTGCTCCATTTCTTCAGCGATGGATGGACCGCAGTGCTGATCGCATTGATCGTCCTTGGCACGAATTACCTGCAACTGACCGTGTGGGACGGGACGCTGCTGACGCACACACCGCTCTTTCTGCTCTACGGCCTGCTCCTTTGGGCGACCGTTGAATGGCACGACCGGCCCAGGGTCCGAACGGCCTTGCTCCTCGGTGCAATGGCCGGTTTGATCACACTCGTGCGCCCTTCCGAAGGGGTGTGCCTGCTGATCCCGCTGCTATGGCTTCCCACGGGCCCGAACGGATGGGAACAAAAGTGGGGTCTGCTGAAAAAGCACTTCGGCCAAGTAGCGATCGCGGCGTTGGCGTTCATAGTGGCAGCTTCCCCGCAGCTGTTCTATTGGCACGCCGTTACCGGTGACTGGATCTTTTACTCCTACGTGAACCCCGGCGAGGGCTTCGACTTCTTCCCCCCATACATCATGGACTTCCTCTTCAATTTCCGCAAGGGATGGCTGCTGTACACGCCATTGATGGGGCTCTCCTTGTTGGGCATCCCGCTCCTGTGGCGGAAGCGGCGGGAAGCATTCTGGGCCGTGCTCCTCTTCCTGCTCGTAGACCTGTGGGTGATCTCTGCATGGAGCTGCTGGTGGTACGCCGGCGGCTCCTTCAGTTCGCGTTCGCTGGTGCCGGTCTACGTGGTGCTTGCCATTCCGCTGGGGATCTGCCTGCAAGCGATCTTTCACCGGAAAAGCTTGCGTTGGCCTGCGGGTATCGCCATCGGCCTGTTGGTGCTGCTGAACCTCTTCCAAACATGGCAATGGAAGCGGGGCATTCTGCCGAAGGACCGCATCACCAAGGCTTACTACGGGGCGATCTTCGGCCGTACGGGCGTGCCGAACGGAGCGCACGCCCTGTTGATGGTGGAACGCAGTGCGTCTTCCGAAGAGCACTTCACCGATGAGGCGCGCTACACCGGGCACGAGCTCTGCCATTACACCTTCGACGACCGGCCCGACAGCAGCTTCCATTTCACACCGGAAGTGCCTTGGACGCCGGGACCCGACGCGGCCTTCTCCGAACTCACCGGGCAAGACCATGCTTGGTTGCGCGCATCCGCCCGGTTGTGGGTGGGCGACAGCCTCCCCTCGGCACCGCCGCCGGTGATGGTGATGACCTTCCACCACGAGGGGGAGACCTATCAGTACCGCACCGGAGAGTGGAAGATCCCGCCGGGCATCCGGAACGCGTGGGTGCAGATGACGATGGACTACCTCACTCCGGAAGTGCGCTCCCCCAAGGACAACCTGAAGGTGTATGTATGGAACGAGCACGGCGGGCCGTGGCGCGTGGACGACCTGAAGGTGGAAGTTTGGGAGCGGAAATAAAGAGACGGATCACGACTTGCCAAAGCGCCATCCAAGAAACCAAGCCCTGACCTTTACCTTTGCACGGATCGCCGCGCACCCGTAGGTTCGCACGGAATTTCAAAGGACCCCATGAGCACCCCGCACGACTACCTCCCGGTGATCATCCAGTTCATCATCGCCGCAGGCTTTGTGGTCTTCGCCCTCAGCGCCGCCGCGTGGTTCGGCCCCAAGCGGAGCGGCAAGCACAAGGACGAGAGCTTCGAGTGCGGGATCGAGCAGAAGGGCAATGCCCGCGCACCCTTCTCGGTGAAGTACTTCCTTATCGCCATCCTCTTCGTGCTTTTCGACGTGGAGATCATCTTCCTCTATCCGTGGGCGGTGAACTTCAAGGCGCTCGGCTGGTTCGGCTTCGCGGAGATGCTGGTGTTCATCGGCTTCGTATTGGCGGGATTTTTCTATGTGATCAAGAAAGGCGCCCTAAAATGGGAGTAGGGGCGACGCATGCATCGCCCCGTGCGACGGCATCGCCCAAACGACCATGAAGGCGCAACAACAATGAGCGATAAAAAAGACGAACTGGAAAAAGCCCCGGCACGGGAGAAGCCCACCTTCGTGGAGCCGCCTCCCGGCCACACCGGCACGGGCTTTTTCGCCACCAGCATGGACAAGGCGATCGGCATGGCCCGCAAGAACAGCCTCTGGCCCCTGCCCTTTGCCACGAGCTGTTGCGGCATCGAGTTCATGAGCACCATGAGCTCGCACTACGACCTCAGCCGCTTCGGCATGGAGCGCCTCAGCTTCAGCCCGCGCCAGAGCGACCTGCTGATGGTGATGGGAACGATCGCGAAGAAGATGGCCCCCGTGCTGCGCGAGGTGTATACCCAGATGGCCGAGCCGAAGTGGGTGCTCAGCATGGGCGCGTGCGCCAGCAGCGGCGGCATTTTCGACAGCTACAGCGTGCTGCAAGGCATCGACCGTGTGATCCCCGTTGATGTCTACATCCCCGGTTGCCCACCCCGCCCGGAGCAGGTGATCGATGGCATCCTGAAGATCCAGGAACTCGCCCAGAACGAAAGCCTCCGCCGCCGTTACAGCAAGGAATACGAGGATCTGCTCACCAAGTACAAGATCGACTGAGCCGTGCCAGCATTCACCATCAAAGCAGAACGTGACCAGCTCACCACGGACCGGCTCCTCGAGCGGTTCGGCGCGGACGCGGTCACACATGAACGCCTCTACGACACCATGTGCTACGTGGTGCCGAAAGAGAAGATCCACGACGTACTGGCCTTCCTGCGCGACGAGCTCGACTTCAATTTCCTCACTTCCATGTGCGGTATGCACTTCCCCGGCCTGGAACTGGAGCTGGGCACGGTGTACTTCCTGCACAGCATGCGCAACGGGCACCGCATCCGCGTCAAGACGTTCGTCTCGCTGAAGGAGGCCACCCTGCCCACCGCGACCGACCTGTGGCCCACGGCGAACTGGATGGAACGCGAGACCTACGACTTCTTCGGGATCCACTTCAGCGGCCACCCGAACATGAAACGCATCCTCAACATGGATGACTTCCCGGCCTTCCCCATGCGCAAGGACTATCCGCTGGAAGACCCCACACGCGAGGACAAGAACGATACCTTCTTCGGACGATGAGCGAGACCACGGCACGACCGGACCTTTGGAAGGAAGACCACGTGGAGGGCGGCGGCTTGAACGAGCTGACCACGCTCAACCTCGGCCCAACGCACCCTGCCACGCACGGCATCTTCCAGAACGTGCTCACCATGGACGGGGAGATCATCCTCGATACCGAGCAGACCATCGGCTACATCCACCGGGCGTTTGAGAAGATCGCGGAGCGCCGCCCGTTCAACCAGATCACTACGCTCACCGACCGGATGAACTACTGCAGTTCGCCCATCAACAACATGGGTTGGCACATGGCGGTGGAGAAGCTGCTCGGCATCGACCTGCCCAAGCGCGTGGAGTACATGCGCGTGATCGTGATGGAACTGTCGCGGATCACCGACCATATTGTCTGCAACACCATCATCAGCCAGGACGCCGGTGCCACCACACCATTCCTCTACTATTACCAGTGGCGCGAGCGGATCATGAGATCTTTGAGGAGATCTGCGGTGCACGGCTCACCACGAACATGGGCCGCATCGGCGGTTTCGAGCGAAATTTTAGCGACCTCGCCTGGGAGCGTACCCGCGCCATCATCAAAGAGCTGCCCGCAGCGCTGGACGAATTCGACCAGCTGCTGGTGCGCAACCGCATCTTTATGGACCGCACCATCAACTGCGGCCCCTTCCCGGCGGACCGCGCGCTACAGTACGGCTTCACCGGTCCCAACCTGCGGGCCTGCGGCGTGGACTACGATGTGCGCGTGGCCGATCCTTACAGCAGCTACGAGGACTTCGATTTCAAGATCCCCGTTGGGAAGAGCGGCGATGTCTACGACCGCTTCACCGTGCGCCAGGAGGAGATGCGCCAGAGCATTTCCATTATCCGCCAAGCGCTGGAGAAGCTGGACAAGATCGCCGACAAGACCACCTACCACGCCGACGTTCCCGACTGGGTGCTGCCGCCGAAGCAGGAGGTGTACAACGACATGGAGGCGCTGATCTACCACTTCAAGATCGTCATGGGCGAGGTGGAAGTGCCCGTCGGCGAGGTGTACCACTGCGTGGAAGGCGGCAACGGCGAGCTCGGCTTCTACATCGTCAGCGACGGCGGCCGCAACCCGTTCAGGGTCCACTTCCGCCGCCCCTGCTTCATCTATTACCAAGCATTCCCGGAGATCATCAAGGGCGGGATGCTCAGCGATGCCATTCTCACTATGAGCAGCATGAACGTGATCGCGGGGGAACTCGACGCCTGATGGAACACGCCAACAGACCACACACCGCCACCGAAGGCGTCGCGCCTTTCACCTTCAGCGAGGAGGCCCTTGCGGAATGCCGCACCATCCTTGGCCGATACCCGGCCGAGCACAGCAAGAGCGCGCTGATCCCCATCCTGCACATCGCGCAGGCGGAAAATGATGGCTGGCTCAGCGTGCCCGCCATGGACGCCGTGGCCGACCTGCTGAAGATCCAATACATCGAAGTCTACGAAGTGGCCACCTTCTACAGCATGTTCAACCTGCGCCCCGTGGGTAAGCACGTGCTGGAGGTCTGCCACACCGTGCCCTGCATGTTGCGGGGAAGCGACGACGTTATCGCACACATCGAAAAACGCCTTGACATCAAACCGGGCGGCACCACGGAGGACGGGCTCTTCACCCTGAAAACAGCGGAGTGCCTCGGCAGCTGCGGCACCGCGCCCATGTTGCAGTGCGGGGCTAAATACCATGAGCACCTCACGCCGGAAAAGGTCGATGAGCTCATTGAGAAACTCCGTGCGGAGCCGAAACGGAACAACTACACGGACCGATGACCAGTTGTCAGTTGTTTGCAGTGGGCAGTCGGCAGCGGCAGTCGGCAGTGGGTGTCAGCAGTACTCAGCACCCTGTACCAGATACCCTGTACCAGAAACTCCGATCACCAATTCGCATTCCTCTGTTTCTCTGTGCCTCTGTGGTGAAAAAATCTATCCTCTGATGTCCCGCAAACTTCTCTTAGAGCACATCGACAAACCGGGGATCCGCGGACTGGAGGCCTATCGAGCCAACGGCGGGTACCGCAGCGTGGAGAAGGCGTTGAAGTCCATGACACCGGAGGAGGTGTTGGAGGAAGTGAAGAAGAGCGGCCTTCGCGGTCGTGGCGGCGCTGGCTTTCCCGCAGGCCTGAAGTGGAGCTTCCTGGCAAAGCC
Organism: Flavobacteriales bacterium; assembly: GCA_016700415.1. Classification (NCBI taxonomy): domain Bacteria; kingdom Pseudomonadati; phylum Bacteroidota; class Flavobacteriia; order Flavobacteriales; species Flavobacteriales bacterium. The sequence continues at coordinate 2,308,010 of CP065018.1, forward strand.
CGAAGGCGTGCCCCGCCACTTGGTGGTGAACGCCGACGAGAGCGAGCCCGGCACGTTCAAGGACCGCTACCTGATGGAGCGCATCCCCCACCTGCTGATAGAGGGGATCATCCCGAGCTGCTTCGCCATGGGCGCGAACACCTGTTACATCTATATCCGCGGCGAGTACTTCTTCGTCGCGCGGATCCTTGAGCAGGCCATCGCCGAGGCTTACGCGGCCGGCTGGTTAGGCAAGAACATCCTCGGCAGCGGCTTCGACCTCGACGTCCACGTCCATATGGGTGCTGGCGCATACATCTGCGGAGAGGAAACAGCCCTGCTGGAAAGTCTCGAAGGCAAGCGTGGCAACCCGCGCATCAAGCCGCCGTTCCCGGCCGTGAAAGGCGTTTGGGGCAGGCCCACGGTGGTGAACAACGTGGAGACGATCTGCGCGGTGGTGCCCATCGTGAACGACGGCGGCGAGGAGTACGCCAAGATCGGCGTCGGCAAAAGCACCGGCACCAAGCTCATCAGCGCGGGCGGCCACGTGAACAAGCCCGGCGTTTATGAGATCGAGCTCGGCGTTCCGGTGGAGGAATTCCTCAACAGCGATGAATACTGCGGTGGCATCAGCGGTGGAAGGCCCTTGAAAGCCTGCATCCCCGGCGGTAGCTCCGTACCCATTCTGCCTGCTGAACTGCTCTTCCGCACAGCGAAGTTCGAGACGCGCCTGATGACCTACGAGAGTCTCGGCGACGGCGGTTTCCAAACCGGCAGCATGCTCGGATCAGGCGGCTTCTACGTCTTCAACGACACGGCGTGCATCGTGCGCAGCACTTGGAACCACTCACGTTTCTACCATCACGAAAGCTGTGGCCAGTGCAGTCCCTGCCGCGAAGGAACCGGCTGGATGGAGAAGATCCTCTACCGCTTCGAGCACGGCCTCGCCCGCACCGACGACATCGATCTGCTGTGGGATGTGCAGCGGCGCATCGAAGGCAACACCATCTGCCCCTTCGGTGATGCGGCGGCATGGCCCGTGGCCGCTGCCATCCGCCATTTCCGCGACGAGTTCGAATACCACGCCACGCACCCCACCAAGGTGAAGGACCCGAAGCATTTCGAGAAGGAGCCGATGAAGCGGGTGGAGCGGTCGTACGCTGGCTGAGCCCCGTGTTTAGTTGTCAGTTGTCGGTTGTCAGGCTTGCCGCGACGAAACGCTCCTTTCCTGAACTCTGCATTGCAGCCGGACAACTGACAACGAACAACTGACAACCTCTTTGCCGCGTAGTCGCGGTAAAAACTCAGAGCCTGTGCGCCAGCACCACGGACTTCCTGAACTTCTCCACGTTGCCGGCCAAGTCGTACGCCTCCATGTAAATGATGTACGGGCCGATGCGCGCGAGGTCGTTGCCGTCCATCATGCCGTCCCAGGAGACCGCTCCACTGGTGCCCAATAGCTCGTTGTCCATCAGCGTGCGCACTTCGCGGCCTGCGAGATCGAAGACTTTCATGGTGCCTACGAAACCCGGCTCATCGAACTGGTAGGCGATGGTGAGCATGTCCTGGTATCCGTCATTGTCCGGAGAGAAGATGGCGGGGTCGATGGTGATCTTACCCCGTGCCTCCGGCGCCGGGGCATACTGTGAATTTTTATAGCCCGGCGTGGCGAAATTCACATCCTCTGCCGCGCTGTGCCAGTTGCTGTTATCGCTGGTGGGCCGGTCCGGGTCAACGCGTTCCAAGCTCACCCCGTCCACGCTTTTCAGCAGGGCGAACTGGAGGTCGTCGCTGTAGTTGAAGAGGTCGAGGGTATCGCCTGAAGCTCCTAGAAAAACGACCCTTCCACTGCCGTTGTTGAAGGTTGGCAGAGCCATTTGCAACATCCGGTCGGCATGGCCCAAGGGATAATTGGCCAGCACATCGGCCGTGTTGGACGCGATGGCCACATATTGCCCGGGCATCAGCAGGTACGCATCCGCCGTGATCAAACGCTGGTCCGCATTGATATTGGACAATTGCAGCCCGGCCAAACTCACCACCTTCTGCGAGCGGTTGTACAGCTCCACAAAGTCGCTGCCGCTGCCGCGCGGGTCGTACAGGAGCTCGTTGATCACCACATCGCCGGCCATGATCGGTTCCGGCAACGCGAATGTCGCTGTGTTACCAGTGCCGATCGCGTTGCCTGGGCAGTCACTCACCCCGGTAATGGTGATCGTTTGTAACTGGCCTTCCACCAGCTCCGTGGCCAAGGTGAGGCGCACCCGGTCCGGCGCGATCACGGCCACATTGATGATGTCGATAGCTGGGTCGATCACGTATGAGCCCGACAGCAAGGATGCGGCATCCATCGTCTCGCTGAAGAGCAGTTCAACGGTGACGCTGTCGATCACGTATACCTGTGAAAGTGTCGGGGGAACGGTGTCGGTCAAGATCGCGAACACACTGTTCTGCACGCCAGGTGTACCTCCGGCAGATGCCGTGGAGGCTGTCCAATTGCTCACACTTGAGCAAGGCGTGAACGGGTCGATCCGTTCCAACGACCATCCACCACTGCTCTTTGCCGGGTCATTGTACCAGGTGGAGGAATAGGTGACCGCATCGATCGTGACATTGCTGGCATCCCAAAGCTCCATTGCGTCGCCGTCATTGTTCAACGAAGGGAAGGACGGTACGCCGACCACCGTTCCGAAGCCTGTGAACAATGCCGCATTGGATGTGCTGGTCAGGATAACGAAGCCGCCCGGTGTGATCTGCACGGCAGGTAAGGTGCCGACGGAACTGCCATCGGTGATCTTCCAGCCTGTAAGATCGAAGGTCTGGTCGGTGGTGGTATTGAATAGCTCCACGAACTCCGCGTTCGGAAGGCCCACCGCAGGATCCGGGTCCGGCATCAACTCGTTCATGATCACATCACCGGGCATGGCGGGCGTGGTCATGGAGTAAGTGAAGTTCACGGTACCGTTCGCGATGGCATTTCCCGAAAGGTCCTCCACGCCGTTCACAGTGAGGGTGTTCGTGGTACCGTTCTGCATCGCTGATGTAAGAGTGAGATGCACCAGAGCAAGGTTGGATGCATCCCTCGACGCCGCAGCGATACTGTTGAAAGGGATCAAGACGTAGTTATTGGTGTTCTCGGCGGAAGTCTGTTCCACCGGCTCATTGAAGAGCAGGTCCACATGCTGGTCGTCCGTCACTGTTGCGGAAACGATGGCGGGCGCTGTGGTGTCAAGAATGATGGGACCTGCGGTGAAGTCGTCAAAAAAGTGGTTGTTCACCGCGGTTGCTGCTGTGCTCTGCACGATACGAACGCCGAAATAGGAGCTGGTGGTGATGCTCGCATCCGTTGCCGCACCGGCGTTCACGTAGGTGCCCATGTTGCCATCGTCGTAGAACAAAGTCCATTGGTCCGCCGGGTCGCGCGTTACCTTGATGCGGAACGGATTGTCCGTGCTGCTGTTCACGATGCCGTCCGGGCTGGCGACCAACAAACTGGCGGTTCCCCCGCTCATCTTGTTCAGCACCACATGGTCGGCAGTCTCACCGATGCGTACGAAATATCCGTTCGCGGGCGTGGCCAAACTTTGCACGTCGCTCATCAGGTACACGTCCACATAATTCGCTCCGGAGGTCGAGAATTTCAGGTTCACAAAAAACTCCCATTGTGCGTTCGCAGCCAGCGTGGAAGGTGTGCTCAGGTAGTAGGAGGCCGCCAACGGAAGGGGGCCTGTATTCGAGCGCAGCTGCCCGGCATCAACGGTGAACAGCGCGTCATCGCCGCTCCAAGCCGGGTTCGCGGTGAAGTTCCCGTCGCTGAGATCGTCGGTGAACTGGGCCTGTGCGGAAAGGCCGATGAGGAATGCGGCCGCCAAGGGCTGCCAAGTTCGGATCAGGAGGGACATGTGGACCAAGTAAAGGAAGGAAAGGTAGTAGTTTTGTAAGCTGACAAAGAAACAGGGGAAATGAAGGTCGCGGTAGTGGGAGCCACCGGCATGGTAGGCGGTGTGATGCTGCAGGTGCTGGAGGAGCGTTTGGCGGGTCAAGTTGACCTGCTCCTTCCGGTAGCTTCCACAGGCAGTGTCGGGAAAACCGTGCAATTCAAGGGTAAGGAGATATCCGTGATCGGCATGGCCGAAGCGGTGAAAGTCAAGCCTGATCTGGCCCTGTTCTCCGCCGGTGGCGGCACCTCATTGGAATGGGCACCGAAGTTCGCCGAGGCGGGAACGATCGTGATCGACAACAGCAGTGCTTGGCGGATGGATGAAAACAAGCTGTTGGTCGTTCCGGAGATCAATGGCAAACTGCTCGCTTCAGCGGACTTTTCCAAGGGCGGCATTATCGCTAATCCCAATTGCAGCACCATCCAGCTCGTAATGGCCTTGGCCCCCCTGCACGCCCGATACACCGTGGAGCGCGTGGTGGTGAGCACCTACCAGAGCGTCACCGGAACCGGCATGAAAGCCGTGCAGCAATTGGAGGATGAACGCAACGGGCGGGAAGGCGAACGGGCGTATCCCTACCCCATCAACGGCAATGTGCTGGCGCGTTGCGACGAGTTCCTGGACAACGGCTATACTAAGGAGGAGATGAAGCTGACGTGGGAGACGAAGAAGATCCTTGACCCTGCGATCCGCGTTACAGCCACCGCAGTGCGTGTTCCCGTTACCGGTGGCCACAGCGAGGCGGTGAACGTGCAGTTCGCGAACGACTTCGACATCGCCGAGGTGCGCCAGTTGTTGAGCGATGCCCAAGGCATAGAGTTGGTGGACAACCCCGACATGGATGCCTACCCAATGCCACTTCACGCCAAAGGGAAAGACTCCGTTTTCGTGGGACGGTTACGCCGCGATGAAAGCCAGCCCAACACGTTGAACATGTGGGTGGTGGCGGACAACCTGCGGAAAGGTGCGTCCACGAATGCGGTGCAGATAGCAGAGATGCTGGTGGCGAACGGAGTTTTTAAGAAAGCAGAGAAGATCAGCCGATGCTAAGGATTAGCTGATTAGCTGATGGAGGTGCTCGGAGCGGCCATCAGCTAATCGCCACATCAGCTAATCGACCCGGAAGCCCCCGGCTTCTCCGCCTTGCGCATCCGGCGTTCCTCGGAGTTCTGTACGAGGATCAACATCACCACGCCCACGCTGATGGCAGCGTCTGCGATGTTGAACACCGGCCGGAAGAACTCGTACTCCTCACCGCCCCAAATGGGCAGCCAATGCGGGAAATGGCCATGGGCCAAGGGAAAGTAGAACATGTCCACCACGGCACCGTGCAGGAAGGAAGCGTAGCCGCCTTCAATAGGGAAGAGCACCGCCTTTTGGAACGGTGTGCTCGCGTCAAAGATCAGCCCGTAGAACGCGCTGTCTATGATGTTGCCCATGGCACCGGCGAAGATCAACGACAGGCTCACCACGAGCCCTGTTCCGCGCTTGGCCTTGACCGCCTTCCACAAGAGATAGCCGATCCCTACCACGGCCACCATGCGGAAAAGCGTAAGGGCCACCTTGCCGAACTCACCACCGAACTCCAGCCCGAAGGCCATGCCCTTGTTCTCCACGAACTGGAGATAGGCCCATGTGTGCCCTTGCCCGAAAAGCGGGACGGATTCCCCCAAGAAGAAGCCGAGCTTCACCCAGAACTTCAAGGCTTGGTCGGCCACTAGGACCGCCAGAATGATCAGAATGGGACGCTTCACGGAACGAAGGCGGGCCTCAGTTGCTCATTTGCTGCTTGGCCTCGATGCTCAAGGTGGCATGGGGGACCAAACGCAGGCGCTCTTTGCTGATCAACTTACCGGTGACGCGGCAGATGCCGTATGTCTTGTTGCGGATCCGCAGCAGCGCATCCTCCAGGTGTTTGATGAACTTCTCTTGACGACCGGCCAGCTGAGCGGTCTCCTCGCGGCCGAGGGTCTCGCTACCATCCTCGATCATCTTGAACGAGGGGCTGGTGTCCTCCGTACCGTTGTTGTCGGTGTTGGCCAGCGTTTGTTTCAGCAGGTCATAGTCCTTGCGGGCTTCCTCCAGCTTGTTGTTGATGATGCTGCGGAACTCTTCCAGGTCCTGGTCCGTGTATCGGGTCTTGTCGCCGGCTTCCAGCGTGCTCACCTGCTTCTTCACCATGGGCGTGACGCGGGGCATGCTCGGCCCCACACCTTGGGTGACCAGGGGTTTTGCCGGTGCTTTGGGTTCGGGCTTCGCCTTGGCACGCTTTCGCGCTTTCGGCTTGGGTGCCGCTTTGGGGGGTGCTGCTTTGGGGGCGGGTGCCGCTACGACCTTCTTGGCCGGGGCCTTGGGGGCGACCTGCTTGGCAGCGGCTTTCTTCACCGGTTTGGTGGCTGCTACTTTCTTGGCTGGCTTGGCCACGGCTTTCTTTACCGGCTTAGCGGCGGCTTTCTTCACCGGCTTGGTCGCTGCTTTCTTCGCCGCTACCTTCTTGGCAGCGGGCTTTACGGACGTCTTCTTCACGGTCTTCGGAGCTTTCTTCACCGCCTTGGCGGTTGCTTTGGTTTTTACGTTGGCTGCTTTCTTCGCTGGTGCGGCTTTTTTCACCGCAGCCTTCTTAGCTGGAGCAGTCTTTTTCGCCGCTGCCTTTTTGGCGACGGGTTTCTTCGCTGGGGCCTTTGGCGCAACTTTTTTCACGGCCGCCTTTTTCACGGGCTTTTTGACGGCTGGCTTTTTAGCTGCCTTGGAAGTGGGCTTTTTTGTTGCCATTGCAGGACCCCTTTTGAATTTGGTCCGCGAATATAGTCAATTTTGAGGCTCACTTGACCGCTTTGGCCAAGGCCAGCAAGCACTTCCCGGCACCTTCCAGATCCACCTCGACCGGCGTACCGAAGGCAGGGTCCAGTTCCAACACAAGTAGCTGGTTTTCAGCGGTCAACGCCAGCGTTTCGGCCAAAATATGCCCGGCATGCGCCTTCACGGCCTGCTCAAAAGGCCCTCCCCCGTTCCGCTGGATGTGCAGCTCGATCCGGTCCGTCACCTCCAATCCGCTCTCTTTCCGCAGGGTTTGGATGCGGCTCACCAGCTCGCGGGCCATGCCTTCCTGAAACAGTTCATCGTCCAACGTGATGTCCAAGGCCACGGTCAAGCCGCCCTCGGAAGCCACGCTCAGGCCCGGCACGTAATCGGCGGAAATCTCCACTTCTTCCAGTAGGATCTCCAACGGTCCGTCGTCCAGATCGAGCGTGATGCGGCCCTCTCTTTCCAGTTCGGCAATGCGGTCCTGATCGAAACCATTGATGGCGGCAGCGGCCGATTTCATCCGCTTTCCAAGCCGTGCACCGAGCTTCTTGAAGTCGGGCTTGATCTTCTTCGTGAGTTTGCTTTCGCTGGGATCGAGCATCACCAGTTCCTTCACGTTCACTTCGCTGAGCACCAGGTCGCGGATGGCTTCGAGGTCGCTGCGCATGGCATCGTCCAGCGCGGGCACCATCATTTTCCGCAGCGGCTGCCGCACACGGTGGCCTTCCTTCTTGCGGATGGAAAGCACCAGTGAGGTAAGTCTTTGCGCCAATGCCGTGCGCTTCTCCAGCACGGTGTCGATCAAGGACTTATCCGCCTTCGGCCAGTCGCTCAGGTGGACGCTTCCTCCGGTAAGGTCGCGGTAGAGCCGGTCGCTGAAAAAGGGTGCGATGGGTGCGCTGAGCATCGCCACAACTTCGAGGCAGCGGTGCAGCGTTTGGAACGCCGCCAGTTTGTCAGACCCCCGAGCGGAGCCGAGGGGTTCACCTTTCCAGAAGCGGCGTCGGTTCAGGCGGACGTACCAGTTGCTGAGGTCCTCCACCACGAAATCCTGGATGGCGCGTGCGGCCTGCGTGGGCTCGTAGGTGTCGTAGGCTTCCTGGACTTGGACGAGGAGGCTGTTCAAGCGCGAAAGCACCCAGCGGTCCATCTCGGTGCGCTTCGCCATGGGCACCGGGGCGGTCTTCACATCGAAACCGTCGATATTGGCGTAGAGCGCGAAGAAGCCGTAGGTGTTGAAGAGCGCGCGGAAGAATTTGCGCTGCACTTCGGTGATGCCCTCGGCGTCGAACTTCAGGTTGTCCCAGGGCTGCGCGTTGCTGATCATATACCAGCGCACGGCATCGGCCCCGTAGGCGTCCAGCGTCTTGAACGGGTCCACGGCGTTGCCGAGGCGCTTGCTCATCTTCTGGCCGTTCTTGTCCAGCACCAGACCGTTGCTCACCACGGCCTTGTAGGCCACCTGGTCGAACACGAGCGTGCTGATGGCGTGCATGGTGTAGAACCAACCGCGCGTCTGGTCCACGCCCTCGGCGATGAAATCCGCCGGATAGCTCACGTCGAAGGGCGCGTTGAACGGACGCGGATCGTTGGCCTTCAGTTTTTCGTAGTCGAGGCCCCATTGCGCGTAGGGCATGCTGCCGCTGTCGAACCACACGTCAATGAGGTCGCTCTCGCGCTTCATCGGCTTGCCGCCCGGACTTACCAGCGTGATGCGGTCCACGTAAGGTTTGTGCAGATCGATGGCATCATACTGCGCTGCGGAAGGATGTTCCGTGTCGAAGTTCTTAAGCGGATCCTCGGTCATCACACCGGCCTTGATGGCGCGTTCGATCTCCGTTTTCAACTGCGCGAGGGTACCAATGCATAACTCCTCATCGCCATCCGCAGTGCGCCAGATGGGCAACGGGATCCCCCAGTAGCGGCTGCGGCTGAGGTTCCAGTCCTGCAGGTTCTCCAGCCAGTTGCCGAAGCGGCCCGTGCCGGTGCTTTCAGGCTTCCACGTGATGGTCTTGTTCAGCTCCACCATGCGCTCCTTCTTGGCGGTGCTGCGCACGAACCAGCTGTCCAACGGGTAGTAGAGGATCGGCTTGTCGGTGCGCCAGCAATGCGGATAGTTGTGCTCGTACTTCTCCACTTTGAAAGCGCGGCCCATCTCCTTCAGCAGGATGGCGATCTCCACGTCCACGCTCTTCTCCGGCGCGGTGCCATCGGGGTAGTATTCGTTCTTCACATACTTCCCGGCGAAGGAGCCCATCTCCTTGATGAACCGGCCTTGCAGATCAACCAACGTGAGCGATCCGATGCCGTGCTGACGTGCGACGCGCATGTCGTCCGCACCGAAGCTGGGTGCGGTGTGTACCACGCCGGTGCCGTCCTCGGTAGTCACGAAATCGCCGCCGATCACCTTGAATGCGTCGCCGTCATTGGGCTGCGCGAAATCCAGCAATTGCTCGTAGCGGATGCCTTCCAACTGGTGGCCATAGAACTCGCCATCGATGGTCCACGGGATGTTCTTGCCGTCGCCTTTGTAGTCATCGATGGAGGCGTCCTTGTTCTTCTCGTTGAAGTACGCTGAGACGCGCGACTTCGCCAGCACCACGGTGTTCGGCTCGTGCGTGTACGGGTTGAAGGTCTTGATCCGCACATACTCCAACTTCGGCCCAACGGTAAGCGCGGTGTTGCTGGGCAGTGTCCACGGCGTAGTGGTCCAAGCAAGGATGAAAACATCGCCAAATGGATCGGTGAAGAGGAACTCACTGTTCTCATCCTCCTTCACCTTGAACATGGCCACGGCGGTCGTGTCCTTCATCGGCTTGTAGGTGCCGGGCTGATTGAGCTCGTGGCTGCTGAGGCCGGTGCCCGCGGCGGGCGAATACGGCTGGATGGTGTAGCCCTTGTACAAGAGGTCCTTTTCGTGCAGCTGCTTCAACAGCCACCACACGCTTTCGATGTAGGGCGTCTTGTAGGTGACGTAAGGGTGCTCCATGTCGAGCCAGAAGCCGATGCGCTTCGTGAGGTCGTTCCACACGTCGGTGTAGCGCATCACCGCCTCCTTGCACTTGCGGTTGTAATCCTCCACGGAGATGCTCTTGCCGATGTCCTCCTTGGTGATGCCGAGCTCCTTCTCCACACCGAGTTCGATGGGCAGCCCGTGCGTATCCCAACCGGCCTTGCGGTCCACGCGCTTGCCTTGCTGCGTTTGGAAGCGGCAGAAGATGTCCTTGATGGTGCGGGCCATCACGTGGTGGATGCCCGGCAGGCCGTTGGCACTGGGCGGGCCTTCGTAGAACACGAACGGCGGCGCGCCTGCCTGTCCGGTAGGCAGGTCCTTCCGCAGCTCTAAGCTCTGACCGAACGTGTCCTCCGCTTCCCACTGCTTCAGGATATCCGCCGCCAGCTTCGGAAGGTCCAACTCATCGTATTGCGGGAAACGCTTGTCCATGGCGGTTTTTGAAGGGCCACAAAGATAACCCGACGGGCCTGCTGATCGCTCCACTCACCGGTATTGCTGGTAAAACCAAAGTCAAAGGGGAAGAGGCCTGCCCCAATTGCGGGTACCGAAGAGGTCAAATGTGGGGACCTTCGGTATGATCCGCAGCCTCAACGTTGCACCACGACCCGTGATGTGAAGTTGCCGCGCTCCGTAACAACGTTGACCAAGTACACCCCGTTCTGTAACGATGACAGATCGAGTTGATGCTCCAGCCCTGTTGCGATCTCGCTTTGTACCGACCGTCCATCAACCTGAAGCACCGAGATGTATTTCAATTCCTGCTCGCTGTTCATTACCAGCAGGCCACTTGTTGGATTCGGATAGATCCGTAATGCGCTGGATCCGACCGCATCCACACCGTTGGTAGCGTCGATCAAAAACACACACGGTTCCGTGATCACCGGTTGGTTGTAATCGAAGTAGATGTTGGCGATGTTCGTCACACTTTCACCTACCGCGAGACCCTGGCTCGGGTTGATGCTGAATTTCACGAAGCCGTGGCTGCCGGGCTCATTGGCATTGCTGTCCGGGAGCTGGATGTTATCGAACTGGAATACCAACACGCCATTGCTCAGCTGCCAATGGTTGCTATGCGATGCGCTGATGTACTTGACCGTGGCTTGATCCAGATCGCTGCTCAGCGTATCGGTCACACGCACGTTCTCGGCCAAGTAGGTCCCCGTGTTCTGGAAGCGGATGACGTATTCGATCGGTTGTCCGCTCGCCAATTGTGCCGGGCTCATGGCTGCTGGATAAGCGGTCTTGTCGTTGGGGTCGAAGGAGCCTACCACAATGTCGTGCCAATGCGCGCTGTTGTTCGTAGGTGTGGAGTCGTTGGCTGCCTGCAATGCGTTCAGGTCATGATCTATGGCCAAGCCCAAGGGGGCGGCAGCATCCGTGTGCAGTGTTACCGTTGCATTCCATGTTGCTCCGGCAGCCAATGGAACAGTCCAGCTCGCCATATTCCCCGTTTGCGATGCAGGTGCCACGAGGGTTGCGATCCAGGTCTGGTCCGCATCGAAATCGAAGTTGATCGTGGCAATGGTTGCCTCCGTCCCAGCATTCTCTACTTGCACATACACGTTGTTGTTGAACCCCGGCCGGGTGGCATCCGCGTGGATCTCGGCCATCAGATCAAAGACACCCGGAATGGCCTGGTAGCCGATATGGTTTAACGAATCGGATTGCCCCGGAACAATGGTTGCTGAGTAAGCCTGAGTTGTGATACTATGGTAGGGCACCGGACGCCCTTGTACGGTGAACGAACCCGCGCCGACAGGCAGAACATACCTGCCGTTGACATCTCCACTGCTAAGCGTGTGGCCCGGCATGGCCTCCGCTACACCACTCGCAAAAGGTGGCTCACCCGCATCCAGCACCCCATTCCCGTTCATGTCATCGAAGATGATCCCGCTTACTACTTCCGCCGGGAAACAAGCATCGCCAGGGCCGCAGACCATCGGACTGAAACCCAAGTTGGAGTCGTTGCCGCCGGTACCGTAAGGGCCAAGATCCATCGGCTCGTTCGGTAAGCAATTGAGGTAGTTGCCGACGCAATTCAACTGCGTAAGGGATGAAGGCAGCGCGGGTAGGCAGCTCAGTTGATTGTTGTTACATAACAATTGGTACAAGTGTGGCGGCAATTCGGGTAGGCTCGTAAGCTGGTTCTGATCCACCCACATAACACCGAGGTTCGACGGCAATGGAGGTAGAGTGGTCAGGAAGTTATCGGGGACGTGCAGGTAGTACATGGTATCGGGCAACGCGGGAAGGCTGGTAAGCTGGCCGTTCATGCACATAAGCCGATCCAAGTTGGGCGGAAGCGTGGGCAAGCTGGTGATGGGGCAATTGATGGTGCGCAGATCGATCAAGGAAGCAGGTAGCGCAGGCAAACCGGTAAGTGGGCTGTTTTGGATCTGGAGCGAAACCAGTGTGCTGGGCATCGGTGGCAAACTCGCGAGCTGTGTGTTGTCACAGTATAAATATTCCAACGAGTCGGGCAATTCCGGTATGTAGCTCACCGGACTGTTGGTGATGTAAATGGTAGTTACGCTATCAAAGTACTGGATCCCAGACAGGTCGGTCACATTCGTGTTCTCAAAGTTGAGCACCGTAATGAAGGGAGAATTTGAATTGATGGTGTCCAACACATTGCCGGTCATTAGCGAAGGGTACCATTGCTGAAAGAGTGCCACCAACGCGGTATCCGGAATTACGTACTGGGCACGAGCTTGGAATGACAGTGCGCACAACAAAGGGATGGTCAGAAATTTCTTCATGTTGATGTTGAGCCGGATTCTCCGGGAAATGACACCCGTGAGCTGAAGCGGTGGTTTGCGATCCAATTTGAGCCGATCGCAACTTGTGCTGCGCCTGATGGTTGACAACGGCGCGCAATCTAAGGTGAGGTCCTCTATTTCAAACGGGATACCACGACGCTTCCTCATAGCGGAAAGGCAACCGTTCACCGGTACTGCCGGATGATCCCCGTATCAAAGGGTGTCCACCAGCACGCCTTCTTGCGGGGGTACGATGCTGATCTCCGCGAGAGAGGTTGCAAGCCCATCTCACGGAGAAGTGCCGGGAGTGCTGGCCCAGCGAGAAAAAGAAGGCCTTTCTCCTGAATAGAACGATTCCAGATAAGGAGTCGTGACACCTTGCACTTTCAGCCCATTTTTCCCGCAGCTACTTTTGCGGTGGACCAACCGGCGAACTACCGCCAATCCCACGCATGGCACGACAAGGACTCTTCGGCTCTTCGCTCGCTAAGAAGTATTGGATGGCCCTGACGGGCCTTTTCCTTATCACGTTCCTCGCGGTCCACGCCGCGATCAACGCGATGATCTTCTTCAACGACGGCGGCGTGACCTTCAACACCTGGGCGCACTTCATGGGCACCAATCTCATAATCCGAACGATGGAGCTGGTGCTCTTCCTCGGCCTCATCCTCCACGTGGTGGACGGCCTCATGCTCTGGAAGCAGAACCGCGCCGCGCGCCCGAAGGATTATGCGTTTGCCAAGCACAACGCGAACAGCAAGTGGTATTCGCGCAGCATGGGCATCCTTGGCACGTTGATCCTGCTCTTCCTCATCGTCCATCTCTGGCACTTTTGGGTGAAGACGCGCATCCTTACCGGCAGCATGGAGCCTTATGGCGTGGACGCCATCGGTCAGGAGAACCTCTTCGCCTTGATGGCCGACGTGTTCTCCAGTCCGATCGTGATGTTGGTGTACGTGCTGGGCTGCTTCTCGCTGTTCTGGCACTTGCTGCACGGCTTCAAGAGCGCCTTCCAGTCCCTCGGCCTGAACCACCGCAAGTACAACAGTGCCATCGCGTTCTGCGGCGCGGCCTTTTCCATCATCGTCCCTCTCCTCTTCGCTTCCATGCCGGTGAGCATGTACTTGGGCTGGGTGAAATGACCCGGGCCAAGATCGTATTCGCCATAATTGAACCGCAACTGCCATGAGCATCCTCGACGCTAAAGTCCCCGCCGGTCCGATCGAAAAGAAATGGAGCGAGCACAAGGACCATATCCGTTTGGTGAACCCGGCCAATAAGCGCCGCATCGACGTCATCGTGGTGGGCACCGGGCTTGCGGGTGCCTCCGCTGCGGCTTCACTAGCGGAGATGGGCTATAACGTGAAAGCCTTTTGCTTTCAGGACAGTTCGCGCCGCGCGCACAGCATCGCCGCACAGGGCGGCATCAACGCCGCTAAGAACTACCCCAATGACGGCGACTCGGTGTATCGCCTTTTCTACGACACCCTGAAGGGCGGCGACTACCGCGCCCGTGAATCGAACACCTGGCGCTTGGCCGAGGTCAGCGCCAGTATCATCGATCAGTGCGTGGCCCAAGGCGTGCCCTTCGCCCGCGACTACGGCGGACTGCTGGACAACCGTTCCTTCGGTGGCGCGCTCGTGAGCCGCACGTTCTACGCCCGCGGGCAAACAGGGCAACAGCTGCTTCTTGGTGCCTACAGCGCGTTAATGCGCCAAGTGGGCAAGGGCAAGGTGAAGATGTACGACCGCCACGAGATGCTGGACCTGGTTGTTGTGGATGGAAAGGCACGCGGCATCATTGCGCGGAACCTCGTGACCGGTGAGCTGGAACGCCACGGCGCACATGCCGTGCTGCTCTGCACCGGCGGCTACGGCAACGCGTTCTTCCTCAGCACTAACGCCATGGGCAGCAACGTCACCGCTGCATGGAAAGCGCACAAGCGCGGCGCCTACATGGCCAACCCGTGCTACACGCAGATCCACCCGACGTGCATCCCTGTGAGCGGCGACCACCAGAGCAAACTCACGCTGATGAGCGAGAGCCTCCGCAACGACGGCCGCATCTGGGTGCCGAAGAAGCTGGAGGATGCCAAGGCGATCCAGGAGGGCAAGAAGAAAGGCAGCGACATCGCCGAAGACGACCGCGACTACTACCTCGAGCGCCGCTACCCCAGCTTCGGCAACCTCGTGCCGCGCGATGTGGCCAGCCGTGCTGCCAAGGAACGCTGCGACGCGGGCTTCGGAGTGAACAGGACCGGCGAGGCCGTATACCTCGACTTCGCCTCGGCCATCGAACGTTATGGCAAGTCGGAAGCGAATGTCCACCACATCGACAACCCTTCACCGGAGAAGATCCGCGAACTGGGGATGAAGGTGGTAAGTGAGAAGTACGGCAACCTCTTCGACATGTATGAGAACATCGTGGGTGAGAATGCCTATGTGCATGCCATGAAGATCTACCCCGCGGTACACTACACCATGGGCGGCCTGTGGGTGGACTACAACCTGCAGAGCACCGTGCCCGGCATGTACGTGCTTGGCGAAGCGAATTTCAGTGATCACGGCGCGAACCGGCTCGGTGCATCGGCCCTGATGCAAGGCTTGGCGGACGGCTACTTCATCCTGCCATACACCATCGCCGACCAGCTCTCATCGGAGATCCGTACAGGACCGATCAAGACCGACACCGCGGAATTCGTAGAAGCCGAGAAGACCGTGCGTGAGCGCATCGATAAGTTCTTCAGCACGAAAGGCACCGAGCCCGTGGATCACTTCCACAAGCGCCTCGGCAAGGTGATGTGGGAGAAGTGCGGCATGGCGCGCAATGCGAAGGGACTCCAAGAAGGGATCGAGGAGATCCGCAAGATCCGCGAGGACTTCTGGGCGAACGTCCGCGTACCGGGCAAGCCGAATGAATTTAACCAAGAACTGGAAAAAGCAGGTCGCGTCGCCGATTTCCTGGAGCTGGGCGAACTGATGTGCATGGATGCACTGAACCGCAACGAAAGCTGCGGTGGCCACTTCCGGGAGGAATACCAGACCGAGGAGGGCGAAGCGCTACGCGACGACGACAACTACGCATACGTGGCCGCTTGGGAATGGAAGAACGATCCCGGCAGCGAAGTGATGCACAAGGAGGAGCTGACGTTCGATGCGTTGAAATTGTCGCAACGTTCATACAAATAGAAGTAGCGCCGGCCGCGAAGCCGACCTCAACAAATACCAAGGCAAATGGGCAATATGAAATTGACATTGAAGATCTGGAGGCAGGCAGGCCCGGACGCCAAAGGCGCCATGGTGGACTACCCCGTCACCGACATCTCCGAGGACATGTCCTTCCTCGAAATGCTCGATGTGCTCAACGACAAGCTGGTGCGTGAAGGGCAGGAACCGATCGCCTTCGACCACGATTGCCGGGAAGGCATCTGTGGCGCGTGCAGCCTCTTCATCGACGGGCGACCGCACGGCCCGAGCCGCCACATCACCACCTGCCAACTGCACATGCGCAAGTTCAAGGATGGCGATGTGATCCACGTGGAACCTTGGCGCGCCGGTTCATTTCCGGTGATCAAGGACTTGGTGGTGGACCGCGGCGCGTTCGACCGCATCCAGGCCGCCGGTGGCTTCGTGAGCGTGAACACCATGGGCAAGCTCGTGGATGCCAACGCACAGCCCATCGCCAAACTGAGCTCGGACAAAGCGTTCGACGCTGCCGCCTGCATTGGCTGCGGTGCCTGCGTAGCCGCCTGCCCGAACAGTTCCGCCATGCTCTTCGTGGCCGCCAAAGTGAGCCAGTACGCCCTGCTGCCACAAGGCCGCCCTGAAGCAAAGGAGCGCGCCCTCAACATGGTGGAGCAGATGGACAAGGAAGGCTTTGGTAATTGCACCAACATCGGCGCTTGCGAGATCGAGTGCCCGAAGGATATCTCGCTGGAGAACATCGCACGGTTGAACCGCGAATATTTGGGGGCGAGCGTGACGAAGGAGTGAGCGGGTTCACTTCACCCGCCTCAACGCTTGCTTCGGCGTAAGCACGGGCACCAACTTTTGCTGCTTGAAGTCCTTGTCGTTGCTTACGATGGCGTCGATAGGGCCTGAAACAACAGCAGCATGGAACTGGATGGCATCCTCAATGTCGGTCCACTCGTTGTTGATACCGGCACTCAGTTCTGTCGCTGTTACTTGAGCGACCTCCATATGTGGCAAGATCTTGTTCAGTCGACCGATGATCAATTCACGGGGCAGCTTGTACCGCTGCAAGGAATAGATCATGGTCATCACGGAAGCGGCGGTAACAACGAGTTCCACTTGACCCAAGAGACCTTGCTTCACCAACCGGAACGAATCCCTGTGCGAGGGTCGTTCCTCTTCGAACAGGTCGAAGAGGACGTTCGTGTCAAGGAAGAACCTCATTCCTTCTTTGAAGCTTTCTTCTTCGGCTTGTACCCATATGCATAGGCCAGTCGAGGATCTTCCTCTAAGTCCTTGATGGAGATCTTCCCTGAAAGCCACGTCCCCATCTCTTCGAGCCAAGCGAAATCGTCCTCCTTAGCCTTCTCCTTCTTCTCCAACTCTTCCACCAGCTCGTCCACAATGGCGCTCATGGGCTTGGCCCGGCGCGCACCCGCTTTCCTCAGCATCGCCACGGTGCGTTGGTTCAGACTGAGAGTGACCTTCTTCTTCATGGTCCATCAAAGATACGTACAATGGTAGTCGCTATACATACACCGTCCGCTTCGTAGCTTCGACCCGATGTCACTGAAAAGCAAGCTCCCCAACGTCGGCACCACGATCTTCTCCGTGATGAGCAAGCTGGCGCAGGAGAGCGGTGCGATCAACCTCAGCCAAGGCTTTCCGGATTTCCCGATCGATGAGAAGCTGAGCGAACTGGCGCATGCCGCTATGAGGTCGGGCCATAATCAGTACGCGCCCATGCCCGGGTTGCCCGCGTTGCGCGAAGCGATCGTTGCGAAAGTGGAGCGCCTCTATGACTTCAGCTATGATCCGGACACGGAAGTCACCGCTACCGCCGGGGCCACGCAGGCGTTGTTCACCGCGATAGGCGCGATCGTTCAGCCTGGGGACGAAGTGGTCATCATCGATCCCGCTTACGACTGCTATGCGCCTACGGTGGAACTCTTCGGCGGCACGCCGGTGCATGTGCGCTTGGGCAACGACATGAAGTTCGATGCGGGGGCGTTGCGCCAAGCGATAACGCCGAAAACGCGCGTGCTGATGATCAACACGCCTCACAACCCGGCGGGCACCATCCTGCGCGATGCGGACATGCGCGCGATCGCCCAGATCCTGCGCAGCACCGACATCATCCTCATAAGCGACGAGGTTTACGAGCACTTGGTCTTCGACGGTGAGCAACATGCCTCCGCGATCCGCTATCCGGAGCTGCGCGATCGTGCCTTTGTCGTGTTCAGCTTCGGCAAGGTGTTCCATGCCACCGGCTGGAAAATGGGCTATATCCTTGCGCCGAAAGCCCTGATGGCAGAGTTCAGGAAAGTGCATCAGTTCAACGTCTTCAGCGTGAACACGCCGATGCAATATGCACTGGCGGAATACCTGAGGGACCCATTGCACTACGAAGCACTCCCTCAGTTCTACCAGGCCAAGCGCGACCGTTTTCTCATCGGTTTGCGCGCATCGCCGTTCGAGCCGTTGCCTTGCGAAGGCAGCTATTTCCAGCTTGCGGATTACAGCAAGATCAGCGGCGAGTCCGACCTTATTTTCGCGAAGCGCTTGGCCACGGAACATGGCGTGGCTGCGATCCCGCTCAGCCCGTTCTACAAGGACCCGCCGCCGGGCCAGCGCCTGCTCCGGTTCTGCTTCGCGAAGCAGGATGAAACGTTGGACAACGCCATTGAAAAGCTATGCGCGATCTAAGAGTGACACTCGTACAAAGCATGCTCCATTGGGAGAATGCGACCGCCAACCGGGCCTTGTTCGCCGGTAAGTTGGAAAGGCTGAAAGGCAGCACTGACCTCTGTGTGCTACCTGAGATGTTCACTACCGGCTTCACTATGAACACCGCCTTGGCCGAGACGATGGATGGCAAGACCGTGCACTGGATGAAGGAGCAAGCCGCGCACACGGATGCTGCGGTCTATGGAAGCGTGATCATCGCTGAAGATGGAAAGACCTTCAATCGCGGTCTTTTCGTCACACCGGGCGGCAGCGTTACGCACTACGACAAACGGCACTTGTTCCGCTTCGCGAAGGAGACGGACCACTTCAACCCCGGCCGGGACCGCGTGGTTGTGGAGTGGCGCGGATGGCGCATCCTGTTGCAGATCTGCTTCGACCTGCGCTTTCCAGTTTTTGCGCGCAACAAGGGCGATTACGATGCTGCGCTATACGTGGCGAACTGGCCCGAAGCACGCAGTTATCCATGGAGCCAACTGCTGATCGCGCGCGCCATTGAGAACCAGTGCTACGTGGTGGGCGTGAACCGCGTGGGCATGGACGGCAAGGGCATCCATTACACCGGAGATAGCGTGATGATCGATCCCAAGGGGCAAGTGATTGCCTCATGCAAACCGGCCAACGACTGCATCACACATGCCGCGTTCGATGCGGTCGCATTGATGGACTTCCGGGAGAAATTCCCGGTGGGGATGGAAACGGACGGCTTCGACCTGAAGCCCTGATCAGCGCAGCACCTGCACGTGGCCCAGACGGCTCTGTTCGAATCCGAGATGGCCATCGGTATTCTCGATCAGGCGGTAAATGACCCGGAAGGCATAGACCTCGTTCGGCACCTGTTGCCCATTGATGGTGCCGTCCCAGCCCGTGTTGACGTCCGTGGAATGGAAGACCACGCCGCCCCAGCGGTCGAACACGTACATCTCATACTCCCCGATGTTGTTCCCCACGGGAAGCCACACATCGTTGCGTCCGTCACCGTTCGGCGTGAAGGTGTTTGGAATGAAGATCGTGGGCCGGCAGAACTCGTTCACCATCGCACTGTCCGTCAACGAGCAACCAAAGGCATTGGTGATGGTCACGCTTCTCCATCCGTAGCCGTTCGCATGCACGAGCGGGGTGGTTTGTCCGTCGTTCCACAGAAAAATGCTTCCGGGATTCCCGGCGTCGATATCCACGTAGTGCGGGTCCTCGTCCAGACAGGTGAAATACTGGTGCGTGGACAAGCGGTCCGGGATAGGGTTGAAGATCACATGGATCTCATCAGAGGTGCTGCAATACCCGTTGCTCACGTCCACGGAATAGGTGCCCGTAGTGCCCACCGGAATGGTGCGCGATGTGGCCCCATTGCTCCACAAATAGGTCTGGCCTGGGTTGCCCGCGTCCAACAGGAGCCATTCGCCGGAGCACAGCACGGAGTCCGTGCCCAGTTCCACCACGGGCGGGCTGACGAAGGTCGCATCAGCATCATAGCTGGCCTCGCATCCATTAGCGCCGGTGATCGTTACAGCGTACTGGCCATGGGCCGACACCGTGATCACCTGAGCTGTCTGTCCGGAACTCCAGGCATAGGTAGCACCAGGGTTTCCTGCGTCGAACGTGGTCGTTTGTCCGATACATGCGGTTTGATCGGTAAGGTTGTCCACCGGCGCGGGATTGAAGGTCACCACGGCCGTGTCGGAGTCCGTGCAGTAACCGTTCGTCGCGTTCAAGATATAGGTGCCGCTGGCATCGACGATCAACACCGAAGTGGTATCACCGGTGTTCCACAGATAGTGGACGGGGGCTGGTCCCGCGTCCAGTGCCGCCTGTTCGCCAGCGCATCGCTCGAGGTCCGGTCCGAGATCCACGGAGACCCTCGGCATCAGTACCACCACGGCATCAAATTCAGCGGAGCAGTTCTGCGGCGTTGTCACCGTGACGGAATAGGTTCCGCTGGTCAAGGGAACGATGCCGGCGGATGTTTCTGCCGTGCTCCACAGATAGGTACTGCCCGGATTTCCCGCGCTCAACGTCGGGGGCGTAAGCTCGCAGGAAGTCACGTCCTGCAACATGTCCACGGGATCAGGGTCGAGCGAAATGTGCATGGCGTCCACCGCTTGGCAGCCTGCGGGCGTGGTGACGGTGGCGCTGTAGGTCCCGGTCGCATTGACGGTGATCTGGCCGGTGGTCGCTCCCGTGTTCCACACCACACTGTTCCCCGCATTGCCAGCATCGAGCACATGCTCGGTGACGCCGCATAAGGCCACATCCGGGCCAAGGTCCACGACGGGCAACGGATCGAACGAGACGAAGACGGTCATGATCGCTTGGCAAGCATGTGTATCGGTGATCGTGGCCGTGTATTGACCCGCCTGCGTCACGGAGATGGTCTGTGTGGTCTCGTTGGTGTTCCAGTCGTAGGTGGAACCGGGGAAACCCGCGTTCAGCACCAAAGACTGCCCTGCGCAAGCGCTCACGTTCGCGGGCTCGATGAGGTTATCAAAGGCCACGGTGATCGTGGTGGAGTCCACTATGCTACAACCGTTCTGGTCCGTCAGGGTTACCACATAGGTTGTAGTGGTGTCCAGCAGAATGGTCGGTGCGGCGATGTTGTCCGCGTTCAAATGACCGGTCGGGGACCAGTTGATCTGATAGGGCGCGGTGAGGTTGTGCGCGATGTGCAGTTGCATACCTAATGCCGAGCAGACCGTGGTATCATGCGTCAGCTCCACCGAATAGGCCGGGTTCACGTTCACGGTTACTTGCGTGCTTTGTGCGCATCCGGTCTGGGTATCCGTCACCGTGCAGATGAATGTGGTCGTGTCGTTGGGCGTAGCCGTGGTATTGGCGGCAATAGGGTCTTGAACGATCCCGGCAGGCGACCAGGAAATGGAGTATGGCGCAGTGGAAACAATGTTGGTGGAAAGCCCTACCTGCTCCCCGTGACAGAGGGTGAGTTCGGTGGCTGTTGCGGTTGTCGAGGTCAAGCCGCTCACCCCCACCATCACATCCTCCGTATCGGTGCAACCCAAGGAGCTTGTAGCGGAAACGGTATAGTTGGTCGTCGTTGCCGGAGTGGCCACGGGGTTCGCAACGCTGGCGGAATTGAGGCCGGTGGCCGGTGCCCATGACCAGGAGATGCCCGACCCGGAAGTTGTTTGTGCCTGTAGCTGGGTACCGGCGACCCCGCAACGCGTGGTATCACTGATGGGCAGAATGCTGAAGGCGGGCGCCACCGTGACCCGAACGGAATCCACATAGGTGCATCCGGACGCATTGCTCACTTCCGCCTTGTACCAGACGTCGCTCGTCGGGTGCGCGGTGGGTGACACGCTGTTGCCTGAGCTCAATGTGGCCGAAGGGGTCCATGTGAGCGGTTCCACGGGATCCTCGTACCGGGTGATGAGCATATTGTCCATGCACCAGTTGTCCTGGCCCGCCCCTGAATTCGCCAATTGCCTCCAGCGCAGCCGGGTGCTGACTGCGATGGCGCCCAATGCGGGTACGGCCACGTCCATCTGCGTCAAGGAGGGGTATGCGTTCTCGATGAAGGTGGCCAGCACGGTCCACGTAGTACCGTTCGTACTGTATTCGAGCACAACGTCCTCTCCTGGATCGGCATCGTCGCAGGGGGCGGAACCCGAAGCGATCTTCAGGGCGAAATGCGCCATGCCCCCATGGCTCAGGTCCATCGGAGGAGATGTCGCCTGGCGGGAACCGGCCCCGTTGAAATAGAGTGCCGTGCCCGATACGGAGCCACATGCCGCACTGGCACTGGCACCCGTCATGTTTTCCCACCAAGGTGCCAGACCGCCTTCAAAAGCATCCGCAAAGAGGACACGCTCCACCTCGGCATGAAGCACCGTGCCGTTCCCAGAACAGATCGTGTCATCGGAGACCGTGGTGCGCAAGGAGAAAATGGTGCTGGGCTCCACGGTGACGAACACACTGTCCACAGCGGAGCCGCAGCCCACAGGGCTTGATACCTGCAATTTGTACCATGTGTCCGCACTGGGATAGGCCACAGGGTCCGGAATGTTGGGGTCGGATATCTGGGCCGAGGGGCTCCAGCTCAGGTCGAACCATTGCGCATCAAGGATGGAACCCGTGCTAAGCTGCACCGAGGTGAACTGACAGACTGAAGTGGTAGCGGCACCATTCACGGCGAGGTTCAACTGCGGCTGCACAGGCAGGCCCACTTGGAACTCAAAATGCTTCGGGCAGCCACTCGGTGAAAGTTCCCCATCGACGCGGTAGACATCATTGTGGTCCGGGGTGAACGTATAGCTGTTGCCCGTGGTCAGTACCGTGGAGGGGTCGCTCGCGGTGGTCCATTGCGCATTCGCCAACACGATCGGCGAGGCCAATGTGATGGGGCCAGACGAGCAGATCACGGAGTCCTGGGTGCTCGGGACTACCATGTTGTTGGAGAGACCGTACATGTAGCTCTCGCCGGATGCCAAGCCATAGGCATAGGCCAGGAACCCGGTAGCGGAACTAAGCCGGTGCGTGCCGGCCGTGATGAAGATCTTGGCGTAAGAAATGCCCGCGCAAGCGGGATAGGTGCTGAACATCGCGGCAGACACAGGGCTTCCGTCCAACATCAATTGTGAGACCGCACCGGTGGGTGTCACCACGCTGACGAAGTGGCCAATGACGGACTGTGTGGAGAACAACGTGGTCCACTGGACGGAGGTGCTCATCCGGTCGTCCGGCATTAACATCAACAAGGAGGGATCACCGATCCCTGCGCAGGTCTGGCCTTGCATCATTTGGGTGACGCTGATGGGCTTGTCACCGTTGATGCAGACCGGTTGAACTGTGTTGAGCACCTGATGGGATCCCCCGGCGTTCAGGTTGATCGGAACTCCGCCGTCCACGGTCACCAAGGTGTTGTCCTCGCTCGCGAGAATGCGGTATCCCCATGCGGTCAAGTTTCCTAAAGGGACCGTATGGAAGGCCGTTCCCCATGTATTGACAGGGGTCATCTGTTCGTTCGCATGGTCACATGCCGCACAGTTCACCACCGCGCACATGCTTCCCCCAAAGACCGCGAAAGGCCGGCACGGGCCGCTCGTAGCAGTACCCTCTACCAAGGTGCCGGTAAGGTCCGCAAGGCCATTGAGCGCCTGCACCTGATAGGTCTGCCCCGCATCCAAGTTCACCGTGAAAGGGACGTTGGGCGCATGGCCGGCCGTGGTGGTGGTGGTGGGCGTGATGTTCACCGAGGTACCGTCCTGAGTGGCCACGATAAGCAGCTCACTACGGAAGATATAGGTGCCGTTAGGAAATGCCGTGGAGGTGCCTGGCAAGGCATCCACCCGATAGGAAGTGCCCAGACCGTTCACGGGCATTACCTGTGTCGCATCGGTGGTCTGGTTCTGATAGTTGACGGCTGTCACTGTGACGGGGGCCACCGAGGTGATATGCACACCGCGGTCCAGTACGGTCTCCGACCCGGTGACCTCATAGATGTTGGGAACGGTCACTGAGGTCACGCCGTTCGCTGCAACCGTGAAGGGCGTGCTCCAGCCAGCCAGGGGAACGCTCACCGTGCCCGAGGTGGCCTGTGCCGAGGCGATCTTCACCGAGAGCTGCTGCGTGCCGGAGGCATTCTGCATAAAGCCCAACCAGAACTCGCGGCCGCGTGTGTCCAATTGTTCCGCCTGCGCCGAGGCGACAGTCGCAACAAGCAGCAAGAGGACACTGAGCAGTGGACGCATGCAGGGATGATTCAAAATCGGGGCCGACTTAGGATTTTCGACGCCTTGTTACGGGAGTGACGCCAGAAGGTTCGTTTCGACGAACGCACAAATTTAGTCGACGAAATTGAATCGTCAACTATTTTTTTACCATCATCAGGGTATAGCAAATGCCTTGCCAACTAAGGAAACCACGGACTTTCAGACGCTTAACGGTGCCTCGAAGTACAAAGTGGGGTCGGGGTGATTTCTTCGACGAACGAACTCAGGGATGGTTTTTCACCTCCCAATTCGTCTCCACCACCCAACCTGCCCGTAGCACCACCGGGTCCGTCAGCAGGAAAACACGCTCCGGTTGTCGGCCCTCAATGAATGAGCCCGTGGTCCATCTTCCGTTGCCGTCGCCGTCCTCGATCAGCTTCAGACCGTAGCTGCCCGGCTGTAGATCGGACCATGCCACTTGGCCTGATAAAGAATCCAGCACCACCTCTCGGATGATGCGGCCTTGGGCGGTGAGTAGCTGAAGCACCAGAGGACCGGGAACGGCCGTTCCGTTGTCCGCCGACAACTTCACCTTCAGTTTTCCCAAGGTCCGGGGATCGACCGCGCCGAAACGGAGCTTCGTGGTGTCGTTGGTGCCACCCATCACACCCCGGACCGCCTTGGGGTACAGATCCAACGACGCGGATCTCCCGCTGGGAAGCTTGAAGTCCAGCCCGATAATGCGCCGCTCCATCGTGTCCAAGATCGGCACAAAAGGTATCAGCACGCTGTCCATCCGCAGCTCAGCATGGGCGGTATCCACCGCCGCCACCGGGCGGGTGCTCAAAAGCCGCAGAGCACCTGTTACCGGATCACGGCCAGCGGTAACGACCAGGTTGAACGGCATGGTGGTGGGGGTCCGGTAGCTCAGTGTGTCCAGCACCATACCATCCTCGGTGGTAATGAAGCGCTGTCCCCTGAGCAAGTTGGTGTCCGACGGCCAGAAGATCACCGTGTCCCGTCCCGAGTTCCATTCCGGCCACCACGTCAACTCTCCGCCTTCGCGGTCGATGGAACTCAGCGTCAGTTCACCTGCACGGCGGGCCAGTACCATCTGCCATCCGCGGTCGTCCAGCACCTTCGCACTGGTCACGAACTGGCTGGCGGACACCGGCTGAAAGAGGAATAGCTCCTGCTCCGTCGAGTCCCGGGGATCGATCACGCTGTCCAGGAACGCGACCTGCTCGTTCGGAAGATCAAAGCGGTAGTTGGCGTTGCGGTCAAGCACAGCGTTCAACTGCATAGGGCCACCGCGCAAGTGGGCCAATAGAAAGCTGCCGTCCGCGGCCGTGCGGGTGAAATAGGCCGGTGGCGCCGTCCGCACGTCGCCCGTATCATTCACATCGTGCAGCAGTACAAGCACGTCCGGCGCGGGCAGTCCGCTGAAAGCGTCCAGCACGCGGCCTTTCACGGAGAGGCTGTCCACATGGTCTCCCGTGGAGACCACGAACGACAGGCCCGCCGCCGGATTGCCCTCGCTGAGGTCCTGTACCGCCTCGCCGATATTGAAGGTATAGGTGGTGTTCGCCGCCAAAGGTGCGTTCAAGGTGATCGCCACATCCTTGCTTCCGCTCACCATCACGTCCGGTGCTTTGGCCAAGGGGGGTGATACCAGCAGCCGCTCACGGACGCGGTCCAGTTTCACACGTTCATCGAAGTGCAGCACGATGCGTTTACCGGAGAACCGGATGCTTCCGTCCGCTGGCTCCGCGGATAGCAAATGGGGCGGCTCCGTGTCCTTGGGGCCGCCTTGGGGCTCCTTCACCTGCGCACATGCCGCAAGCAATGCGACCGATAGAACGGCCCACGCACTTTTGGTCATGGGAGCAGGGGCTCGATCAAGCTGCACAACTCGGCCAGTCCGCGTTCATCCTCCGGGCCGAAGTCGTTCAGCGCGGCACTGTCCACATCGAACACGGCGGACACATCGCCGCTACGGCCGCGCAACGGCAGCACGATCTCACTACGGCTCTCGGAACTGCACACGATGTGGCCCGGGAACGCCTCAACATCCGGCACCGTGATGATGCGGCCCTCCGCCCAGGCCGTGCCACAAACGCCCTTTCCATGGGCAATGGGGCTGCAGGCGATCGGGCCTTGGAAGGGGCCTACCACCAGTTGCCCATCCATCACGCGATAAAAACCGGCCCAATGCCATTGAAAGACCTGCTGGACGGCGGCACAGAAATTCGCCATGGCGGCCACCGGATCTCGCTCGTTGGCCAACAACGCCTTCACCTGCGGGAAAAGTGCCCTGTATAAGGACGCGCGGTCCGTGGTATGGGGGATCACCAGTTGCTCGGCCATGGTTGAATGGACGGCGCGAAGATACCGGAGGCCAACGGCAGCCGTGCAGGTCTGATGGCCGAGGCCTTTCACCCGTGCCCTCTATTGGAGAGCATTTCATATGCGGCTATCTGCGGTTTTTCCCATGGCGTCGCATTGCCGCATCTAAATCCCACCTTTGCGCGGTACCATGGCCGAGCCCCACCGATCCGACAGCCAGCGGCGCAAGGCCCGCCGGAAGCAGCTCATGCGCAAGCTGCGCAGTAAGTACCGCGCGGTGCTCATCAACGAGTCCACCTATGAGGAGCGCTTCAGCTTGCGGCTGTCCCGGATCAATGTGATCCTGTTGGCGATCGTGCTCTTCATCGTGAACGCCCTGTTCGTCTCCGCGCTCATTGTTTTCACGCCCTTGAAGGAGTTCATTCCCGGATACTCCAACCAAAAGGTGAAGGTGAACGCCTACCGGGCCATGGCCACCGCCGATTCCCTGGACCGCGCCATGGCCATCCGCGACGCCTACATCGACAACCTGCGCAACGTATTGAGCGGAAAACTGCCCGCGGACAGCATCACCCTCACCGTTCCCACTGTGAAGGCCCCCGCAGCCGCCGAACTTCAACCTTCTGTTGCCGACAGCCTGCTGCGCGAGAAGATCCGGGCCGAGGAGGCTTACAGCGTGCATGCCACCGGGAACGCAGCGACACTGGACCGCTTGGGCCTGCCCGGCCTGCTGTTCTTCCCGCCCTTGCGCGGGGTGGTCACCAGCACCTTCAACGCCGGTGAAGGGCACTACGGCATCGACATCGTCACCAAGGCGGACGAGGCCGTGAAGGCCTGTTTGGACGGGACTGTGATCCTCGCCAGTTGGACCAGCGACGCCGGCTACGTGATCCAGATCCAGCACACCCTCGACTTGGTGAGCGTGTACAAGCATAACGCCGTGCTGCTGAAGAAGCTGGGCGACCATGTGAAGGCGGGCGAGGCCATTGCGATCGTGGGCAACAGCGGCGAGTACACCACCGGCCCGCACCTGCATTTCGAGCTTTGGTCCGGGGGCAAGGCCGTGGACCCGCAGACCTATATCGGCTTCCAATAATGTCGCTGAAGGGCTTTGCCGCGAAACTTCTGGCACAGCGTTCTGTTGCACGCGCGATGCGCACCGCCAAGAACCCTGTGGCCGCGCAACAGGCCGAGCTGAGGAAACTGATCGCCGAAGGAAAGAACACCGCTTTCGGAAAGGAGCATGGGCTGGAGCAGGTGAAGGACCACGCAACATTGGTCAAGACCGTTCCACTTCGCGATTATGAGGCTTTGCGCCCGTGGATCGAGCGCATCGTGAAAGGCGAACGCGACGTGCTCTGGCCCGGGCTTCCGCTCTACCTGTGCAAGACAAGCGGCACTACTAGCGGCGCGAAGTACATCCCGATCACCGAGGAGAGCCTGCCCAACCACATCGATAGTGCGCGCAACGCGCTCTTCGCATACATCGCACGCAGCGGCAACACGGCTTTCGTGGACGGCAAGATGATCTTTCTGCAAGGCAGCCCCGTGCTGGACCGCAAAGGCAAGGTGCCCAGCGGCAGGCTCAGCGGCATCGTGGCCAACCATGTGCCTTCCTACCTGCTGAAAAACCGCATGCCCAGCTTCGCCACCAACAGTATCCCCGACTGGGAAACGAAAGTGGACGCGATCGTTGGCGAAACAATGTCCAAGGACATGCGCCTGATCAGCGGGATCCCGGCATGGGTGCAGATGTACTTCGAGCGCCTGCTGGCCCGCACTGGCAAGGCCACCGTGAAGGAGGTCTTCCCAAATTTCTCGCTCTTCGTGTACGGTGGCGTGAACTACGAGCCCTACCGCAGCCGTATGGAAGCATTGATCGGTGGAACAGTGGACCGCGTGGAGACCTTTCCCGCTAGCGAAGGCTTCATCGCGTACCAGGATCAAGACCCCGGCAAAGGCCTGCTGCTCGTGCTGGACAACGGCATCTATTTCGAGTTCATTCCCACCAGCGAGCTTGGTAAACCCGACGTTTGCCGCTTGTCCATCGGCGAAGTGGAATTAGGCGTGAACTATGCGCTGGTACTGCACACCAATGCGGGCCTCTGGGGCTACGAGATCGGCGACACCGTGAAGTTCGTCTCGCTGAAGCCGCCACGCATCATCGTCACTGGGCGCACGAAGCATTTCACCAGTGCCTTCGGGGAGCATGTGATCGCAGAGGAGGTGGAAGGCGCATTGCAGGAAGCCGTGGCTTCACACCCTTGTGAAGTGGCCGAGTTCACCGTAGCCCCACAGCTATTACCGCAAGAAGGTCTGCCGTTCCATGAATGGCATATTGAATTCGCCGCTCCACCGAAGGACATGGCGGGATTCGCGCATACGATGGACGAGGCGCTGCAACGGCGCAATCCCTACTACAAGGACCTCATCACCGGCCATGTATTGCGGCCTTTGGTGATCGTGCCGGTAGCGCGCGGTGGTTTTGCCACCTGGATGAAAGCACGCGGCATGAACGATGCGCAGAGCAAGGTGCCGCGCTTGGCGAACGACCGGAAGTACGTGGAAGCACTGGGTGTGTAGTGAACTGCTCCTGCTCAACTACCGGTCACGTCACAATTGCTGCACCACCTGCTCTTTGCCGATATAACCGGTGTTCTGCCAAGTCAGTTGTTTGTTCTTGTACACGTGCAGAACGGGCAGCGCTTCCACGCCCAGCGCATTGCATAGGGCAGGGTTGGCATCGGCATCGATGCGCACCACGGTCACCTTGTCGGCCATGTCCTTGCTGATCTCGTCCAAGTAAGGCTTCATCCGTTTGCACGGGGCGCACCAGTCAGCGTAGAAATCCACCAGCACCACCTTGTCCGTGTTGAACAGGGCTTCGAAATCCGTTTTTGACATGCCTGCCGGGGCATCGACGCCTTCCTCGGTTTCCAGCGGCAGGTTCGCGGCGTTCCACTTCATGATCCCGCCTTGCATCTCATACACCTGCTGGAAGCCCTTTGAGCGGAGCAAGCTCACGGCTGCGCCGCTGCGACCGCCGCTGAGGCAGTACACAAAGACCGGTTGCGCCGGGTCCAGCTCCCCGACCTTTCCCTTGAACTGGCCATCCGTCCAATTCCAGTTTTTAGCATGGGCCAAATGGCCCTTGGAAAACTCCTCCGGCGTGCGCACATCAAGCAGCGGTGCCGAGGGCAGTTCGGCCATCTTCTGCTGGAATTCCTTTGCAGGAAGTGTGGCGCCCGAACCCGGCGTTTGGCCGCTGGTGCAGCTGAAGAGGAACAAGAGCGGAGCGAGGAGAAGGGCGTGCGAAGTGGGCATGGGATGTTCGTCTATCGGGAGGCGGATACAGGAGGTACGGCCTTCTTTGCTTCGCCAAAATTACCCAGGGCTGGTCGGACGGCTGTGACCGTTGTCACAGAGCGAAGGCTTTGCTATGAGATACGGTCGGTTTTTCGTGCTGCAGGGTCCCGAAGTGGAGACCCTGCGACAAAGAATAATGAATATTTCATGAGATTAGTTTTTAATGAATTTCTTTGTTAAAACATCATCATTGATTTTTATTTTTAAAAGATAGATTCCTTTTACTATATTGCTAACATTGATATTTACATTATCAAGAAAGTCGATATTTTCAGCGTAAACAAGTTCACCTGTAAAGCTGTAAATAGTAATCTCTGCATTTGCAGCAATTGTCTTGTTCAGGTTGATTGTAAGAAAGTCCTTAGAAGGATTAGGATAAATATTTAGCTGAGACTTATTTTCAATTTGATTAATTCCGGTTGTTGAACCAGCATTTCGTACTAATCTTACATAATTGTAAATTCTTATAGCATCACCCTGGGGGCCAAATCCGGTAGGGAAAGATGCGGGATCACCTGTTTTAGGGTCAGCACGTTGAGCACCGGCACCATGAACGTCAATCCATCCTCCATATACAGCCATATAACCCATGGCTCTTCCAAAGGACACATAGCATGCATGAGTACCATCGGTAGGAGTTTGTGAAGAAAAAGTTGTGCTGCTCATATAGTACGGATAGTCGGCTACACCAGCTTCATCTGTTATTTGAGTGCAATTGAAAACAGGGTTTATTGCAGCTGAATTTGATGTTGCAGGAGAGCGAGAGTAATCTACAATACCTTGCAATTCTTTAACGTCCGGTAATCTCCAATCAGAATATCCTGCAAAGGTAAAGTCTTCGGCATAACTTAATGCACTTTCCCACAAAATAGAAGTTGTATTGTCATTTTGCATCCACATTAACCCTGTTGCATTATCAGTAATAGTACCATCCTGATTATCAACATAATTATTTATCCCATAAGCGGTATTTCCTCTCACATATTTAATGTAATATTTTTTTTGATTATTTGCAGGATAACCCTTAATTCGACCATCGGCAAAATTTACCCCAAACATGGTTGAAACGCCATTCATTGTTGTGCTTACATAAATTGAAGTTGTTGCATATTGGGCGTCAATCAGTCGTTCATCAGAAGTGGCCCCGTGTGAACTTGAATTAAGGTCTCCATAGCCAAACGTAAAATAGTTTGTATTGATAAATGGAACAGAGGTGCCCTGTGTTGTTGCAGTTGGGTTCGACTCTGCTCCATAATACATGATGAGTGAGTATAGTTCTTTGATGGAAGGTAATCGCCAATCAGTATAACCACCTGTTGAGCAGGATGCCGCTCCCGCCAGAGCTTCAGCATAGGTCTGTTTGTCGTAATAATTGATTGCAGCATCGTTGTTTTTGTCCGCTGTTTTTTCCCACATTAACCCGGTTACATAGTCCGTAATAGTGCCGTTGCCATTATCGGTATAGGATGGTGTATTTCCAGAATGATTGGTGTTTTGTCCATAGAACGATTGACCAGTTGTTGGCAATGAGATAATGCCGGTATTATTGTAGGAATTTGTCTGACCTGTGCCGACAATATTATAAGGTACTGTTTGGCTAAATCCCGTGGAATTTATAAAAACAGTCGCTATGACTATAGTTATATATTTTTTCAATTGTAGATGTTTCATCTTATTTGATGCTATCTTCTTTTGATGGGTAGAGAAAGTTGGTTAGACCTTTGGCTCATGAACAATGAGCAGCTTTTCGATTCGGCTTTAAGTCAACAGAACCCTTAGTGATCGTTGGACGCGAAGCATCAAAAGGGTTTAATCGCAATTCGATTGTTAACATAATTTCAGTTTTTAGCTTGGCCGCTAAATAGCGAATTAACAACATACAGGGTTTATCCACCCCAAAGTGCCGGTAAGCCCCAATAGTCAGCGAGCAGCGTTGAGGGTTGAGCGGCGGCATGCCCAACGAAGGTAACGTCCCACCACATTCAATGGGGCATATCCATCGTTCACCCGATCTTCGCGCCTCGCTACCGCGCACCAAGCATGCCCATCGGCACCAACATTCAAACCGCTGCAGAACTCCTACGCAAAGGCGAAGTCGTAGCCATCCCCACCGAGACCGTCTACGGCTTGGCGGCGAACGCTTACAACGAGGCCGCGGTGCTGAAGATCTTCCAGGCCAAGCAGCGCCCGGCTTTTGACCCATTGATCGTACACGTCCACAGCTTGGAGCAAGTGAAGGAGGTGGTGTCGTTCTCCGAGCTCACGCGAAAGGACATGCGAAAGGAGGCTGAGGCATTAATGGTGAAATTCTGGCCGGGTCCTTTAACGTTAGTGCTTCCTAAATCCGATCGCGTGCCCGACCTCGTCACCAGCGGCTTGGACACCGTGGCGGTGCGCATGCCCGCACATCCCATGGCGCTGGAACTGCTGCGCTCGTTGGATTTCCCGCTCGCGGCGCCCAGCGCGAACCCCTTCGGCTACGTGAGCCCCACCACCGCGCAACACGTGGCGGACCAGCTTGGCGACAAGATCCCTTACATCCTCGATGGTGGCCCTTGCACAGTCGGTGTGGAGAGCAGCATCATCGGCTGGGAAAGCGAGGCGGATCAATGGGTGCTCTACCGTCCCGGAGGAACACCCGTGGCGGAGATCGAAGCCGTGATCGGCGCGGTGGGCATTGCAAAGAAGAGCGTACTGCCCGCATCGCCCGGCATGCTGGAAAGCCATTACGCACCGCGCAAGCCGGTCTTCATCGGCGATATAAAAACCTTGTTGAAGGAGCACGCAGGCCAACGCGTCGCAGTGATCGCCTTCACTGAAAACCATGACGCTTGGCGCACGGAGGTGCTCTCTCCCAGCGGCAATATCTCTGAGGCCGCGCGTCACCTTTTCGCGGCGCTCCGAAGCCTGGACGCCAGCGAAGCCGACATCATCCTCGCGGAGACCTTCCCACAAGACGGCTTGGGCGCAGCCATCAACGACCGGCTGCGGCGCGCTTCCACCAAGCGTAGTTGACATACCTCGTTGCCACAAATCTTCAAGCTGTGCACGGAACATCCCATCACTTTCCTTCCGTCAGTCCCAGCGCCCACGCGCAGATGCGCACCGCCAGATGAAGACTTCCTAACTTTACCGGACAACCCAACGCCATGAGCACCATCGACCTACAGACCGAGATCGTGCAGATGATCAAGGACGAAAACGACACGAGCATCCTCGATGCGATCCGCACTTTGCTCTACAAGCTTCAGCAGGGGCATGTGGACGACGACATCACCGATGAGGAGTGCGCGGAGTTCGATGAGGCTATTGCCAAGCATGAACGTGGCGAAGTGAAGTTCCACACAGAGGAAGAGTCCAGGCGATCGGTCCGTGCAGGCCACAAGGGATGAGGTACACCCTGTTGGTCAGACCCAGCGCCACCACGGAGGTATCGAGGATCTACACGTATCGCGAACAGGAGAAAAAGAGATCCGGCGAACGCTTCCTTGATGCGCTTGATGAGTGTTATACCCGCATCAAGGCCAACCCCCACGGCTACCAGATCCGAAAAGCCGAATACAGGCATGTGATGTTGCACCGGTTAAAGTACCGGGTGGTTTATCGTGTCAAGGGTGATCGCATCTACGTTGTCCAAGTGCGGCACACGAGCCGCAAGCCCAGCAAGAAGTTCGGGCCGTAGGCCATGGCACAAACTGTAACCTACACACGCCAAATGATAAGAGCGAAGATCTTGGGAGTATTCCTTTTCGTAACGGCATCGTTGAATGCCCAGAACTCGGAATGGGTCAGGTCTTTCGGTGGACCTAATGCGGGGGGTGTAGGCAATTCCCTCACCGTGGACGCCTCCGGGAATGTTTACACCACGGGGTATTTTGAAGGTACCGTGGATTTCGACCCGGGGACAGGTACAAGCTATCTCACCTCGAACGGAAACCATGACGTCTTTGTGCAGAAGATGAATGCCAACGGCAATTTCCTCTGGGCAAGGTCTTTCGGAGGAATTCATGACGATGAAAGCTATTCCATTGCCGTGGACGCTTCCGGGAATGTGTACACCACGGGATATTTTGAAGAAACTGCGGATTTCGATCCGGGGACAGGTACAAGCAATCTCACCTCGAACGGAAATGAAGACGTCTTTGTGCAGAAGATAAATACCAACGGTAATTTCCTCTGGGCAAGGTCCTTCGGAGGAATTCATGAAGATGAAAGCTATTCCATTGTCGTGGACGCCTCGGGGAATGTTTACACCACGGGTGGTTTTTATGGACCCGTTGATTTCGATCCGGGGCCGGGCACAAGCTTCCTCGATGGAGGTGAATCAGCTTTCATGCTGAAGCTGGATACCAACGGCAATTTTCTCTGGGCAAGGTCTCCCGACAGCATATATTCTGAGGAGTTACCGAGTTCTAGTGCAGGCTATTCCATCACCTTGGATGCCTCCGGAAACGTTTACGCCACGGGGATTTTTTCAGGAACTGTTGATTTCGACACGGGTCCTGGAACTAGCTACCACACATCTGCCGGAAGCGGCGACATTTTCGTTCAGAAGATGGATGTCAACGGCAATTTCCTCTGGGCAAGGTCCTTCGGAGGTATTGAAGACGAGTACGGATTTTCCATCGCTGTAGATGCCTCCGGGAACGTGTACACCACAGGACAGTATCGAGGAACAGCGGATTTTGACCCAGGAGCGGGAACGATCAACTACACATCCGCCGGAGAGGGCGACGATTTCGTTCAAAAGATGGATGCGAACGGCAATTTCCTTTGGGCAAGGTCCTTCGGAGGCTTTGATCAGGATTACGGCTATTCCATCGTGGACGCCTCCGGGAATGTTTACACAACGGGCGATTTTTATGGAACCGTGGATTTCGACCCGGGGACAGGTACAAGCTATCTCACTTCACTAGGAGCCATAGCAGCTTTTGTGCAGAAGATGGACGCCGATGGCAATTTTCTCTGGGCAAGGTCTTACGGCGGAACTTCTCCTACTACTGATGGTGTTAGTTCCGGGAAATTCACCGTGGACTCCGCCGGGAATATTTACACCACGGGATATTTTTATGGAACCGTGGATTTCGACCAAGGAGCTGGAACAAGCAACCTCACGGCGGTTGGGAATACTGACATTTTCGTTCAGAAGACGGGCCAAGCGCCGTCGGACATCATTGATCTGGGCAGCGGCATTCAATTCGCTGCCTACCCAAACCCGAGCACCGGCAAGGTGTGTCTCACCTTTTCACAAACCGTGGGTCAAGTGAAAGTCATTCTTACGGACATACAGGGCAAGGTAATTTCAGAACAAACCTTGGATCCCACCTCCAATTCTGGTTTTGAAATGCCAGGTACCCCGGGTGCTTATTACCTGACCGTGAAGACAAGCCAGGGGCAGAGCGTGGTCAAACTGGTGAAAGAATAACGGTTGCCGACAATTTTCCCGTCCCTATGGGATGTGGGTTTTTGACGGGAGCAGGCCGGGGTCGATCAGTGGGTCACCAACAAACTGTTGATCAAGGCACAGAGGCTACCTCGCCCTGTGGTGCTCAGGAGTGCGGCTGTCTTCAGACTGCCACCCGGAACTACTTGCCTGGCACACTTCCCTTCGGCCAGCCCTTCCCCCACACCCATTGCAATTAAACCCTTTCCGTGGTTAACCCCGAACTTCGCACCCATTGAACCACGCACTGTGCCCGAAGAAATCTCCCCCAAACGCATCGCCATCCTCGGCAGCACCGGCTCCATCGGCACGCAAGCGCTGGAAGTGGTGCGCGAGCAATCCGCGCACTTCACCGTGGAGCTGCTCACCGCCAGGAAAAACGCGGAACTGCTGATCGCGCAAGCGAAGGAGTTCAACCCCAACGCGGTGGTGATCGGCGACGAAAGCCGCTATGCCGAAGTGCGTGATGCCTTGTTCCCGCTTGGCGTGAAGGTCTTCGCGGGCGCTGATGCCATTGCGCAGGCAGTGCAGATGGAGACCATCGACACGGTGCTCACCGCCATGGTGGGCTATGCGGGCATGCGCCCCACGCTGGCCGCGATCGATGCCGGAAAAGCCATCGCACTGGCCAACAAAGAAACCTTGGTGGTGGCCGGCGAACTGGTGACAAAACGGGCACAGGCGAATGCGGTGAACATCTATCCGGTGGACAGCGAGCACAGTGCCATCTTCCAATGCTTGGCCGGTGAATGGGAGAACCCGATCGAGAAGATCGTTCTCACCGCCAGCGGTGGACCGTTCCGAGGAAAGACCAAAGCCGAGCTCGCCGCCGTGACGAAAGCACAGGCCTTGAAGCATCCCAACTGGGACATGGGTGCCAAGATCACCATCGACAGCGCCAGCCTGATGAACAAAGGCTTGGAGGCGATCGAGGCCAAGTGGCTGTTCAACCTGAAGCCGGAGCAGGTGGAGATCATCGTGCATCCGCAGAGCATCATCCACAGCTTGGTCCAGTTCCGCGACGGCAGCATGAAAGCCCAGCTCGGCCTGCCCGACATGAAATTACCGATCCAATACGCGCTAGCCTACCCGGAGCGATTGACCACCACGTGGCCGCGCTTTGATTTCTCGAAGTACCCCAGCTTCACCTTTGAGCAGCCGGATCTGCAAGCCTTTCCCAATCTGGGCCTTGCGCTGGAAGCCATGAAACGGGGCGGCAACGCGCCCTGCGTGCTGAACGCGGCGAACGAAGTGGCTGTCGAAGCGTTCTTGCAGGAGCGTATCGGATTCTTGGAAATGAGCGATATGATCAGGGATCGGCTCGCAAAGGCGACCTTTGTGGCTTCACCCACGCTCGAAGATCTCGAAGCCAGCGATGCGGAAACGCGGCGCGCGGCGCACGAGACACTGAATTCCCCGCAATGGAGATCCTGATCTACGCCGGACAACTGATCCTCGGCCTGTCCATTTTGGTGGCCCTGCACGAGTTCGGCCATTTCCTGCCCGCCAAGCTGTTCGGCATGCGGGTGGAGAAGTTCTTCCTCTTCTTCGACGCGCCATACGCCTTGGTGAAGAAGAAGATCGGCGAGACCGTGTACGGCATCGGTTGCCTGCCCTTCGGCGGATATGTGAAGATCGCCGGGATGGTGGACGAGAGCATGGACGCCGAGCAGAAGGCGCGGATGCAGAAGCCACCAGAGCCGTGGGAATTCCGCGCTAAGCCGGTATGGCAGCGCCTCATCGTGATGGTGGGCGGCGTAACGGTGAACCTGCTGTTGGGCTTCGCGATCTACGCCATGGTGCTGTTCGTCTGGGGCCGTGAATACCTGCCCGTACAAAACCTGACCTACGGCGTGGCCCCCAGCGCGCTGATGAAGAGCGAGGGCTTCCGCGACGGTGACATGATCGTCGACGTGGACGGGCGCGACCCCAAGACGCTCGGTGATGTATCGTTGGCCATCCTCATCGACGGTGCGCGCGAAGTGACCGTGGAGCGCGAGGACAGTACGGGAAAGCTCGAGAAGAAGCAGATCGCATTGAGCGCGAACATCCAGGAGCAGATCTTGGAAAACAATGATAAAGTGCTCTTCAGCCCGCGCTTCCCGTTCTATGTGGATTCGGTGCTGGAAGGCAACAACGCGGCGAAGACCGGCAGCTTCCGCAAGGGTGACCGTATCGTGGCCGTGAACGGAAAACCGGCCCGCTATTTTCAGGATTTCGTGGAAGCCGTGAAGGGCCGCAAGGACCAGCACGTGGAGGTGACCCTGCTGCGCGAAGGCCATGAAGTGCGCGTGCCGGTGGAAGTGGACGCCAATGGCATCGTGGGGCTGCAACCACGGGCACCGAGCGACTATTTCACATTCGCCACCGAGAAATTCAGCTTCCTCGGCAGTATCCCGGCAGGGTTCGCCTATGGTTGGCAGCGGCTGAAAGACAACGTCTCCTCCTTCAAGCTCTTGGGCAGCAAGGCTGGCATGAAGCAGATGGGCGGCTTGATCGCCATGAGCAAAGCTTACGGCCCGCATTGGGTGTGGCAGCGCTTCTGGGAAATGACGGCCTTCCTCTCCTTGGCCTTAGCTGTATTGAACATCCTGCCCATCCCCGCGCTGGACGGCGGCCATGTGGTGTTCCTGCTCTATGAGGCCATCGCGCGCAAACCGGCGAACCCCAAGGTGCTCGAGTACGCCCAGATGGCCGGCATGGTCTTCCTGCTCACCGTGATCATCGCCGTGAACGGGCACGACATCGTGAAGCTGGTGACCGGGAGTTTGTAGCAGGGTGGCCGCGGAGGCGCCGAGGTACCGAGAATGATACAAGGATCCGGTTGCGAGTTGGCGTGTTACGAGTTGGACCCTGTTCAGACTTCTGATCCAAGGCTCAAGATCGGTGATCAGACGTCTGCCGTCTGCTACTGCTAACTGCCGACTGATCTTCTCCGCGCCTCAGCGCCTCAGCGACCAAAATCCCTCTCTGCAATTCTCCGCGCCTCAGCGCCTCTGCGGCCTATATCCAGAACCTCCGCGGCTCTTCTTCCGTAGGAACGTGCAAAACCCTCCTACCATGCCACATGTCATCCTTGTCGAGGACGATGCTTTGGTCCGCACGTTGATCGCCCACCACGCCATGGATTCCAACTGGCGGGTCACCACGTTGAAGGATGGCCGTGAATTGGAGCGGATGATGCTGGATGAACCGGCAGACTTGCTGCTGATCGATCTTGGACTTCCCCACGTGGACGGATTATCGTTGGTGGAGAATTTACGTGCCAAGGACATCACCACCCCCGTGCTCATCATTACCGCGTATGAGTTGCCACACCTGCTGACG
Organism: Flavobacteriales bacterium; assembly: GCA_016700415.1. Taxonomy (NCBI): domain Bacteria; kingdom Pseudomonadati; phylum Bacteroidota; class Flavobacteriia; order Flavobacteriales; species Flavobacteriales bacterium. Next base: position 2,346,595 of record CP065018.1, read on the forward strand.
ACCATCACCGGTGCCGGCGCGAACGACCTCTTGCAAAAGCCGTTCGATCCGGACGATCTGATCGCACGCATGGAGCGGTTGCTGGCCGCTTGAACAATTTGTTCGTGCCGGACCGCGGTCACCGAGGAGGAACGCTGAAGTGGCTTAGCTCTTATGGGAGTTGCTCGTAGCGCTTGCTGGTCGGCGCAGAGCCACCGATGTTCACCAGGATCACATCACGGTCGTTGGCCGATCCGGTATAGCTCACCACGCCGTTCATGTTGGTGTCCTCGGTGAAATAGCCGTTCACGGTGGCGTTCGGTGATGGATCATTGATCCGCCCAAGGATGGGGTCCCTATCGTTTGTACCACCCGTATAGGAGATCTGATGGTTGAAGTTGGAATCACCGGTCCACATGATATTCTTTCCGCCCAGCAGGGTTTGGGCCGCGGTCCCGTATGTCGCAGTGCCGGTCGAGGTAAAGTCGACCGAGGTCAGCGAGGCAGAGAGGGCGACGGTAGATGCGGTCATCACGCCCAAGTGGTTGCGATGGCGCATCGCCACGTAATAGCTCCCCGGACTGTGCGTGAAACTCACGGGGGAGGTGCCGTCCAATGCGACCACGTCCCCGTCCCGCTGTACCAAGGCCGCACAACTGGCGACCACGGTGGCCGGTGTCGTAGCGTTACGCAACTCGACCACCACCCAATCCACGATGGCGTTGTTGCCCGTGACGGAGAGCACGCCCGCCCCCAGCGTCCCGCCGGCACCAGGCGATCCAACGAAGGAATAGAGCAACGCCGAATAGGGCTCAGTGGTCGGCACCAATGATGCTGCCCTCAATGCGTCGCTCATGAGTCCTGTGCCGCTATTGTATGGACCTTCAAGGAACACCTTGGGAGAAACGGTGATGTTCGGCGATGAAAGAGCAGGGATCAAGCACCAGCTATTGATGGTGCCGATGTCCGCTGCCGCGACGTCCTGGACGGTCAACGTCCACGTGCCTTCGAACAGCTCCCCATTGAATGCGCTTAAGGTCTGGGCGGGCACCACGAAGAGGTTATTGATCGGGCAGGTGCCCCCCACGGTCCCATTGACCCCGGCATCGTCAAATTCGGCCACGATGTTATCATTTGAACCGCAAAGTGCCGACGAGATCAAGTTGACCGTGGTATTTGCCGGGCTGGTCAAAGAGATGCGCAAGTCGGCGGAATAGGTGTGGGAGATGTCCACGTACACGTTGAGGTCCGTGAGCGCGGAGCCGCCCTGTGCCGGCACAGTGATGGGGCTGGTCGTGGTGGACTGATCGGCGATCGGCTTTGCAGTGTTCATGCTGAATGCCCCGCAGCCTGCACCGGGCGAATTGCAGTTCTTCACGAAGTCATCGACCTGCACCGTGCATAGGGCGAACAGGTTGTGGACCAGGATCACGTTGACCGGCGAGCCGCTCGCGTAGTTGCCGAACGGCCCATAAACGCCGGTGGTGGTGACGGTCTGGACCGTAACGGGCGGGTTCGGTCCGGAGGCGTCCGGGTCGATCTGGATGGCAATTGAGGTGGCGCTGCCCATGGATGTAAGGTCCACGCTGACGTTGTAATTGGTGATGCCCAGACAAGCCCCCGTGACCGTGGCCGTAGGCGCCGTACAACAGGAGGTGCCCGTAGAAGTGATCGCACTGAATGATTGGTTGCAGGAACTATTCCCGTTATGCCGCACTTGGATGACCACGCTTGTGCCGAAGGAATATGTCCCCACGGTGATCGTGCCCGGCGTATAGGTTCCGAGCAACGTCTGCCCTCCCCCGTTGACCGCAGTATACACATCGTAGTCCGGCGAATCCCCGTTCGAGCCAATGGTCGCTTGGACGGTAAAAGTGCCCGCACCACAGTTATCCACCACATTGGTGGTCACCGTAGGTGGGATGCAGCCCACCACGGGGAAGGAGAACTTGAACATGCGGGTGCCCCAGGATGAAGCCGGGTTGTACATCGCGGTCCCATAAAAGGACACCCCGTCCGAGGGATCTACATCCAATGAGTTGTAATCGCCATAGCGGTTGCTGTTGTTGCTGGCCGTGCCCGCCACGATGGACGTTTCGGCGAAGGTCATCGTGTTGAGCGGGTCTGCACGGTACCGGCCGGTGTACCGGATTCCGGGATAGACATTGCCGCCGGTGGTCCCTGCGATGTTGTATGCCAGGCCGATGTCGCCAAGGTTGTTGATGGTGGCAGTGGGCATCCAGCGGTCGTTCGCGTCGGGGGAAAAGGTTCCTTGCTGAAAGATGCTCCATGGCGCGGCGCCACCCCCGGTCCGGTGCAATTCATACCAGCGCGGGCAGGCGCGATCGGAGCCATCGAGGTCTACGGAATGCGTACAGACGATGGCCTCGTAACCCAACGCGTCCAAGTTGCGGTAGCAGATCTGGTTCATCAGGATCTCGCGGATGGGGTCCATGGTTTGCGAACCCGGCTGCGTGATGCAGTTGAGCGTGGTGTATCCGCAGAGGTCGGAATCGAAGGCATCCGTGGGAAGGGCTGTAGGGCCGGTGATGGTGGAGCTCCCAGGCGTCGCTTCATTGTAGTTGATATTCCAAAGCTCCAGCCGGTCCACATCCGCCGCGGTGGTCCAAGCGTCGTCCACCATGCGCATGAACATCGCCGGAGCACCTGTGGGAGGTGGCGTTCCACCGCCGAAATGCACCGGTGCGGCCGCCTGGAAGCCGATGGAGGCAAGTGAAGAAATGGTGAAGCGTACCGCCGTTCCGCCCGTTCCGGCCAACATATTGGCACGGGGCAGGGCATAGATCGCGGGTGAGTTCTCATTGGTGGTCACCACGTAGCAATTGTTCCAGACCGCGTATTTGGGATAGTCCGGGAAGTTGGTGGCTGTATAGCTATAGGCGTACCACGAGCCTGTTGGAGAGGAGCCTGTGGAAATAGCCACGATCATGCGATTGCCACTGCTGGAAAACTCGGTCATCATCCATCGATCGGCGAGCGCATCATACACGATGATCGGATCGCCCAACCCGGTATAGCTGGTGATCCCACCGATGGAATTGACGAAATTGTCCATGTAGGTCTGTGAACCGGGATTCGCCAAATTCTTGTCATAGATCCGGAAGTAGGCCCCGGAGGAACCGTTGATCATCTGGATCACATGGTTGGGTCCGACGGCCAAGCAAGGGTCGGCGGGGCTTACGGAAGTATTTCCCATGCCGTTGACGCTGAGGTCCACCGCACGATCAAAACCATGAGTGGGCGCGGTGGTCTGCCATGCCGGATCGTTCCCGTGCGGCAAGGCATTGGGGTCCAATGATGGGTGGCCCCGGCGGCCTTCCTCGTCCTCAGCCTCCTCGTTCTCCCTGATCACACCATTTTCATCACGAACACGCTCATCCGGGAATTGCCGTGTGCCGTCCCACAGTGCAAAGGGCTGTATGGTCCCGAGGAACTCCACGGGAATGGTACGTTCCACGGTTATCTTGAACTGCCCGTCGGGCGATCGCTGGGTCAATGGGTCCAAATAAGTCTGTGCGTGTGCAAGGCTACTAACAGCCACGAGCAAGAAGAAGAGGAGAGAACGAACGTTCATATGAATGACAGGGTTGGTGGAGCGGAATGAAGCGGGAAAATTAGTGGTTTGCGCACTGAAGTCAACTGATGCTTCGACGAAACCGGACAAGCGGTAGTTGGATCTGCCTTAATTCCTCTTCACCGACCTTCGCACCATGAGCGCCATTTATGACGTCCTGATACTTGGCCGCGGCATCGCGGGTGCCGTTCTGGCGGAAGAATGCCGTTCCCGTGGCCTCACCTTCCACGTGTTCGATCGTAAGCGCGAGGGCAACGCCTCCGTGGCAAGTGGCGGCGCGGTGAACCCGGTGGTACTGCGCCGCAACGTGCCCTGCTGGCGGGCGAGCGAACTGATGCCCTTGACGCGGACTTTCTATGGCGCATGGCAGGAACATCTTGGCATCACCTGCTGGCATCCCACCGCTTTGGTGAAGATCTTCCCGACGCCGAACGAGGTGAAGCAGTGGGCACGGGCGATGGCGGAACCGGGCACCTTGCCTTTCATCGCCAGCAGGCCCGAACCGGAGATCGATGCGGCACCCTTGCGGGCACCGCACGGCTATGGCACAGTGATCGACGCCGCCTGGCTGGATGTGCAGATGCTGCTCAGCTCCCAGCGGGAAGAGCTACTGCGCCAAGGGGAGCTCACCGAGCGGGATGTGGACGGAACTGAGGTCCGACCGGGTCCGGAAGGTGTCCGGATCGGTGATGTACAAGGCCGCTGGCTCATCCATTGTACAGGCCCCTTCGCCAGCGATGCCGGGCTTGTTCCCGTAAAGGGTGAAACCCTGACCGTGCGCATACCGGGCCTGCACCTAACACGGACGGTACATGGCGGCGTGGGCCTGTTGCCCTTGGGCGGGGATCTCTACCGGGTGGGTGCTACGTTCAAGTGGACGGACGTATGGGAAGGCCCGACGGAGGAGGCCCGCGCATGGCTGCTGGCAAAATTGGGAGCGATCGTGAAAGCGCCTATCGAAGTGGTCGGGCAGAATGCCGGAGTGCGGCCCACCTCACAGGACCGGAGGCCGATACTTGGCAAGACCGGAGAGCGTGAGGCGGTGTTCAACGGCCTCGGTGCGCGCGGTGTGATGCTGGCGCCGTGGTGCGCAGAGCGCTTGCTGGACCACTTGTTCGACGGCGACCCGTTGGATGAGGAAGTACGCAGTGACCGGTTCACCTAAGTCCAAGCGGTTTTGCGGTCTCCCCTCCTTCCCCGAAGGAGGGGTTGGGGAACGGTCCGGGCAATGACGCGGGCAAAGCAATACACCTCACCTGCTCCCTCCCGGCGACGGATGCATCACCTGATCGAGCCCGTCCGGGAAATACCTGTCGGCGAGCTTCACGAACTCGTCACCGCGCATGAAGTAGCTCATATTGATGTCCTCCACGCGCTCCAACCCGCACGCCGCAAGCAGTTCCATCAGGGAGAGCAAGGTGTTGATGTGGAAATGATAGACGCGCTCGCTCTTGTCGGCCACGTTCAGGCCGCGCACCAAGCCTCTGTCCTGGGTGGTGATGCCGGTGGGGCAGTCATTGGTATTACAGCGCAGCGCTTGGATGCAACCCAAGGAGAACAGGAAGCCGCGGGCACTGTTGCAGAGGTCCGCACCCAAGCCGAGCATTTTCATCAAGCTGGCGGAGGTAAGCACCTTCCCGCTGGCGATGATCTTGATCTCCCCGTGCAGCCCGAAGCGTTCAAGTGTGCGGCGCACGAACATCAAGGCGGGCTCGATGGGCATGCCGACGGAGTCCGTGAACTCCAAGGGCGAAGCTCCGGTCCCGCCTTCCGCACCGTCCACGGTGATGAAGTCCGGGCGCTTGCCGGTGGTCACCATTTTTTCACACAGTTCGGTGAACTCCTCGGTCCGGCCGATGCAGAGTTTGAAGCCCACAGGGAGACCGCCGCTGAGCTCGCGCAACAGGCAGATGAAGTCGAGAAAACCGTCCGCGTTGGTGAAGGCGGTGTGGCCGGGAGGGGAGATCACCGTGGTGTGCGGCTCCAAGTGCCGGATGCGTGCGATCTCCGGGGAGTTCTTCACCGCAGGGAGCACGCCGCCGTGGCCGGGCTTTGCGCCTTGTGAGATCTTCAGCTCGATCATGCGCACCTGCGGGTGCTCGGCCACCTTGGTGCGGAACAGCTCGGAGTCGAAGTTGCCCTCCTTGGTGCGGCATCCGAAGTAGCCGGTACCGATCTGCCACACCAGATCTCCGCCGTTCTTCAGGTGGTGGTCGCTGAGGCCGCCTTCTCCGGTGTTGTGGTAGAAGCCGCCCTTCTTCGCTCCGGCGTTGAGGGCCAGCACGGCACGGTCGCTCAGGGCACCGAAGCTCATGGCGGAGACATTCAACAAGGAGGCACTGTACGGCCTTTTACAATAAGCGCCGCCGATGGTCACCCGTGGTGGATCGGCGGGGCGCTCCTTGGGATAGATCGAATGGCGGATGCCCTCGTAGTTGCCGGCGTTGATGTCCAGCTGTGTCCCGAACGGCACGGTATCGCCCACGTTCTTCGCGCGCTGGTAGGCCAGTGAACGCTGCTGCCTGCTGAAGGGCCGTCCGTCCGTATGGCGCTCGATGAAGTACTGTTGGATCTCCGGGGCGATGAACTCGAGGGCATAGCGCACATAGCCCAGCACCGGGAAATTCCTCAGGATGGTGTGCCGCGGCTGCACCGCATTGTAGATGCCCAGCAGAAAAAGCGGTATCGCCACGGCATAGGCCCAGTAGTAGCGATGGTCAAACCACCCGATGAGGGCGATGGCAAATAGCAGGAGGGTGCCGATGAGGTAGAATAGCTTGCGCATGGCGGTGAAATTAAATGAGCTGGTACAGTATGGCCGGGAAGGCTTCCAGAATTAAGGCAACGAGGAAACAACTCCGGACCGAAAAGCTGCGTTCATCCCGTTCCGTAATTGATCCTTCCGGTGCTGCGGACCGCAACTTTGGATACGGGTGGAAGAGCATTCCCGCGTTTCGCACCAACCGTACCTTTGCCGCTCCTTCCCATAAAGGCCCAACGGACACCCCATGAGCGACGCGATCAAGCACGAATGCGGTCTGGCCTTCATCCGCTTGCGCAAACCGTTGGCACACTTTCAGGAGCGGTACGGTAGCGCGCTGTACGGCCTCACCAAGCTGTACTTGCTGATGGAGAAGCAGCACAACCGCGGCCAGGACGGTGCGGGCGTGGCCACCATTAAACTGGACCCGCTGCCGGGAGCCAACTTCATCGATCGCGACCGCAGCACTTCGAAGGACGCCATCCAGCTGATCTTCGACCGTATCCACAAGGGGATCGGTGCAGCGCTGGTGGAATACCCCAAAGCGGAGAACGATGCCGAGCTGTTGAAGCAGACCGCGCCCTACGTGGGCGAATTGCTGCTGGGCCACTTACGCTATGCCACTTTCGGCAAGGACGAGCTGGAGAACTGCCACCCGCGCCGCCGCCTCAGTAATTGGATCACGCGCAACCTCGTGGTGGCCGGCAACTTCAACATGACCAACGTGGACGAGCTTTTCAATCTGCTCGTCAGCATCGGCCAAACGCCGAAGGAACGCAGCGACACCATGACGGTGCTGGAGAAGATCGGGCACTACCTGGACATGGAGAACGAGCGGCTGCGCGGCATTTACCACCAGCTCGGCTACAACGACCGGCAGATCACCAAGATGATCGAGGAGAAGCTGGACGTGAAGAGCATCCTGCAACAGAGCGCGATCGACTTTGACGGAGGCTACGCGCTGGCGGGCCTCATCGGTCATGGCGATGCCTTCGTGCTGCGTGACCCCGCCGGCATCCGTCCGTGCTTCTGGTATGCCGATGACGAAGTGGTGGTGGCCGCCAGCGAACGTCCTGCGATACAGACGGCCTTTGGCCTGAAAGTGGAGCAGGTACATGAACTGGAGCCGGGCAAAGCCTTGATCGTGAAGAAAGACGGCTCCTATTCCACCGAAGAGATCCTGCCGCCCTTGGAAAAACGTTCGTGCAGTTTCGAGCGCATCTACTTCAGCCGGGGCAGCGATATGGACGTATACCGCGAGCGCATTGCATTGGGCCGATCCGTGTGCCCCGCGATCTTGGAAATGATCGACCACGACTTGGAGAACACGGTGTTCTCATTCATTCCAAACACTGCGGAAGTGGCCTGCTACGGCATGTTAAAGCAGATGGAGGACGAACTGGACCATGTGAAGGAACGCCGCATCCTGGAGCTGGGCCCGAAGCCCGACCCGGCGAAGTTGCGGGCCATCCTTGCATTGCGTCCGCGATTGGAGAAAGTGGCGATCAAGGACGCGAAACTGCGCACCTTCATCACCAACGAGAACTCGCGCGCGGACCTCGTGGCGCACGTCTACGACATCACCTACGGCACCGTGCGTCCCGGCGTGGATTCGCTGGTGGTGATCGACGACAGCATCGTGCGCGGCACCACGCTGAAGCAGAGCATCCTGAAAATGCTGGACCGGCTCGAGCCGAAGAAGATCGTGGTAGTGAGCAGCGCACCGCAGATCCGCTACCCCGATTGCTACGGCATCGACATGGCAAAGATGGGCGACCTCGCAGCCTTCCAAGCGGCCATTTCCCTCCTGAAAGAGACCAAGCAAGAGAACATCATCGACGACGTGTATGACCGTTGCCTCGCCATGGTGGACAAGCCGATCACGGAGCAGACCAACATCGTGAAGGACATCTATCGGCCGTTCACCGCGGAGCAGATCAGCAAGCGGATCGGTGAACTGTTGACCTCTCCGGAGATCAAGGCGGAGGTGAACATCGTGTACCAAAGCATCGAGGGCCTGCACGCCGCCTGCCCGGACCATACGGGTGATTGGTACTTCACCGGCGACTACCCCACTCCGGGCGGCAACCGTGTGGTGAACCGGGCATACATCAACTGGAGGCAGGGGAAGAACGTACGGGCATACTAAGGTTGTGAGATAAGCTGCAGGGGCGCGGAGGCGCGAATACCAGACACCCTTCCTGAACCAAGGTTTTCACCACCCTCTTTTACACGCTGCATTGCCTTGCGCTCGTTGCGAACGTTGCGTTTGAAAAAAACAGCGACCTGAAATCTCTGCGATTAAAAACACTTTAACCCCAACGCCCGGCGGTAAGTCGAGTCGGCCACGGCGTGCTGTCCCCAGTACGGTTCCATCACTTGTTTTTTTAGTCGTGCGGAGGTAGTGAGCGAGTGCGCTTTTTCGCCGAAGCCGTCGGGGCGAGTTTCATCCCAGCCGAAGATCACATGCGGAAAGGCGGTGCCGAAGTGGATGGATACCATGCGGTCCAATGATGCGAAGCGCATGCTGTAAGTGCTGGTGTCGCCTTGTGTGGTGAGCGCTGCTTCCACCTTCACGGGTTGTGCGGGCTTGTGCATCAGGCGCAGGTAGCTCAGCGTGGGCAGCATGTCCACCGTGCCCGTGGGAAGCTTCGTCGGGTCGATGCGGATCTGGTTCATGATGTCGTCCTCCAGCGCGACGTGGTCGATCGTGCCGTTCTTATCGCCATCGGCCTGGAAGTAGCTGCGCAGCTCGTAGCGATAACCGTCGGCCTGCCGGTTCAGTTGCATGAACATCTGTCCGCACCAGTCCTGCGTGCTGCAGCTCACCTTCATCGGCGGCGTGCCGTCCACGGGGCTGAAGGTGCTTGTCATCAATGAGTAGTCGTAGATGCCGGTGACGAAGCGGTCGATCCGGTTCAGCTTCAACACGCTGGTGTGCGGTGCATCGCCTTGGCCTTCATACTTGACTTGTGCGCTATCGAGAACATCCTCCGTGACGAAGACGAGCACTGCATTACCATCGCGCAACTCGCCGTAGCGCGCTTGGGTGAGCGCGTAGTGGCTCAACTCCGCCTTGCCTTGGTGCCAGTAGGTGTTGAATTCCGCAGAAGGGGCGACGCCTACGGACTTTGTTTCAGGACTGTGCGTTTCCGAAGGGCCAGCTGAACAAGTGGCCAGCAATACGGTGATGGCACCGACACCGATCGCTAATGGCCATGTGCGTTTCATGGTACAAAGTTCGGGAATGGTTTTTACCGCAACGCGCGCCACGAACGCAACGAAAATCGATGGTTAACCGCAGAGGGCGCGGAGTTCGCGGAGGAGGAGTGTCATAACGATCACGACGAGTTTGCACTCTCTGCGCTCTCCGTGGCTCCAACAACCGTGACACATCTCACTAACCCTCCCGCTCCCACCCGGTAGCTTCGCGCCGCGATCGCATGCTGCACTATTGGGACATCATCGTCGGCTCTTATACGGGCTACTGGAACTACCTCGTGGGGGAGATCACGCACCTGCGCTGGCACAACTACTTCTGGTGGTTCGTGGGGCGTTCGCGAGGAACAAGATTCACTGTTCCACAGCCCGTATATCTGACATCCAGCGCAACACACGAAGGCGCATCTCCGGAGGGGATGGTCCCATGGCGATCGGCTGGCTCACAATGCAATTCAGTTGAACATCAAGCCCATTCACTATTCGATATCCGAGAATCTGCCTTTGTGAGGTACTCCCCATTCACTGGACACGTTTCAGGCGTTTGTTAGTGTGAATTGGGGTTCAACAAGGTTTGGTGTCAGGGTACGGTTCCGGGTATCGGGCAGACCAAAGTAAAGGTGTGCCGGGGTCAGTCCATCCAGGTGCTGGTGTGGTCGTTGGTGGTTGTAATAGGCGAAGTACTCGGCCAGAAGGCTGCGCAGCTCATTCCCATCGGCGGGGCTATGGCGATAGACGCATTGCTGCTTCACGCTTCTCCAAAGTCGTTCGATGAACGCATTGTCCGTAGCCCGGCCCTTGCCATCCATGCTCACCTTGATGCCTTCCTGGATCAACGCCCCGGTAAAGAGGTCGCTGGTGTATTGGCTGCCTTGGTCGGTATTGAAGATCATTGGTGCAGGATATTGCAACAGCGCACCATGCAAAGCTTCCAGACAGAAGGAGGTGTCCAAGGTGTTGCTGATCGCCAAGAGAGCACGTAGCGGCTGTGCCAGTCCATCACGGCGGTGAGATACAGGAACCCTTTGCCCATGGCGATGTAGGTGATGTCGGTGCTCCAAACATGCCCCGGAGCTTCAATCTGCACACCTCTCAACAAGTAGGGATAGACCCTATGCCCGTTGGCGGGTTTGCTCAGGTCAGGCTTGGGCGCAACGGCCTCCAAGCCCATTAGCCGAAGGAGCCTGCGCACCCGCTTTTCGTTCACCCAATAGCCCTTTTCAAGCCTCAGAAAGTCGCGCATGCCGATCACTCCATGGAAGCAATGCTTGGTGTACTCTTCATCCATCAAACGCATCAATTCCAAGTTCAACGCTTTCTCCTTTGGGCTGATAGTAGAAGCTGCTGCGTGCAGGTCCAGCGCCTGGCAGCGCTCCATGATGCTGCCTTCCTGCACGGTGGCAATGGCATGCCGCTTTTGTGCCACGCTCATCGGACTGTTTTTTTTAGCAGGTCGTTCTCCATTTTCAACCTGCCGATCTCGGCGAACAACTTTTCGGGGTCGTGACCACCTGGCATGGCGGAGGACGCCGTCGGGGTCCCTTCAAAGACCCCAGCGGCGTTCTCCGCCAACTGCTTCTTCCATTGGCCGATCTGTGCTGGTGCGATCTCAAAGCGCATCGCCAGCTCTGCCATCGTATGGTTCTCCTTCACGGCCTCAAGCGCAACTTGAGCCTTGAACGCGGGAGTGAACTTCCTTCTGCTTTTTCGGGTCATCCTTGGACAAGTTTAGCCACCTTAGCTACCTGTCCAGTTTTTGGGGAGTACTACAGGTGGCCATCGACAGAGTTTGAAACAATACCCACTTCTGGGTAATTTGTGATGGGCGAGAACCTGGCTTGTTCGACAAACGCGACTCGTTCTGTGATCATTACGGTTGGTTCAAAAGAGATAGAGGCAAGCCGTCCGCCTGATTTCACGATTATCTTGATGTCCATGGGAAAGCACACATTTTGCCTCACACTGTAGCGCTTGTGCTTCAACCCGTGACACATCTCACCAAGCCTCCCTTTCCCACCCGGTAGCTTCGCGCCGCGCAACATGCAACACTATTGGGACATCATCGTCAACTCCTACACGGGTTACTGGAACTACCTCCTGGGGGAGATCTCACACCTCAGCTGGCACAACTACTTCTGGTGGCTGGTGGGGCTCTCGCTCTTCGCGTGGACGGCGGAGATCCTCTTTCCGTGGCGCAAGGACCAGCCGCGCATCCGGCAAGATTTCTGGCTGGACGGCTTCTACATGTTCTTCAACTATTTCCTCTTCTCGCTGATCGCCTACAACGCGGTGAGCAACGTGGCGGTGGACCTCTTCAACAGCGCGCTGGCAGGTATCGGCATCACCAATATCGTAGCCATCCAGGTCGGGTCTTGGCCTCGTTGGGCACAACTCCTCACGCTCTTCTTAGTGGCGGACTTTATCCATTGGAACGTCCACCGCATGCTGCACCGTGTGCCGTGGATGTGGAAATTCCACCAAGTGCATCACAGTGTGAAACAGATGGGCTTCGCGGCGCACCTGCGCTTCCATTGGATGGAGAACGTGTTCTACAAAAGCGCGCAGTACATCCCGCTCGCCATGATCGGTTTCGGGCTGGAGGACTTTTTCATCGTCCACATTTTTGCCACCGCCATCGGGCACCTCAACCACAGCAACCTCAACCTCAGCTATGGTCCGCTGAAGTATGTGCTGAACAACCCACGGATGCACATCTGGCATCATGTGAAGGAGCTTCCCGCAGGTAGGAAATACGGCATCAACTACGGCATCAGCCTCAGCCTATGGGACTATCTCTTCGGCACCGCCGTGATCCCTTCCAACGGTCGTGATATCGAACTCGGCTTTCCCGGTGACGAGACGTTCCCGAAAAGATTCATCAAGCAACTTGCTTTTCCACCTACGAAAAAATGAACTTCGTCAACGATTGGAAAGTCTTGTTGCCCATGGCGATCTTGTTGGGCTTGATGCCCTTCTTCCCGGAACCGCACCTGTGGGGCAAACTGCGTTGGGTGGCCGGTGGCGCGCACGGCATGCAGACGATGGACTGGCTGGACATGCTGTGGCACGGTTTTCCCATCATTCTGCTGTTGAGGCTCGGTATCTTGCGGTTGATGCGCAAGCAACCTGTCACCTGATCACTCCTTCACAGATGCGCCATTCCCACTCTTCCATCCGGGCCATCGGCGTGCTATTCTTTCTGCTCTTTGGCGTGATCGGAGTTCATGCACAGCACGTGCAAGAACCGGCATACCAAGAGAAGTTGCAGCACCTGCTCTCGGACAAAACGCCCGTGATCGATGTGCCTCAACTGGCTAAGGAGCACGCGCCCATGTTGCTGGATGCCCGCCCCGCCGAGGAGTATGACGTGAGCCACATCGCCGGTGCGCGCCGCGTAGGCTATGGAGACTTCGATCTCTCCCGTGTGAAGGACCTGCCGAAAGACACCGCCATCGTTGTGTATTGTTCCATAGGCTATCGCAGTGAAAAGGTCACCGAGAAACTACTGAAGGCCGGCTTTACCAATGTGAAGAACCTCTATGGCGGCATCTTTGAATGGGTGAACACGGGCCACACCGTCGTGGACGATTCGGGGCAACCGACCGATCGCGTCCACGGCTACAACAAGAACTGGTCGCGCTGGGTGCTTAAAGGAGTGAAAGTTTATTAGTCATGGGTCCGGAGTCCTGAGTCAGGAGTCTCATCCGGGCCAGACTCCTGACTCCCGACTCACAGACTCCCGACTTCTCCCTTACCTTATGCACATGAACAACCTCATCACGAAGCATTGGAAACACGTTTTTATCGCATGCTTGTTCTCGCCCGTGGCGGAAGCGCAGGTGGACGGTTTCAACAAAGGCGCGGGCAACGTGGATGTGGTGGCTTCGCTCAGCTATGAGAAGGGTTTGGCCTATTACCTCGCGGAAGGCACCGCTGCGATCAAGCGTTCCCGGATCGCTGCTACGCTCTTTGCCGCAGGGGGCATCACGGAGGATCTGGATCTGCAGCTCAGCATCCCGTTCATCAGCAACAGCACCGAGGCGGGCTTTCAGGATGCCTCGGTCTACCTGAAGTGGCTACCCGTGAAGACCGCACTGGGTAAGGGGAAGCTCACGCTCGGCCCTGCGTTGGGATATAGCTTTCCGCTCACGGATTACCAGACCGAAGGCGTGAACGCGATCGGGCAACACGCCACAAGCGTGATCCCCATGGGCGTGGTGCAATACACCTGGGATGCGGGATGCTTCGTGAGCTTGGTTGGAGGTGAGGTGTTCGCCTCGGACCCAACGCCCGACGCACTTATCGGCACCTTGCGTTTCGGACATTTCAACACCAAGCATTACTGGGAGATCTACGTCCAAGGCCAGAAAGCGGACGGTGGCAAGAACTACCGGGGCATGGGCGAATTGGCGCCGATGAGCTTCACGCAGCTCGGCGTGGACTTCGTGAAGGCCGGAGGGAAATACTACCGGCCCGTTGGAAAACGCCTCGGGGTTGTAGGCGAGGTGAGTTACGTGCTCGCCGGGCGGAACGTGGACCAGGCGATATTGGTGGCCGGGTCGTTCATCGTAAAATTCCGGCGGTGAGAATTGGTCAAAGTGACGCGGATCATACCCTCACGCAACTCCCTTCACCAACCGCTCCACATAAGTTGTGCTTTCCAGCCCGGGGTAGTCCGAACGGATCGTTTGCCGGTCCGAGGTTCTCATGGTGCGAAGTTCAGGAAATGGATCTGGTCACCACGGAATAGATTTGTCCGCATGGGGGGCGGAGTGGGAAAACGCGAGTTCGATGACTGGGTGCATGCCCACACTGCGGACCTGCTCCGCTATACCAAGGCGCGCGTGCGCGAGGAGGCGATCGCCGAGGACCTGGTGCAGTTGGCTTTCATCGCCGCTTGGGAAGGCCGGGAGAAATTCGCGCAGCAGAGCAGCCCGCGCACCTGGCTCTTTTCCATTCTGAAGAACAAGATCGCCGACCATTGGCGCAAAGCTTACCGGGATCCCGTGGTCCATGGCCTGGAACCGATGGACGCGGATTTCTTCGCTGGCGACGGACATTGGGCCCCAGGGCACATCCCCCAGGAATGGGGCCTCGACGGACCGGATCAGGATGAACAACTCCAGCGCTTCCTCGCGGATTGCCTCCAGCAATTGCCTGTCCATTGGCGCGCTGCGGTGGAAATGAAATTTCTCAATGAGAAAGACGCCGGGGCCATCTGTCAGGAGCTGGGCATCACCGCGACGAACTACTGGCAACAGATCCACCGGGCGAAGGTGCGACTGCGCGAATGCATCAGCACCAAGATGAATAAGAACCACCGCCGTTGATATGGGACTCATGCAAACCCTCCTGCTCTCCTGCCGCAAGGCTGCGGAGCTCACCGAACGGCAGTCCTTCGCACCGCTTCCCGCCGGGCAAGCGGTCCAACTGTGGTTGCACGCCCGGATATGTGCCGGCTGTAAGGCATACCAGCAACAGAGCAAGCTGATCGACTCGCTCCTCGAACAACGTGGCGATACGACCGTGCCCCTGCCTACCGGGCCGCTGGAGGAACGCATCATAGCAGCGGTCGACAGTAATAAATAGAATACCCAAAACGCTTCCGATCAACATGTCAAAGAAGTATTACGACCCGGCGGACCTCGGCAAATTCGGTGATATCGCCGAGTTCCAGAAACCCTTGGCCGACAAGTTCTTCGCGTGGTACGGCGAGGTGTTCAAGGAAGGCGCGCTCACGGCACGGGAGAAATCCTTGATCGCGCTGGCCGTGGCCCATGGCGTGCAATGCCCTTACTGCATTGACGCATATAGCACCGACGCGCTGGAGAAAGGCTGCAGCGAGGCCCAGATGATGGAGGCCGTGCATGTGGCGGCCGCGATCCGCGGTGGGGCCACCTTGGTGCATGGCACACAGATGATGAACCATGTAAAGGACCTCACCGGGGCATGAAGAGCCTTCTGGCACAACACGCCTTGTTGAGCGCGACTTCCGAGCAACGGCTCGTGCTGGAGGATCCGGGTTCGGCACTACCGTTCTTCGCGGATAAACTTGCTCAAAGCGGACTGCCCGAGCTGCGTTCCAGCGAGCTGGAAGTGCTACAGCTCAACCTGGGCCGTATGTGCAACCAGACCTGCGTGCATTGCCACGTGGACGCCGGCCCCGACCGCAAGGAGCGCATGAGCCGCGAGGTAATGGAGGATTGCCTGCACTCGCTCGACGCACACCCGGTACACACGGTGGACCTCACCGGCGGCGCGCCGGAGATGCACCCGGATTTCCGCTGGTTCGTGGAACGACTGAGCGAGAAGGGCTGTCACATCATCGTGCGCTGCAACCTCACGATCATCCTCGCCAACAAGAAGTACCACGACCTGCCGGAATTCTATCGCAAGCACAAGGTGGAAGTAGTGAGCTCGCTGCCCTTCTACACCGCCGACAGAACAGACCGCCAGCGCGGCAAGGGCGTCTTCGAACATTCCATCGAAGCCTTGAAGATGCTGAACGCCGTGGGCTACGGCATGCCGGACAGCGACCTCCAGCTGAACCTCGTGTACAACCCAGCAGGCGCGTTCCTGCCCGGTTCACAGGATGAATTGGAGAAACAGTTCAAGAAAAGCCTGATGGCCGACCACGGCATCCGGTTCCACAAGCTGTTCGCCATTACCAACCTGCCCATCAGCCGCTTCCTGGATTACTTGGTCCGAAAGGAACACTACGAAGAATACATGGAACGCTTGGTGAACGCCTTCAACCCCGCCGCAGTGAAAGGCGTGATGTGCCGCAACATGATCTCCGTCTCGCACGACGGCAGCATCTTCGACTGCGACTTCAACCAGATGTTGGATCTGCCATTGAGCGCCGGCATGCCGCGCCACATCCGTGATCTGGCCAAGGCGAACGTTGAAGGTCGGGTCATCGTCACGGGCAGGCATTGCTACGGATGCACTGCCGGTGCGGGCAGCAGTTGCGGCGGCACTGTGGCATGAACAGCAGGCCGTTGCTTCTTGTATTTCTGCGGGCTCCCGTGTTGGGGAAAGTGAAGACGCGCTTGGCGGCCACACTCGGGAAGGAGCGTGCATTGGTGATCTACAAGCGGTTGCTGCAGCATACCATCGAAGAAGGCGCGAAACTTGGCGTGGACCGCCAAGCGTGGTACTCCGATGACATTCCGCCGAATGAGCCATGCGCTGTATTGGGCTACTCCGTGCATCAGCAGATCGGAGCGGACCTCGGTGAACGCATGCAACGCGCGTTCGACAACGGCTTTGTGAATGGACACGGGCCGATCATCATCATCGGTACGGACCTGCCGCAGCTCTCGGAGGCACTGCTGCGCGAAGCGTTGAAGGCGCTGGGAACACACGACGCGGTGATCGGTCCGGCCAATGATGGCGGCTACTACCTCTTGGGCCTGCGGAAGCCCTGTGCGGAGCTCTTCCAAGGAAAAACCTGGAGTACGGACACCGTTTTCAAGCGGACCACGGAAGACTTGGAACGGCTCGGCCGCACATGGGAAGCACTGCCGGAGCTGATCGACATCGACACCGAAGCGGACTTGGAGGCCACAGGGCTTCCTTAAGCGCTCCTTTCCCCTTTGTTCTCAGGCTTGTAAGCCATCGTTCGGGGGGCTACCTTTGCGTCCGATACCCTACTTAGAATCAATCCAAATAAGCCGATTATCGGCTGAGCCTGAACACTATGCTGAAGATCCAAGAACTCCATGCCCGGATCGAGGGCAAGGAAATACTGAAAGGTCTCAACCTGGAAGTGAAGGCGGGAGAGATCCATGCCATCATGGGGCCGAATGGCAGCGGCAAGAGCACGCTGGCCAATGTGCTCGCGGGCCGTTCCGAATATGAGGTCACCGGTGGCAGTGTAAGCTACTTTGGTGAAGACCTGTTGGAACTGGCCCCGGAGGAACGTGCTTGGAAGGGCATCTTTCTCGCATTCCAATATCCGGTGGAGATCCCCGGGGTGAGCAATATGAATTTCCTGCGTACCGCGCTGAACGAGAAGCGTAAGGCGAACGGCGAAGCGGAACTGGGCGGTAAGGACTTCCTCGCCTTGGTCCGCGAACGCGCAAAGCTGGTGGAGATGGACCCTGCATTGATGAACCGCAACCTCAACGTGGGCTTCAGCGGCGGTGAGAAGAAGCGCAACGAGATCTTCCAGATGTCCATGCTGGAACCCAAGCTCGGCATCCTTGACGAGACCGATAGCGGCCTGGACATCGACGCATTGCGCATCGTGGCCGGCGGCGTGAACAAACTGCGCACCGCCGACAACGCCTTCATCGTGGTGACGCACTACCAGCGCCTGCTGGACTACATCATCCCCGACGTGGTACACGTGATGGCGGACGGCAAGATCATCAAGAGCGGCCCGAAGGAACTGGCGCTGGAGCTTGAGGAGAAGGGATATGATTGGGTGAAGGGATGAATGCCGATCAGATGATAGCACACAGTAAGGGCGGAAGATCTTCCGCCCCGGAAGATCTATCTGATCCCAAGGTCACCGTGCTATCCGCAATGGAAGGCAGCACATGGCCCGGTGCTGCGGAAGCCTTAGCGCTCGCGCACGAGCTACCGATCCCGGACCGGCGTACCGAGAAGTGGAAATACACGCGCGTCACCAAGCTCTTCTCATCAAATTACGTCGCGCCCGTTGCGCCTGTTGACGTTGAACTTCCTGCACGTTTACCGTTCCCGACCACCCGCGTGGTTTTCGTCAACGGTCACTTCCGCGCAGACCTCAGCGATGATCTAAAAACGGACAAGGGCGTGGTGATCGACAGCATCACCCATCATCTCGGCCATGGCCCGTTGAAAGCGAACTACGGTCACATCGCTACCATCGGCGATCGCCTGTTCACGGCGATGAACACAGCCGGACCAACGGACGGCCTCATCATACTCGCTACCAAAGGTTCAAAGGCGAGCAAGCCGATCCACGTCCTGCGCATCACCATTGGTGAGAAGGGTGCTGCCCCGATGCTGATCCAGCCGCGCGACCTCTTCATGCTGCATGAAGGAGCGGAATTGGAAGTGATCGATGAGCACATCGCCATCGGCGAGACGGCCACTTCCTTGGTGAACGGCATTCGCGAAAGCGCGGTGGGCGAAGGTGCGAGCCTCACGTTGCATCTTTTGCAGAACGAAGCGGATGGCCCGGCGGACATCAACCTCGACAGCGTGACCGTAGCGGCCAAAGGACACTTCAGTATCGACACCACGACGCTTTACGGACCACTGGTGCGCAATGAGGTGAACGTATCGCTCGCCGGTCCCGAAGCGCATGCCGAACTGAGCGGTGTGTATCTCTTGGACGGCAACGCGCACTGCGACAACCACAGCTACATCGGCCACGACGTGCCGGACTGCACCAGCGACGAACTCTACAAAGGCATCGTGGCGGGAAAGGCCACGGGCGTCTTCAACGGCAAGGTCTTCGTTAAGCAGGACGCCCAACGCACCCGCGCCTACCAAAGCAACGCGAACATCCTGCAAGGCGATGATGCCCGCGTGTTCTCGAAGCCCGAGCTGGAGATCTACGCCGACGACGTGAAGTGCAGCCACGGATGCACCATCGGCCGCATGGACGAGCAAGCGATCTTCTATCTCCGTTCACGCGGCGTAAGCGAGGCAGAGGCGCGCCGCATGATGTCGCATGCCTTCATGACCAACGTGCTAGACCGGATCGTGAACCCGGATTGGCGGAAGCACCTGGAGGGAATGATCGACGCGAAATTGGAGGAGATCTGAATGACTACCACGAAGAACGCGAAGGACACAAAGGGTTTGACCACTCCAACCTTCTTCGCGCCCTTCGTGTCCTTAGCGGTATAAAACCATGACGCTCGCTACCATCACACCGGTCTTCAATGTGGAGGAGATCCGTGCGCAGTTCCCGATCTTGAAGGAACTGGTGCATGGCAAGCCACTGGTCTACTTCGACAACGCCGCCACCAGCCAAAAGCCGCGCCGTGTGATCAAGGCCGAGAGCGCCTACTACGCGACGATCAATGCCAACGTGCATCGCGGTGTACACACGTTGAGCACGCTGGCCACGGAAGCGCAGGAAGCCGCCCGCGAGACCGTCCGCGCGCACATCAACGCGAAGCATGCGCACGAGGTGATCTTCACCAGCGGCACCACGGCGAGCCTCAATCTCGCGGCAAGCAGCCTCGGCCAATTGCTGCTGAAAAAGGGCGATGAAGTGCTCATCAGCGGCATGGAGCACCACGCGAACATCGTCCAGTGGCAACTGGCATGCGAGCGCTACGGTGCGAAGCTGAAGGTGATCCCGATCACGGATTCCGGCGAACTCGTCATTCCGGGCCCGACCCGGAATCCCGGCGTGTTCACCGATCACACCAAGATCCTCGCGATCTCCCACGTCAGCAATACACTCGGCACGATCAATCCGATAAAGGAACTGATCGCGGAGGCGAAGAAGCGCGGCATCATCACCGTGGTGGACGGCGCGCAGGCCATCCCGCATTTGCCCGTGGACGTGCAGGACCTCGGCTGCGACCTCTATGCCTTCAGCGGGCACAAGATGTACGCGCCCACCGGCATCGGCGTGCTCTACGGGCGCGAGGAGCTGCTGGAGCAAATGCCACCGTGGCAAGGCGGCGGCGAGATGATCGACCAGGTCACCTTCGAGAAGACCACCTACGCCAAACTGCCCTTCAAGTTCGAGGCCGGCACGCCGCACATCGCGGGCATCATCGGCTTGGGCGAGGCCGTGCGCTGGATGCGGGATTACGACCTCAGCGCCATGGCCGCGCACGAGCATTCACTGTTGGAACACGCCACCAAGGAGTTACTTGCCATTGATGGCCTGCGCATTATCGGCACAGCGAAAGAAAAAGTGGGCGTGATCAGCTTCGTCATCGACCCAGCGCACCCTGAGGGTCTCGAAGGGCGCGCTGGAGCTGGTGTCCACCACTATGACCTCGGCACCTTGCTGGACCAACAAGGCATCGCGGTGCGCACGGGCCACCACTGTACGCAACCGCTGATGGAACGCTTCGGCGTGAGCGGGACCACGCGGGCCAGCTTCGCACCTTTCAATACGATCGCCGAGGTGGATGTCATGGTTGCGGCGACGAAGAAGGCGGTGAAGATGCTGCGATGATGGACACGACCTTGGAACAAGCCCAACAAGAGATCGTGGACGAGTTCGCGATGCTCGGCGATTGGCAGGATCGCTATGAGCAGCTGATCGAGCTGGGCAAGGAACTGCCGTTGATCGCTGCCGAATTCAAGACCGAAGAGAACCTCGTGCGCGGATGCCAGAGCCGCGTCTGGCTCACTGCCGAACCACGGGGAGAGACGGTCCATTTCACCGCGGATAGCGACGCGATGATCACCAAGGGATTGGTGGCGCTGCTGGTGCGCGTGTTGAACGATCGGACACCGCAGGAGATCATGAGCACACCGCTCACCTTCATCGACCGGATCGGCCTGCGCGAGCACCTTTCCCCCAACCGCAGCAATGGCGTGGTGGCCATGCTGGACCAGATGAAACGTTATGCACTGGCTTATTCCACGAAGTGATCATGCGAACACCTTTTCACCGCCACGACGCCACGAACGCAACGGTTTTCGCCACGTTGCGCAGCCTTGGCGTTCTTAGTGTCTTGGCGGTGTGAAATTCCTTGCGCTTAATGACCAACGACGAAAAGAAGCAATTGGAGGAGCGTGTGATCATGACCCTCAAGACGATCTATGACCCCGAGATCCCCGTGGACATCTACGAGCTGGGCCTGATCTACGATGTGGTGGTACGCGACGATGCGAGCATCTACATCAAAATGACTTTGACCAGCCCGGCTTGTCCGGTGGCCGGCACGTTGCCGGGCGAAGTGGAGGAGAAAGTGGCCGAGACCATGGGCGCGAACGGTGCCAAGGTGGAACTTACTTTCGAGCCTGCTTGGGACCGCAACATGATGAGCGAAGCCGCGCAGTTGGAGCTGGGGTTCATGTGAAAAAAAAGCCGCGGAGGCGCGGACCTGCCTACCGCAGGCAGGGGCGCAGAGAAGAAAAATAGAACCGCTACGACGCAACGATAGCGCAACGCAGATCCATGAGCGACGAAGGTTCCATCATCAATAAGGTCGCTTCCAGCGGTATTCAAACCTTGGACTTGGAGGATCTTTATCCGCATGGCGAACGCATCGTCTTCGATATCGCACCACTGCTGTGGGAGGGCATCGCGCTGAAGGAAAAAGACTTCCGTGCATTCGTGAAAGATCACCAATGGTCACAATACCAAGGCCAATTCGTTTCGGTACACTGCTCCGTGGATGCGATCATCCCAACATGGGCCTATATGTTGGTGGCCACGCATCTGCAACCTTATGCCGCTTTCGTAACACAGGGTGATGCCGGGCAACTGGAACGTGCCGTGTGTACGCGCTTCGTGCAGCTGTTGGATGTTGAACCCTATCGGGACGCCCGCATCGTGGTGAAGGGCTGCAGCAAGTTGCCGGTACCATTGAACAGCTACGTGGAACTTTCAGCGAAGCTGTTGCCCGTGGTGAAGAGCCTGATGTTCGGCGAACCCTGCAGCACCGTGCCGCTTTACAAGGCTCCGAAAGCATAGTCTACCTTGGGCATCATGCGCGTGTACGTTTTACTGCTGTCCCTTCTGCTGTGGCATGCGCTTCTTGCCCAGGATCACGCCGTGCAGGACAGCTTGAACGTGCCCAACAGCGAGAACGGCTGGTACCTCAGTCCGCACGGCACCATCCGGATCCTGGTGATCTTCGCGGAGGTCGACTACGACAAGAACCCCAAGAACGATCCCCAGCCAGGCGGCTCGGACCAATGGCATAAGGGTGAACTGCCCACATGGAAGGACGACCTGTTCGATCCCTTTCCGTTGACGGAACCGAAGGCCGAGGTCTCGCGCTATTACCGCGACGTGAGCTTGGGCCAGTTCACCGTGCTGGGCGACTACATCGATCAGGTGGTCACCTTGCGTGAGAGTGAGCAACGCGGTCTGCGTGATTGGAGCGGCATGGCATGGGAGGCCGCCAACATCCTCGGTTCATTGCATACCGCACACGATCTCTCCATCACCGACTTCGACCAATGGACCGACGGGGGAAAGCCCGGCCTACCCAAGTTGAACCGATCGGATGATCCGCACAGCTATGACCACGTGATGGTGATCTACCGCAACAGCAACGTGCTCACCCACGGGCAGGGCAGCACGGATGCAGGAAGTGCCGGATTGTTGTTCGGCCACCCCAGCGACACGCAAAGCCGTTTCGGGGCGATGAACGGATTGCCGTTCGAGATCCTCAAGCACGAGTTCAACCACCTGCTTCTTGGTGGCAACAATTTCCATAGCGGCGGTGGGAACGCGCCCATCTTCACCGGCTATTTCATGCCCATGATGGGCGGATGGAGCATGATGGGCGCGGCCAACAGCTCGCTGCTCACCGCGTGCGCCTGGGACCGTGACCGCTTAGGTTGGCGGGCGGAGGGAAGCCGGTACCGCATTCGCGCACATGACCTTGCCGGATCGGAGGTGAACGGCGACCTCGACCCGATCGCGGGCGATACCGGCATCTTCGTCCTGAAGGACTTTGTCACCGGCGGTGACGCGCTCCGCATCCGTATGCCCTTTCTTCCGGACTATGTTTACCCGCAGTGGCTTTGGTTGGAGAACCACCAGACCAGGTCGCGCAACGGCTGCCCCACGGATAAATTCCACTATGAGGACGGGTTCGCATGCGTTCATCCGGCCGTCCCGGGCATCTATGCGCTGATGCAGGTGGACAAGGAGAAAAAGGCCGGCAGCGACATCTATGGCGGCTATGCGGACTACCTCCGGCCCGTGCCCGCCAACGGCTACTTCGATTGGCGCCTGCGCGGTGACACCATCCGGTCCAGTTGCCTCTGGGGCGGGAGCACGGAACCCTATTTCGTGCGTGATGCCTGGGCGAACCCGCTTACTGGGAACCAGCAGCAGGAATTTCCCCTGTTCGACAAGAACAACGACGGCAAGCTCACCCGCAAGGAAGCCATCGTACCGAACGTGGAGATCCGCAATGGCAAACTGGATGATGCGGCCATGTTCCTCGGAACCTCCGGCCAAGCCTTCACCCCACAGGGTAATAGCCGCATCGCCATGGGAACGAACCCCTCAAGCGCCAACATGCTCACCCTGGCGTGCGACATGGCCATGGAGCGGAACAAGGGCGCGAAACCCGATGTGCGCACGGTCTATCTCAATGGTATCAGTGTGGACCTGTTGGAACAGCGTACTGACGGCACCATCACCGTGCATGTCCGAAGCGGTGATACGCGCCTCACCACGGACGTGCGCTATTGCGCGGACAGCATCGTATTGCCCGACCTGCACGGATATCAAGGGACCGCGCTCACCTTGGCGGCGCATAAGACCTTGAAGATCGACCGCTCCGGAACCCCGACGCGCATGAAGCAACAAGGCGGGGATCACGGCAAGTACTGGTTCAGCCCGCCGACGCAGTTCACCGTGGCGGCCGGCGCGCGCATGGAATTGGAGCGCAAGGCGAAGCTTCAGCTGCTCAACAGCTCGGTGATGCATTTGATGCCCGGCGCCGTACTGGACTTGGACAGCAAGGCCAAACTGGACATACAGCCTGGCTCTTCGATCGTGCTGCACGGAAATGCTTCGATCAAGGCCAAGGCCCGGGTATTGAGAAAGCTGCGTCGCCAAGGGCGCATCGTTGATCCGTCGCTTTGACACGGCGGTGCCCTCATCCAGGGGCGGCAATTCCTTCCCGGCGATGTTGCCGCATCTCCCAAAGCATGAACATGGCAAGTATCCCATATTCCAAAGGGATCCACCAATAGGGCTGGGTGAAAGGAACGGTGCTGTACGTGAGGTAGGTGGGCACGATCAGCAACGTCCACAGCACGGGCCAGCGCCAGCCGGTGAGCACTGCGAAAGCGAGCAGCGGCAGGACGTACCACGGTTGCACGGCCTGCGCACCGAAAAGATAGATGGCCAGCAACCAGAGCATCGCCTCGGGCCAATCCGCACGCTTCTTCTTCCATAGTGTGAATGAATACACGCCCAGCCCGATCAACGTGATCACGCTCAACAGGCCCGTGCCTTTCACCAGTGCATCGCCCATCGCGCGGCGCAGTCCCTCGAACAGCACGCCGTTGAATTCGAGCCAGCTCACGTAGAGCTTCAGGCTGCTGCCGAAGTGCGCGAAGAAGCCCGGTGTCCAGAACGGGACCCACGACACGATGAAGAGGACAAGTGCGATCGCGATGTACCGGACCGAACGTTTCGATCCCGACCGGGACGGCAGCCAAGCAAGAAAAAGCAACGGCCACAACTTGATGGCGGCCCCGATGGCGAGGAAGATCGCGGAAACATTCCAGCGTGCCCGACGGAACAAGTGGATGGCCCATAGGCAGGGTGCGATCATCAGCACCTCGGTGTGGACGTTCACGGAGAATTCCAACAGTACCAATGGATTCAGCGCATACAGCGCGACCTTGCGCACACGGCCCGGATCGTTCTTCAGCAACAGCCCAAGCACCCCGATGGTGGCCATGTCGAAGGCGATCGCGATCCCGCGCAGGGCGAGTGTGGATGCCCAAACGCTTCCATGCCCGATCCATGCCGCCAACGCGAATCCCGCCTGCGCCAATGGCGGGTACACCGAATAGAAGTGCGGCGA
This sequence comes from Flavobacteriales bacterium, assembly GCA_016700415.1. Taxonomy (NCBI): domain Bacteria; kingdom Pseudomonadati; phylum Bacteroidota; class Flavobacteriia; order Flavobacteriales; species Flavobacteriales bacterium. Next base: position 2,371,850 of record CP065018.1, read on the forward strand.
ATTCAGCTTCGCATACAACGCGGGCGTGAAGATCTCCGGCATCGTTTTTACCAGCACATCAGGCGTGAAAGCGAATGGGGAAATGCCATGGATGGAGCAGAGCCCGTCCCAGATGTAGCGGTAGTGGTCGTCCGTCCATGTGATGGGGGCGAGGAACAGCAACAGGCGGAAGGCAACGGCGATGACCAGGAGTTGGTTCCAGGAGAAGCCCGCCTTTCGCACGGACCAGAGGTAGGCAGCAAAGGCCACGGCGAAGCCCAGCAACAAGGGCATGCTCCGAGAGCGGTCCGGGCCATAGCCGAGGAAGTACACCGCGGCCGCAAGCAGGAGGAAGGACTCGGGACGAAATGCGTTGCGGGCGTTCATCGGGCGGCCGTCCGCAAGGAATGCGACAAGGAGAACCAGCACACCGAGCCGAAGCCAAAGGCCAACATGATATGGTAAGGGAGCAATCCGAGATCGTTTACCCGGAATGCGATCACGATACCAAGCACCGCATATGCTGCGATCGCGCCTTCCAGCAATGCGATCGGCGTGATCGCGCTTCTCCAATAACCGTCGCGGGCTATGGCTTTGTCGGTGCCGGTGCCACCGGATTTCGGGGTGCGCATAAAAGGCGTTTTACGTCCCGCATATCCTTCCAGCACCGCGATCGCGTTGTGCAGCGAAAGGCCCATGCTTACCGAGAGGAAAGCAGGGAAGGTCCAAAGGAAGGACAGTGCCCCGCGCCATCCGGGGCGGTGTTGCCGGTAGGACGTCCAATAGAACACGACCAGCACCAGCAAGGCGAAGGTGAAGATGATCGCGGTGTTGAAGAGCACATGGAATTCGGGATGACCCTGCTTCACCAACAAGAGCGGAACACTGAGCAGTGCGGTGCCGAGGATGGCCACAAAGACAGTGCTGTTCATCAGGTGGAAAAGCGCATGCACCTTGGTCCCGAAGGAGAGGTCGCCGCGACGCAGGACGCTGGGCAGGTTTTTCACGGCGCATTCCGCGGCACCCTTGTTCCAGCGGTACTGCTGCGTTTTCAGCGCGTTCATCGCGGCCGGGAGTTCCGCAGGGGAGACCACGTTCTCGAGGTAGTGGAAGTGCCAGCCTTTGAGCTGTGCGCGGTAGCTCAGGTCGAGGTCCTCCGTTAGCGTGTCGGCCTGCCAGCCTCCCGCATCGGTGATGCAGCTCTTGCGCCAAACACCAGCCGTGCCGTTGAAGTTGATGAAATGCTTCAGCCCTTCGCGGCCGGTCTGTTCCACGGAAAAGTGCGCGTCCAGCCCGAATGCTTGCAGGCGCGTGAGCAGGTTGGCGTCGCGGTTCAGGTGCCCCCAGCGCGTTTGCACCATGCCCATCCTCGGGTCGTTGAACCACGGTGCCACGGAGCGGAGCAGGTCTTTCGGAGGAAGGAAGTCGGCATCGAACACGGCGATCAGTTCGCCCTTTGCGCGCTCCAGTCCGTACGCCAACGCGCCGGCCTTGTAGCCAACGCGTTCCGGGCGGCGGACATGGGTGATGTCCACGCCTTGCTTCTGCCAGTATGCGATCCGCGCGGTAGCACGATCCACCGTACTGTCATTGCTGTCATCCAACACCTGCACCTCGAAGCGGTCGCGCGGCCAGTCCATCGCAGCGACATCATCGATCAGACGCTCCACCACGTTCCGCTCGTTGTAGATCGGCAATTGCACGGTGATGCGGGGCAGTTGTTGCCCGGATCCGAATTCAGGCGTTGGCCGTTCGTTCCGATCCCTGCGGCGATAGGCCCAAGTAAGCTGCAATTGCACCAGGCTGAACAGCAGGATGAAGCTCAACAGCACGGCATAGACGATGAGGATCGCGAGGGCCATCAGCGGTACTTGATGATGGTGGTGATGATCTTCCAGCCCGCCAGCACCGAGCCTTTCACGGTGCCGCTGATCTTCGAGAAGCCGATGCGCTTTCGGTAATCCACCGGCACCTCAGCGATGCGGAGCTTCTGTTTCGCGGCCTTCAATTGCATCTCCACGGTCCATCCGAAGGTACGGTCGCGCATGTGCATGGCTTGGAGCGCATCCCAGCGGATCGCACGGAACGGGCCGAGGTCGGTGTACTTCACCCCGTAGAAAATCTTGAGCAGCCGTGTCGCCAGCCAATTGCCGAAGATCTGTTGCGGCATCATGCTGCCGGTATCGCGACGGCCCAAGGCTCTGGAGCCGATCACGAAGTCCGCACGGGCCTCCAGGATCGGCGCTACCACCTCCGTCATCTGTTCCGGATGATCGCTGTTGTCCGCATCGATGAAGACCACGATGTCCGGTAGTGGTTGATGTTTGGCCACCTGCGCGATCCCCTTGAGGCAGGCGTTCCCGTAGCCGCGCTCCGGCTGGTCCACCACGATGGCCCCTGCCGCGCGCGCCATCTCGCTCGTCTTGTCACTGCTGGCGTTGTTCACCACCACGATGTGGCGCACCAGATCTTTCGGAATGTCGCACACCACGAATCCCACGGCTTCTTGCTCGTTGAACGCGGGAATGATAACGTCGATGATGGGTACTGGCATTGGGTATCGCGCGGGGAGCGTGGAGGTGGCGTCAAGGATCGTCCTTCGTGGCGGTCGATGCACACATTACTGGGTGTCGCCGGGATTGGATGGAACTGACGGCAAAGGTGCCGATGAACGGAAAGAGATCCGAGCCCTTCGTGCAGATCTGCAGCTGAGATGTGGAATTGCACGCTTGGAGGCTATCCGGAAGATGCTCAGTCGCTCACCTCGATGGCATACTCATGTCCGTCATAAAAGCCTTTGAAGCGCTCCGCGAAGCGTGTCAGCAGAGCATGTTTCGCGATGAGCGTGTCAAAGTCCACGGAGTGCGTGTCCGTCAGGACCAGGCCCCAAGGTCGCTCCTTCCCTTCGAGCTTGCTGGAACTGTCCACATTATAGCCCTGGTCCAACGCTTCCACGATCAAGCGGTCCATGTCCTCCTTTTCCTTGAAGTAGAACCAATGGATCACTGATCGCTCCCGGTCAGGATCGTCGTTGCGCAGATGCTCAAGAGCCCACTCCTTTTCGTCCATTCAACGCAAGGTAGCCCCCGTTCTTCCGATCGCGATCGGATCACTGCTCACGAGTCCTGACGGCTTGCCGTTCTCCAATTTCAGCACGCCCCGCGGGCACACCGCTGCGCAGATGCCGCAGCCCACGCAGCTTGCGCGCACGATGCTCTCGCCGCGTTGGGCGTAGCTGCGCACGTCGATACCCATTTCACAATAGGTGCTGCAATTGCCGCAGCTGATGCACTGCCCTCCGTTAGTGGTGATGCGGAAGCGCGAGAAGAAGCGTTGCTGCAAACCGAGCACCGCCGCCATGGGGCAACCGAAGCGGCACCATACGCGGCTGCCCAGCAAAGGATAGAAACCCACGCCTACCACGCCACTGAAGATCGCGCCGATCGCGAAGCCGTACGCGTTCCGCAGCGGATAGCTCTGCACGAAAAAGATGTCGCTGCCGCCGGAGATGTAAGCGTATGCGGTGAGGCCGATGATGACCGCGAGGATGCCCATCGCACCGTAGCGCACCGCCTTGTGTACCTCCTTCACCATGCCGGGGCGGATCAAGAGCACGGCGACCACGAAGCCCAAGGTCAACACGATGATGCCGAGCAGCATGCCGCGTGTGACCCAGAAACCTTTCGCGCTGTCGCCGCCGAGGTAGCTGTACACGAGCGCAGCCGTCATCACCACCGCGAAGACGAGCACCGAATGCACCGCCCAGCGTTCGATCTTCCATGCCTTCAAGCTCTTGTCGCTGAGCTGCCGGAAGGGATCACCGGCCGTTTCCGCGAGGCCACCGCAGCCGCACACCCATGAGCAGTACCAACGCTTGCCATAGAAGTAGGTGAGTATCGGTGAGATGAGGAAGATCATCGCCACGCCGAAGAGCAGCATGAAGAGGCCAAAACCTCCTGCGTCCAGCATCCCTTTCACATTCCACTCGTCGAAGAAGTAGTAGTTCAGCGGCCACATGTTCTTGAAATCGTCGTAGGGCAGGCTGAGTCGCGCGAGCAGCTCGGGGATGAGAAAGGCGAATCCGAGCTGGAAGAACATCACCGAGGTGGTGCGCACCACCTCGTATTTGTTATGGCGGTATTTCAAGATGAACTTGAAGCCCATGGAGAGGATGGCCACCGTGTAGAGCGTGCCGTACACGAACCATTGTGAGGCCGCATTGCCACTGAGGAGCCTGCTGAGCGGATCGAACAGCGCGACGGTCCCCGTGTTCGCCTTGCCATCGCCACCGAGGCCGAGGTATTGCGGGTAGAAGTAGAGCACCACGTAAAAGCCCGTGAGCAGCACGCCCAACACCCAGGCCACCGCACCGCGCGAGGTGAGGCCGTTGTGCCAGACGCCGTTGTTCTTGATGCCCGCCGGATGATGCGCATAGGTGCGCCACGCATAGCCCGCGCCGCCAAGTGCGATGGCCAGTAATGCGCCAGTGAGCCAAAGACCAGCATGTGGAACTGTTCCCATCGGCAAGCTTACGAATAGCACCAACACGCCCATGGACGCTACCGCCAACGCGATCTTCTGCGATCCGTCCAAGGTGCCGCTATGGGGTGCGGCGATCGAGAGACTGTGATCCGAACGGCTCATGCGATCACGCTCGTTGCTTGGTTGAACGATGCGCGGACGGCCATCTCCGTACGCTCGAAGAATTCCGGATCGAACGCCGCTTCGTGCAGGTGCTGGACCACGTGGTCCACCGTGGCCTTTTCGCGCAACCAACGGTCGAACACCTCATGCCGCAAACGGAAGCCGAAGCTGTTCACGCCGTGCAGCACGCGGCTCTCCGCGTTCCAGACCAGATGCAGTGCGGACCTGCCGTTTGGGTGCTCCCAGTAGTGATCGGCCTCGCCTTCCTGTAGGTTGTTCCGTACCCAGCCGTAGGTCTGGTATTCGATGTCGAAGAACTTGGCGCTGTTGAACCAGATGCCGGGATCGTAAGCCGTGCGTTCCCCGGTGATCGTGAGCGCCACGGTCTCGCCCATCATGCGCCCGGTGTACCACACCTGTTCAATGTTCTTGCGTTGAGGATCGGGATGTTTGTGGAACTCCACGCAGTCGCCGATGGCGTAAACGTCCGAAGCGCTTGTCTCCAAGTTTTCGTTCACCAAGACGCCCTTCCCTGTTTTGATCTCGGGACTTCCCTTCAGCCAAGCGATGTTCGGGTGAACGCCCACGGCCAAGCCCACGAAGCCGCATGCGATCTCCTCACCGCCCTTGGTACTTATGGCCCGCACGCGGCCGTCATCGCCTGCAAGCACTTCCTCCAACTCGGTGTTGAACCTCAACTCAACACCGTGTTCCTGCATGTGCCGGGTGATCATTCCTGCTTCCTGCTTCGGAAGAATGCCGCCCCAGTAACTGTGCTCCCGCACAAGGAAGGTCACGTCAATGTTGCGCGTGCGCAGCATCTCCGCCATTTCCACACCGATCAATCCGCCTCCCGCGATCACCGCGCGTTGGATGCCCTTGGTGTTCTCCTCCATCGACTCCAAGTCCTGCAAGCTGTACAGGCCTTGCACGCCGGGAAGGTCTTGCCCGGGCCAGCCGAAGCGGTTCGACTCGCTGCCCGTGGCGATGATGAGGCTGTCGTAAGTCAACGTGCCCCCATCGGTCAGCTCCACGATCTTTCGTTCCGTGTCGACCCGCGTCACCGTTCCGTGCTTCAGCCCGATCCGGTTCTTCTCCCAAAAGTGGTCCTCGTAGGGCTTGATGTCCTGGTAGCGCATGTGGCCCATGTACACGTACATCAGCGCGGTGCGGCTGAAGAAGTGCTCGCTCTCCTTGCCGATCACGGTGATCTCCGCATCGCTGCGTTTGCGGATGTGGCGCGCCGCCGTGATGCCGCTGATGCCGTTGCCGATAATGACGATGCGGGGATTGCTCATGCGGGATGTGCGATTTTTGTACGGCGGCGCATTTCTTTCAGGCTGTCGCCTCCTTCGCAATGTACCTGACAACACGATTCTTCTGCGCCCTGTGCTTGGCACTTGCCCTGTGCTTGCCGGGCGGGGCCGAAGCACAGCGGATCGAGGGCGTGTGCTTCAGCGCGCCACGGAACGAGGTGGGAGATACCAGCATCGCGCAGGTGCAGGCCATCGGTGCGAATTGGATCTGCCTGATGCCTTATGCTTTCGCGCGCACCGAGGATGCCAAGGTCCGTTTCAATCCCGATGGCGGTCAGTACTGGGGTGAAATGCCCATTGGCATCCGAGCCATGGTGCGCATGGCGAAGGCGCACGGCATGAAGGTGATGTTGAAACCGCATCTGTGGTTGGGTCACGGTGAATTCACCGGCACCTACGTGCCGGACAGCACGATCGGTTGGGAACCGTACGAACAGAGCTACCAGGAGTACATCCTCTACTATGCGAAGCTGGCACGCGAGATCGGCGTGGACCTCTTCTGCATCGGCACCGAGATGCAAGCCTTCGTGCAGGCCCGGCCCATCTATTGGAACAAGCTCATCGACAAGATCAGTGACACCTTCCAAGGCCCGCTCACCTACGCCGCGAACTGGGACGAGGCATCGAGCTTTCCGTTCTGGGGCCGCATGGACCACATCGGCGTGGACGGCTACTACCCGATATGCGATAAGGTCCGGCCAACACTGATGGAATTGGAAGCTGGCTGGAGGCAACACGCGGACGAATTGGAACGGCTATCAACCGTCGAGGACCGCCCGGTGCTCTTCACCGAAATGGGCTACTGCTGCACGTCCGATTGCGCGGCCCGGCCTTGGAGCAGTGACCCCGAAGCGCCCCTCGATGAGCCGGCGCAGGCACAGGCGTGGCAAGCATTCTTCAATGTCTATGCCGATAAGCCATGGTACGCGGGTTGTTTCGTGTGGAAGTGGTTCGCCTATGTTCCCAAGGACGAAGCGCGAAGAGGTAATGGCTTTTCCCCGCAGGGGAGAGCTGCGATGGACGTCCTGCGGTCGGAGTTCAATGGCAGGTGAAGCGTGTCAGTATTCCCGCTCCCGTGCGACCGATCACATACGATCTCGGCATGCACTATCGGACCACATCCATTCTTGTCTTTCTTGCCGTGCTCTTCGGAGCCGGCCTGGCGACCGCACAGGAGCATCCATTCCTCTCGGCCTACGCATTGACGGAATTGCCCAACGGCGTACTGGTGAACTGGACCATCCACGGCGGTAGCACCTGCGACGGGCAGGACGTGGAACGCTCTACGGATAGTGTGAATTTCGTCATGGTACACCGCATCCAAGGCATCTGCGGAAGCTCCGAAAGCTCTACGCCCTATACCTGGTTCGATCCCTCCCCGCCGGAGCTGAGCAAAGTCTTCTACCGCCTCAAGCTCGGCTTCGACGGGTACAGCTCGATCAAGTCCGTGTTCTTTCAACAGCTTAATGAAAGCGATCAGCGCTTCTTCCCAAACCCGGTGGCGGATGTGGCCACCTTGGTCGTGGATGTGCCTTTGAACATGGCGGTGGATCTGCGCATCCGGAACACAGCCGGCTCAGTGGTATGGGAACGGCTTGCGCAACCAGGTCCGGCCATTGAGCTGAACTTGGACGGGTTGCCCGCCGGCCTGTATTTCTTCCTGGCGGTGGCGAATGGCCGCACCTTCAACGGGAAGTTCGTGAAACGTTGAGAGCGGACCGACCGGTGTTCCAGATCAGGAGATCTCAGTGATCTGGATCTCCAGGATATTGGCTATCGGAGCGTTCTTCTTCACGCTTTCAATGCCGTTGTCGCGCGAAGCTTCCGTGGTATAGACCTGACTGGAACCCACCACCTGCTGATTGGCGGCCAAGAGGTTGAATGAAGCACCGGCCTCCGTGGTCTTGCATTCATAGTTCGCATCGTCCGGAGCATTGATCTTAACGCTCTCAATGCCGTTCATCGCGGATGCCTTCGCCGTATAGCCCTGGCTCGCCAGGATGATCTCCCCGTTGCCGGCTTTCAGGCGAAAGCGGAATTGATCGGCTTTGTCGGTGTAGAGTTCGAATGTTGCCATGGTCATTGGTTTTATGCGTAACAAATAACCCCGGACAATTGTTGGCAAGGTGGAAAGCAAATGATCCAGAGCCCGCCCTCAACCAACAGACCCCCCGGCGATACCGCCAACAACTACTGAAGGATACCGAAGTGCTGTTTCGACGACCCATTGTCGGCAGGGCCGGTCCGATCAGCTCTCACGATCCATGACCAAAAGCGGTCGATCGCGATCGCAGCGAAGAGAATGACCACCGGCATCACCGGGATCACGTAGCGCAATCGGGCGATGATCGCCATATGGGCCAAGCAGAATACGGCCACGCAGAATGCCAATAGCCATCCGCGCTTGGGGGCGGACCAGAGACCGATCAGGGCCAAAACCAATAAAGCCAACTGTTGTGTCCCCATGAGATAGTCGAACATGCCGGCTGTTCTTCCATAAGCCGCATATACGCCCCAATTGAACCAAAGCGGAAGGAACCGGTAGGTGCAAAGCAACAGATAGCGCATCTTGTTCGCCTTGATTACGGCCAGACCTTCAGTCTTGTATATGCGGTCCACTTGTGCCTCGTTCTCATGGCCGGTGAGTTCCGGATGGCGGGCCAGGGCAGCATGGATCACGGGTAGGGTCTCCGTGTGGTTGATGAAGCGATAGGGGTCGTTGGTCGGCAGTTGATGGTTTTGCCGCAGGATATTGTAGCCGGTCAACGTTGAGCCGATCACGGGGCTATGAAAGACCATTTCGTTGCGCACTGCCCACGGAAGTAAAGTGAAGGAAAGGGCCAGGACGAAGGCCAGAACGCTCCCGAGTTTGAGTTTCAACCCGAGGTCCAAGCGGTGCACTTTCCAAAGGAGTGCCAGAAAAAGCGGCACTGTCGTGACGAGGACCGCGGACCGTGAAAGCACGGCAAGTCCCATGAGGGCACCAGCGAGTGCCCAGTGGGCCGGTTTCTCCGTACGCCATGCCCGTAAGTAGAACCAGAAGCCCAGAGTCGCCGTCAACGTGGCCAAGACATCTCCGGCGATCTCCGGTATCACCAAGAGACCTGGCAGGTACACCGCCCAAATGGCCGCAGCGATCAATGCGGTCCGTTCTCCCGCCAATTCTCGCGCCATCCGATGGATCACTACAATGATCAGCAACTGCAAGAAGAGCTGCACAAGTCCCGCCACTTCAAGGGAACGAAGAATGGAGGCGACCGCAGCAAAGAAGTAAATCGGCAACGGCTCACGCATGGCAGTAGCATCGTTGCCTGGACCGCAGAAAGGAAAATAGTCGGGTAGACATTGTACATATCCCTGGCCATCTGCTACGCTCAAACTTACAGGCCACCAATTGTCGGTCTGGTCGTCAGCCATCGAAGGAGGGTCTTGCCAGAGGCGTATCGCTCCGAACAATAGCCCAAGTCCGACGATGGACCACAATAACCACGGGCGATGCAGCCATTCCTTGCGCGGTGTAGGCTGATCCGCTCCAACCGGTCCTGTAGTGTGTGATGAGATCATGATGCTCAGACCGTTTTTGAACTGAAAGTTAGCCTAGGATATGGGCCTTATACCATTTGGGGGCCAGATCAGGAATTCGCTTTGCCTGTTCTGGAAAGATCCGGACCAGCACTTGGGGAGCAGATGAGGTATTCAAGGATGGACAGGTTTTTGCAGACCTCATTCAGTTACATCCAGGAGGACGAATGAGCCGCTGACCAGCGACGGTCGTGGCCGTGGCATTTCCGGCGTGGGTGCCGGCGCCGGGCCGAATTGCGCAGTGGGCAGGTAGAGGTGGTGCGTGTGCTGATCAATGGCGATGGTGCGCGCGCCCTTTTGCGTGGGCACCGTGGAAAGCACATGGAATTTGTCCGCGGCGTCCTCTTGCACAACCGTCAATGTGCCTTCGCCATTCGGCGCGTATGCGCGCTTGGTGGCGGGGTCGAAAACGGCCCCGTCCACATGGTCACCGATCGGCAGCGTGGTGATCACCTCTCCGCTCTGCGCATCCATAACTACCATCAGCTTGTTGTCGCAGTTGGAGAAGAGGCGATGCGTGGCATTGTCCAGGGCCAGGCCGCTGGGACCTTCACCGGGTGCAAGCGGCCAGCTGTGTTCCACTTTCCACGAGGACGTATTGATCGCGCAGACCATGCTCTTGTCCTCCAGGTTCACGTAGACGTGCCCTTCGGCGTCGCTCACTGCCAGCTCAGGCTTTCCGGGCAACGCGATGTCGGTGACAATGCTGTTGGACTTCGCATCGATCACCGTGGCGTTGGAGCTGTGCCCATTGAACACCACCACATCGTGTGAGAACGGATCGTAGATGATCGCGTCGGGGCTGGCGCCGTTCACCTTCACATGGGCCAGCACACTATAGTTGTCAAGATCGAAGATGACCACCGAGGAATCGTCTGTGCAGCTGATGAATCCCTTCCTCATTTCCGGAGCGATCGCGATGCCATGCGCGCCATTGGTGTGCGGGATGGTGGCGAGGAGTTTGCCGGTCTTTCCATCCACGACATTGGTCTCCATGCCATGCGAAAGAAAGACGCGGCCCGTGGCATCATCCACGGCGAGCAGGTCCCAATGGCCATCGCCCGGGACCGGGAATTTGTTGACGACGCCATAGCCGTCCTGAGCAAGACAGGCGTGGCCCGCGAGGATCGCGAGGCAAAGACCGAGGATCTTCGTTTTCATGTTCGTGTGAGTTAGGTTGTTGGGGAAGATTCCTGACCTGCTGCGCCGCGATGCACCAGCCGCAACATGCTGGGCAGCACGATGAGCAACAGCGGTAGCGCGAGGATGAAGCCACCGATCACGGCGATGGCCAAGGGCTGGTGCAGCTGCGCGCCCGCACCGATGCCCAAGGCAATGGGCGAAAGCGCGGCAATGGCACCGAGCGCGGTCATCAGCTTCGGCCGCAGGCGCGTGCCGATGGCATAGGTGAGGGAATCGTCCACGCCTTGCTCCTTGCGGTTGTGCGCATACTGGAGGTAGGTGAAGATGGCGTTCTCGCCGATGATGCCGACGATCATGATGATGCCGGTGTAGCTGCCCACGTTGAGCGGCGTGCCGGTGAGGAAGAGCGCTAGGATGCAGCCGCAGACGCCGAAGAGCGCGATGGCCAGCATCACCAAGGCCACCCGCAGGTCGCGGAAGAGGAAGAGCAGGACGATGAACACGAGCATACTCGTGGCGCCGAGGATCATCAACAGTTCATGGAAGCTTTGCTGCTGCTCCTTGAATGCGCCGCCATACGTGATGTGGTAGCCCTGCGGCAGCGCGATGTTCTTCCGGATACCCGCCTGGATGTCCTTCATCACGCTGCCGAGATCACGGCCGTTGAGGCGCGCTGTCACCGGCACCATGGGCTGCAGGTCCTCGCGTTCGATCTCGGCCTCGCCGGGCTTCACGCCGATCTGCGCGACCTGCGATGCCGAGACCAAAGCTCCGCCGGGAAGGAAGACGCGCGCCTGCTCCAGATCGCTGAGTGAAGTAGTGGCGGCGTGTGGATAGACCATGCGCACCGGTGTCACCAGTTCCCGTTCGTAGACCTGCCCCACGTTGGTGCCTTGCAGTTGCGTGGTGAGCTGGTCGTTGAGTCCCTGCGGTGTGAGTCCGCGACGTGCCAATGCCTGATCGTCCGTGCGGATGTCCACGGAAGGTCCGGCGATCACGATGCCATCGAAGACGTCCGCAGTGCCCGACACGCTTTCCACGACGCGAGCCACCTTTTTCGCCAAGGCCTGCAGCTGGTGCTGGTCGTTGCCGAAGACCTTGATCTCGATGGGCTGGACGCTGCTCATCAGGTCGCCGAGCATATCGCCGATCACCTGCCCGAAGTCGATGCGCAACGCGGGCTGCGAGACCTCGAAGCGATGGCGGATGTCATCGATCACTTCCGTGGTGCTGCGCTTCCGGTCCTTCTTCAATTGGATCAGGTAGTCACCGTAGTTGGGCTCGGTGATGAAGAAGCCCATCTGCGTGCCGGTGCGGCGGCTATAGCCTTGGATCTCCGGCACGGCGGCAAAGGTCTTCTCAGCCTCGCGCAACATGCGGTCCGTTTCCTCCAGCGACGTGCCGGGCGGCGAAGTATAGTCCAGGACGATCGAGCCTTCGTCCATTTCTGGCAAGAAGCCCGTCTCCAAATGCTGCGCGGCGAAGAAGGCGAGGTTGCCGATCAACGCCAAAAAGCCGAAGCTCAACCAAGGTTTACGGATGAACCAACGCACCCAGTGGCCGCCGGACGGTTGCACCGGTTTGTCGACCCGATGGGTCGACGCTACCGGCGATGCCAGCAGCAGATACACCACCGGCAGACCGATCCAGGTCACCAAAAACGAACACGCCAACGTGATGATCATCGTGTCCGTCAGAACCTTGAAATAGGCGCCCGCCACGCCACTGAGCAGCACGAAGGGCAGGAAGATGACGATGGTGCTGAGCGAGGAGGCCACCATCGCGGGCAGCAGGAAGCGTACGGAGCCTCCGATCAATTCCCGCGTGGGGCGTCCGGGGTGCTCCTCGTGCGTGCGATGCAGTTGTTCGGTCACCACGATGGCATCGTCGATGATGAGGCCGATCGCCGCCGCCAGCGCACCGAGCGTCATGATGTTCAACGTGTGGCCGAGCGCGTGCATCACGATCAGCGAAAGGCCCAACGTCACCGGGATGGTGATGAGCAGCACAAGGCTGGAGCGCCAAGAACGAAGGAAGATCATAGCCACCACGATCGCGAGCAACAGGCCGATCCATAAACTGTCCTGCACACTGCGGATGGAATCGCGCACGAAGTCGGCCTGCACATAGTAGGGCGCGAGCTTTACACCTTGCGGAAGCAATCCGCTGTTGAGCTCCTTCACGCGCTGCTGCACGCCGTCCGTGATGTCGATGAGGTTGACATTCGGCTGCTTCACCACCGCCACAAGCACGGCGTTGGAACCGTTCGCGTTCACGCGGGTATAGGCCGGTTCCTCCGCAATGCTCACCTCACTGATGTCCCCCAGCCGCACGATCCGTTTGCCGTCGTTGCTGATCACCAGTTGGCGCAGTCCGTCCAGCGAACCCACCGTGGCATCGGTGACGGTGAGGTACATGCGGTGGTTGGTAAAAAGCCAGCCATCGCTGCTGAGGAAATTGGTGCGGGCGAGCGCGGCGCTGATGGTGTCCGGCACGATGTGCAGCGCGCTCATCACCTCCGGGCGCAGCGTGATCCGGTATTCCTTCCGCCGCCCGCCGATGGTGCGCACATCGCTGACGCCCTGCACCTGCGCGAGGTAGGGCCGCACGGTGTACTCCGCGATGAGGTTGAGTTCGATCGCGCTCTTATTTCCTCCGCCGATCACGTAACCCATTACCGGCAGGATGGAGGGATCCATCTTCTCTACCGTGAGCGTAGTGCCCGGCGGCAGCGCGCCGCGCACTTGATCCGTGGCGGCGATCACTTGCTGCTTGGCCAGGTCGATGTCCGTATCCCAGGAGAGAAAGGCGCTGATCTCACAACTACCCCGCCCGGTGACGCTGCGAACGGTCTGCAATGACGGCACCCGCTTGATCGCCGCTTCCAACGGGCGCGTCACGCTCACCATCATCTTCCCGGCGGGTTGCAGGCCGCTGTCCGCGATCACCTTCACCTTCGGGAAGGTGACCTCCGGAAAGAGGGAGGACTGCAGGCGCGTGTAGGTGAACAGGCCGCCCATGAGGACCACCGTGAGCATCACGGCCACGGGGTTCTTGTAGCGGACGAAGAAGTCTTTCATCTCAGCGGGTGATGATCACGTTCGCCGTGTCCGGAAGTCCGTAGCCGCCGGTGAGCAGGAAACGGTCGCCCGTCGCGAAGTGCGGTTCCGTCACCTCTACGCTGTCATGGGTGACGATGCTGCGCTGCACGGGCACTTTTATCGCGGTGCTGTCGTTGGCGAGGCGCATCACCCAGAAGCTGGTCATCTCCTCATTGCCGAGCACGCAGCTCGCGGGAAGGACCTGTGCGCTGGCATGCCGGTCCACCGTGATGCGCACGGTGCCGGTAAGCCCTTCCGGGAATACGGCGGAACCCTTTGGCTTCACCACCCAGCTCTGCGTTTGCGAGGCGGCGTCCATCACCGAAAGCGGTGTTGCGATGACGCCTTCCACGGTGCTGGAATCGGGCAGCGCAATGGTGCAGCCCGCGCCGACATGTACACTTCTCACCAGTTCATAGGGCACCTCCATCACGAAGATGGAGCTGTTGGCGTCGGCGATCACGGCCAGTTGGTCACCATCGCTCACGTAATCGTTCAACAGCTTGTCCACTTGAACAGCAATCCCGCTGGCCGGCGCGTTGATGATGATGTTCCCTTTCACCCGAAAACTGCTGTCGCGCTCGGCCATTCCCGCAAGCGCATCGGCCTCCTTGGTGCGTAGTACGTACAGCATTCTACCCGCCATCACGTGATCACCCAAAGCAATGTTGGCGCGCTCCACACGGCCGTTCACCGTGGAGCGGACGGTGTTCTTTCGCATGAAACGCGCCGTTGCATTGAGCGTCACGGTGTTCTGGATCGACCCGGTCCTCACCTGCGTCACGGTCACCGGCGTGCGGCTGTCGGTGGCATCACTACCACCAGTTGGACTGCCAGGACCACAACCGGCAAGCATCAAGATCATCGGTAGTGACAAAGCCACCATACAGGGCGCAATGTTGACCCGACACATATCCGTATCATCTGCGTTCATCCGTGCGATCTGCGGTTCAACATTCATCATTGTAAGTGCATCAAAGCGTTGACGATGTGCGAGCGGTCGGCCTCCGTCTGGATCATGTCGTTGACCGTGCGCGCATGGTTCTCCAGTGCGAGGAAAAGGTCCGTGAGCCGCACCAGGCCATGTTCCAGCTCCAAGCGGTAGAGTTCGATCAAGTGTTCCTCACCGGCGGATTGGCGCTGTGTTCCCGCGATCAAGGTGTCAGCTTGGGCCAACGCTTCGCGAAGCTGTGCATGCCGCAGTTGCAGTTGATCCGCGTAGAAGTCTTGATAAGCCGTACGGCTTTTTTCGCGCAGGGCGATACGGTCATGTTGTGTGCGGCGCCGGTTGCCGTCATAGATCGGTACGCTGAGGTTGAGGCCCGCGCTGGCACCGAACCGGTTGGGCACGTCGCGGATCACGACGGCGTTCAGCCCCGCGTCGCCCACGGCGTTCAGACGCGCTCGGTAGTTCAGATCCACGCTGCGGTCGGCGATGTCGTTCGCCAAGCTGTCCACGGCGAATCGCCGCAAACCGGGCGAGGCCGATGGATCGAATGCCACCGGGGGCTGTAAGTTCAACGGGGCAAGTACGACCGTCGCGGTGTCCGCGCTTCCGCAAAGCGTGTTCAATGTCAACAGGTCGTTGCGGAGCAATGCCGTGGCCTTGCTGGCGGCGATGCGTTGTGCTTGCACGGTCACGCGTAGGTTCATCCCGTCGACCTGCTGGTAGATGCCCTGCTCGACAAGGTGCTTCATCACCGCTTCCTCCTCGTCCAGTATGCGGACACGGTCGTGTACGGCGGCCAAGGTGCGCTGATCCGCGTAAGTGTTGATGTACTGCTCCGTCACGCGCTGATGGAGGTCCAGCAACGTTCCTTCCTTCGCGAGCAGAAGCGCATTGCCGCGCAAGGCCACCGGGTCCAAGCCCGCTCGTTTTCGGCCCCCGGTGAAGAGCGGTACCTGTGCGCCGACCACGGCCGAATAAAGGCCACTGTTCGTGATGGCCGGGTCGTAGCCCCAATGGGCGCCGCTCGGGGCATAGAGGAATTGGCCGCTGCCATTGACTTGCGGGCCGAAAACGGCGCGCACTTCGAAACTGTCCAGCGCCAAGGCATCCCGTTGATAGGCTTGGTCTTTCAGAACCGGACTGTTGGTCTCAGCGATGCGGAGGTAGTCGTCCAAGCTGCGCGTCTGCGCGTTAACCGGGGATACCGCGCATGCACACATCATCGCTAGCACAGCCCCGAACGCACCCGCCCCGCAACGCCGGAGAGCGCGCGGGGCGGGATCTGCTTCAGGGATGGACATCGCGTTCAGTCCGTATGCTGAAACCTTAGTCGTTCTCCTCGTCGTTGTCCTGTTCCTCCACCTTTTCCTTGATCACCTGGCCATCGGTAGAGAACACCACTTCCATGGACGTTTCTCCCTTTTCCATGTCCACCTCATAGAAGATGCCTTTTGGGCTTTCAACATGTGAGATGCCCTCCAGTTTTTGGTCCTGGTACTTGGACGCGATCGTGTTGCGCACCGCTTCAGGCAATGCCTCCATCTCGATGTCCTTCTCGGTCTCCATCCATTGGCCCGCAGTGCCATAAGTAGCGCTCATGGCCTCGGCGCCTTGCTTGAAGTTCACCTCGAATTCGGTCATGGTCTCCATTTCCCAACGGGCGTGTTCCGCCTTGGGGAATTGTTTCATGAACGCGGTCTTCACAGGTTGTGGCACATCGGCTTCGCTCACTTTTTGCCCGCAGGCGGTGGCGCTTATGGCCAGCACCGACAAGATCATCAATTGCGTTTTCATGGGATCGGGTTGTTGGTTCGGTACAAAGCACTGACGCGAACCTGTCGAGATCCTGAAGACGTCGTTCAGCCTTTGCGCACAATGATCGCGTGCATCCCGTTCGCCGCCATGTATTCCACACGCAACCCGTTCCGCTCGGCGATCTCCTTCACCATGGAAAGGCCAAGGCCGGGGGAAGTGCTGGAGGGGTCGCCCTTGGCGAAGCGGTCGAAGAGCGAGGCCGGGTCTGCGGAAAGCACGGGGCCGGTGTTGCGCACGGTGATGCTTTCCTGCGTGATGACCACGGAAAGGGAGCCGTCCGGCACGTTGTGCTGTACGGCGTTGCCCAACAAATTGGACACAAGCAATTGCGCCAACACCGGGTGAAGCTTGATCCGACAACGGCCTTCCTCGATGAGTTCCACGGTGAGCAGGCGTTGCGCGATCGGGTCCTTCAACAGCACCAGTTCCTCGCGGAAGACCCTTGACCAATCCACCTCCTGCGGAATGAATACGCCATCGCCCACCTTGGCCAGCGTCAGCATGTCGGAGATCGTGCGGCCCATGCGCTCGCTGGCCGTATACATGCCTTGGATGGTCCCTGCCTCGCGCTCGCCCATGCTTGGGTTTTGGATCAGCTGGTCCAACCTTCCGCGCAGAATGGCCAAGGGGGTGCGCAGCTCATGTGCCGCTTGTTCGGTAAAGCGTTTCTGCGCGGTGAAGTCACGCTGCATGTTGGCCATCATGCCGCCCAATGTGCCCGCCATGCCCGCAAATTCTTCTACGTCCGATGGGGCGAGCATGGGAATGGGCGCATCTGGACGGAAGCGTTCCATGGCCTGCAGGTTGGTATGGAAAGGACGCCACAAGTGCGCGGAGAGCCAGCGGAACAGCAGCAGCGTACACAAGGTGAACAGCACCAGCACCACCGCGATGCTCACCGCAATACCCATCACCAGATCATCCGTCTCCAATTGCGAGCGGCCGATGGTCAGGACCGCCGCACTGCCGTCCGCCTCCTTCGCGGGGAAGCGTCCGATGCGCCAAGGGATGTCCTCCGCATGCAGCGTGTCATAGATCACGGTGTCGGAGAATTGTTCGCCCGCTATCGTTCCGGGTGCTATCCGCAACAGCATATCGGGCGCGGTGATCTCCAGGTCCTGCTCCGAAGCGAGCATCCGATCGCGCACCAGTATGGCATGGTCCTCCAGCGCTTCGTCCACTTCATGCGTCACCGTATGGCGCACCAGCCCATATCCGATGGCGGTGCCGATCACCACCATCGGTAGCGCCAGCAAGGCTTGGTAGAGCGCGGTGCGTTGCAGCAGTTTCATGCACGGTCGCTCATGCGGTAGCCGAGACCATAGACGGTCTTGATCAGGTCGGCGCATTCGTGTGCCGAGAGCTTTTTCCGAAGGTTCTTGACGTGCGCGTAGAGAAAATCGTCCCGGTCCAGGCGCTCCGCAAGATCACCCCACACGTGTTCCAGGATCGCGCTGCGAGAGAGGACGCGGTCCTTGTTCACGGCCAGAAAGTGTAGTAGGTCGAACTCGGTGCCCGTAAGGTCCAAGCGCGTACCCTCGGCTTCCGCCAAACGGTCATCCGGAACGATCCGCAAGGTTCCGATGGTGATGGAGTCCTGTGCCTTGGCCTGTTTGCGTCGCACCAAGGCCCGGAGGCGCGCCACGAGTTCCGGTAAGTGAAAAGGCTTGGGCAAATAATCGTCCGCGCCGAGGTCGAGGCCGCTCACCTTATCGTCCAACGAACCCTTGGCGGAGATGATGATGATGCCGCAGGCGTTGTCGGCCTTGCGCAATGCGCGCACGATGTCGAGCCCGTTCCCCTGGGGTAAAGTGATGTCCACCAGCACCGCGTCGTAGCTGTGCAATTGCGCCTTTTCCATGGCGGAAGGGAAGTCCGTGGCGGATTCCACCAAGTGGCCCTCGTCCTGCAAATACTGCCGGATCGTGCGGCGCAGTTCCGTTTCATCCTCGATGAGGAGCACCTTCATGCGTGCAAGCTATGGAGCGATCCCTGTCGGAAATTTGAAGAGAACCCTAATTCCTGATGGCTGATCGCTAATTCCTGCCAGCGTACTTCGCGCCCTTCTTCGCTGTTTCTTAGGTAGCGCATGAAGTTCCCGATGTCCTTGCTTTCATTCTTGCACTTATAGAAAGCAGCATCGAACTCCTCTTGTGTGATGTGCCTGCTGTCCAATGCTCGGTAGGGCTGTGATCGGGTTTCTCCAATGGAGCCCTTTGAAATGGAAAGGAACTGGCCAAACTCCCGGTTACCATCGCGTTCAAAGCCTTCGGCTATGTTATCCATGCAGGAGCCGGAAGACCGGTTGATCTGATCCTTCAATGCGAAATCCCTTGCGAATGAACCCTTCTGCGTTAACCCCCAGATCCCTTTGCAGAGCAAGCGCGCCTGTTGCCAAATACCGAGATCCTCGAAAGTCGTGATGGTGGCCATGAAGTGCTGGATCAGGAATTAGGAATCAGCAAAATAGCCGATCAACAGGCGAAGCCTATCCAACAGAACCTTCCAGCGATACCGCCAACAACTTCTGCGCTTCCACCGCAAACTCCATCGGCAGCTGGTTCAGCACGTCTTTGCAGTAACCGTTCACGATCAGGCTTACCGCTTTCTCTGGCGGAATGCCGCGCTGGTTGAGATAAAAGAGCTGGTCCTCACCGATCTTGCTGGTTGTCGCCTCGTGTTCCACCATCGCGCTCGGGTTCTCACTTTCGATGTACGGGAAAGTGTGTGCGCCACAGCGGTCGCCGAGCAGGAGTGAATCGCATTGGCTGTAGTTGCGCGCGCCTTTTGCACCCTTGCCGATCTTCACTAAGCCGCGGTAGCTGTTGTTGCTCTGGCCGGCGCTGATGCCCTTGCTGATGATCGTGCTCTTGGTGCCCTTGCCGATGTGGATCATCTTGGTGCCCGTGTCGGCCTGCTGTTTGAACTTGGTGAGCGCCACGCTGTAGAACTCGCCCACGCTGTTGTCGCCCTTCAGCACGCAGCTCGGGTACTTCCAGGTGATGGCGCTGCCGGTCTCGACCTGCGTCCAGCTGATCTTGCTGTTGTCACCCAAGCACATGCCGCGCTTGGTGACGAAGTTGTACACGCCGCCCACGCCGTTCTCATCGCCGGGATACCAGTTCTGCACCGTGCTGTACTTGATCTCAGCGTCCTTCATCGCCACCAGCTCCACTACGGCGGCATGCATCTGGTTCTCGTCGCGCATGGGGGCAGTACAGCCCTCGAGGTAGCTCACGTATCCACCTTCATCGGCGATGAGCAGGGTGCGCTCGAACTGGCCGGTGTTCGCGGAGTTGATACGGAAATAGGTGCTCAGCTCCATCGGGCAGCGCACGCCCGGAGGGATGTAACAGAAGCTACCATCGCTGAAGACCGCGCTGTTGAGCGCTGCATAGAAATTGTCCGTCGGCGGTACCACGCTTCCGAGATATTTGCGCACCAGTTCCGGGTGGTTCTGCACCGCGTCGCTGAAGCTGCTGAAGATGACGCCCTTCTCCTTGAGCGCCGCTTGAAAGGTGGTCTTCACGCTCACGCTGTCGAACACCACGTCCACCGCCACGCCGGCCAAGCGCTTCTGCTCCTGGAGCGATATGCCCAACTTCTCAAAGGTCTTGATCAGCTCCGGGTCGGCCTCGTCCAAGCTGTTCAGCGTGGGCTTCTTCTTAGGTGCGCTGTAGTAGTATGCATCCTGAAAATCCACTGCCGGATAGTTTACGAGGGCCCAGGTCGGCTCGGTCATTTTCAGCCAGTTCCTGTACGCGGCCAAGCGCCATTCCAGCAGCCAAGCGGGTTCGTTCTTCTTGGCGCTGATGAAACGAACAGTGTCCTCGTTCAAGCCCTTCGGGGCCAGTTCGCTTTCAATGTCGGTAACGAAGCCGAACTCGTATTCCTTGTTCGCTACCTCGTGGAGGATGTCGTCTGATTGTGCCATGGGTTAAAAACTACCACGAAGACCGCTAAGGGGAGTGCCGATCTCCTTGCCTTTTACTTCCTTCGTGTCCTTCGCGTTCTTCGTTGTATAAATTCCTTGCGTGGTTCAAATCGAAAAACTCTCTCCGCAGCCACAGGTCCGGCTCGCGTTGGGGTTGACGAACTGGAAGCCTTTGCCGTTGAGCCCGCCGCTGAAATCGAGTGTGGTGCCGAGGAGATAGAGCAGGCTCTTTTTGTCCACCACCACTTTCACGCCGTTGTCCTCGAAGACCTTGTCTCCATCCATCATCTTATCGTCGAAGACCAGGTCGTACGAAAGGCCGCTACAGCCGCCACCCTTCACACCGACGCGAACGAAGTGCTGCGGACCACGGCCTTCCGTGCCCAAAAGCTTGGTGAATTCCTGCTTAGCGTTGTCACTCACTTTGATCATGCCTGTATTCTATTTAGAATCCATCTAAATAAAGACGGTCACAAAGGTACAAAGCAACGGGGGCGCAGCAAACGGTCCGGAAAGCCTGTCACTGATAGCCTTTTGCCTGGTCGCGCATCACCAGGGTCCAATCCATTTTCCCGTAGTTGGTGCCCAGCCGCACCATGACAAGTTCCCGCGCGGGATCAACGTAAATGAACTGCCCGAGGTAGCCCTTGGCCTCGAAATCACCCTCGGCCGATGGCAGCCACCATTGGTACTGATAGAAGGGGGCGCTTCCGTTGGCGGTATCCAGGCGGGTGCTTTGCTCCACCCATTCCTTCGGTACCAGCTGCTTACCCCGCCAATTGCCCTTGTGCAGGTAGAGCGAACCGAGCATGGCGAAATCACGTGCAGGCGCATTGAGACAGCAGAAGGTCTTCTCGATACCGCCCTTCTTGCGGTCGATGCTCCAGGATGCGGGATGGACCATGCCCAAGGGTGCCCAGATCTTGTCGTTGGTATATGCGGTGATCGTACGCATGTCACCGCCCTTCCGCAAGGCGCGCTCCAGGATCCACCCGAGTAATTGACTGCTCCCGCTTTGGTACTCGAAATGCTCACCTGGCGGATGGCCTAGTTTCATCTTCGCCATGCCTCGGTACAGGCGCCTACCATAGTAGAACGTGGCGGCATCACCGAAAGGGCTCTTGTAGCTCTCGTTGAAATCGAGGCCACTGGTCATCTGCAGAAGGTTCTCCACGGTCACCTTGTCGAACCCGTTCTTCCGCAGCTCCGGGATGAAGTCGGTGACAGGTTGGTCGACTCCGGTGATGTAGCCGTCCGCGATGGCACAGCCGATCAACATGCTCAGCAAGGACTTGGCCATGGAGAACGACGCGTGCAGGTGGGCCTCATCGTAGCCCTTGTAGTAGCGCTCGTACACGATGGTGTCGCGCTGGATCACCAAGAAGGCCACCGTCTCACGCTCCTCAATGAATTCGTCGAACGTTTGATCTTTCCCCTCATAGGTTATGCCGTGCGGGAGCTTTTCCGTTTCCGCCACCGCATACCGGTACGGCTCCGGTGAGGCTGGCAGCGGCCGGGACGGGAACTTGCGCCAGTCATTGGTGCCGGCGAAATTGTAGATGACGAAGCGGCCGACCGTACAGCTACAAAGTAGAAGGCAGGCGAAAAGGAAAACAGTGACTTTCAGGGAACGGGCGTGCATGGCGAAAAATAGCCATTGGGGTCCAAAGGGCGGATCCGTTCAGCGACGGATCGTTGGAAGGATGCAGCTTGATCGACTTACGGCATACCTGAGGGATCCACTTGATCAAGCCGTTACAGGCGGTACCTTCGCACACAGGAAGAACCTTCACCAAAAAAACCGGTGAAGAGCATTCCACCACGTTGCCATGCTCAAGCAATACCTCTCCCAAAAGCTCCAACAGAAGCTCAGCCCGCAGCAGATCCAGCTGATGAAATTGCTCCAGGTGCCCACGCTGGAACTGGAGCAACGCATCAAGCAGGAGATGGAGGAGAATCCTGCTTTGGAGGAAGGCGAAGACCACGACGAGGAGGAGGAGATGACCCACGAGGCCGCGGCGGAGAACGAGGAGACCACCGAATCCAGCAACGAAGAATTCGACCTGAGCGACTACTTCCAGGACGACGACACGCCGGACTATAAGCTGAGCGCGAAGAACCAAAGCGCGGACGACGAGGAGTACGAAACGCCGATCACCGGCGGCAGTACGTTCCAAGATGCCATGCGCACGCAGCTCTCCCTGCGCGATGTGGACGAGCGCACCGAGCAATTGGCCGAGCACATCATCGGCAACTTGGACGAGGACGGTTACCTCCGCCGCGGCCTGGACCAGATCGTGAACGACCTGGCCTTCACCGCCAATATCATGACGGACGAGACGGAACTCGGCAAGGTGCTTCAGGAGGTCCAGTCGCTTGATCCGGTCGGCGTGGCCGCACGCGACCTGCGTGAATGCCTGCTGCTGCAATTGACGCGGATGCACAACGCGGTGGACGTGCTCACGGCGAAAGCCATCATTGATAAGCAATTCGACGCGTTCACCAAGAAGCACTATGAGCGGATCATGGAGCGGTTGGAGATCGACGAGGATGCCTTGCGCGACGCCATTGAGGTGATCGTGCGCTTGAACCCGAAGCCCGGCAATACCGGCCGCGACACCACGAAGTCCGCGCAAGCCATCGTGCCCGACTTCGCAGTGAACGCGGTGGACGGACAGCTGGAGCTTTCACTGAACGGGCGCAATGCCCCGGAGCTGCGCGTGAGCCGCCAGTACCGCGACATGATCAAGGAATACCAGCGCAACAAGAAAGATCCCAAGGCCAAGGACGCGCTGGTCTTCATCAAGCAGAAGCTCGATTCCGCCAAGTGGTTCATCGATGCGATCAAGCAGCGCCAGAATACGCTGCTCATCACCATGGAGGCCATCATGGAGCATCAGCGCGACTTTTTCCTCACCGGCGACGAGACCAAGATGAAGCCCATGATCCTGAAGGACATCGCCGAGAAGGTGAGCATGGACATCAGCACCGTGAGCCGCGTGGCCAACAGCAAATACGTGCAGACCGACCACGGCACCTACCTGCTCAAGTTCTTCTTCAGCGAAAGCCTGATGACGGACAGTGGCGAAGAGGTGAGCACCCGCGAAGTGAAGAAGATCCTGGAGGAAGCGATCATTGCGGAGAACAAGCAGAACCCGCTGACGGACGACGAGCTGACAAAACTGTTGCGCGGCAAGGGCTACAACATCGCCCGGCGCACTGTGGCAAAGTACCGGGAGCAATTGCACATGCCGGTGGCCCGCCTCCGGAAGGAGCTTTGATGCGCAAGGCGGCACACACGCTTTCCCTCCTGCTCCATCCGGTGTGGATGCCCACGTTCGCCGTGATCATCGCGTTCCATATCGACCCGCACCTCACCTTCGCGTTCACCCCGCAAGGCCAATGGGTGATCGTGGGCATGGTCTTCGTCATGTCCGCGCTCTTCCCTATCTCCAGCATGTTCATGCTCTGGCGCAGCGGGGCGGTTTCGAAACTGGCGATGCCCGACCGCAAGGAGCGCATCGTACCCTACTTGCTCACGCTGATCTATTTCTGCATGACGTACTACCTGCTGCGAAGATCACCGAACCATCCCGCCACGCTGGCGCTGTTCTGCGGCATCATCATCGCCTTGGTCGTGGACCTGGTCATCACAATCCGGTGGAAGATCAGCCTTCACATGACGGGGATCGGGGGCCTCATCGGCATGGTGCTGGGTTTGATGGTGCTGCACGGCACCCCGGTCGGCTTCGCCCCTATTTTGCTGGTGATGACCGGCGCGCTTGGCACGGCACGGCTACTGGTGACGGACCACTCTCCGGCACAGATCTACGCTGGTGCGCTGGTCGGTCTGGCCAGCACTTTTCTCTGCCTGCTGTTCGGGATCAACTACTGACCTGCCGTTTCTGCCAAGGTCTGCTGCCAGCGCCACGCATCACGCAAAGCATCCGCCAAGGTGAGTTCCGTTTGCCATCCGAGGACCTTCCGGCTCTTGGTGGTGTCCGCGTACATGGCCACCACGTCGCCCGGCCTGCGGGGACCGATCACATAGGGAACCTTCACTCCGTTCTCCTGCTCGAAGGTGTTCACCGCTTCCAGCACGGTGTTGCCAGTGCCCGTTCCCAAGTTGAACACGTCGTAGACCGGTGCTTCCTGTTTCTCGATCCACCGCAAGGCCCGTACATGCGCTTTGGCCAAGTCCACCACATGGATGTAGTCGCGGATGCAGGAGCCGTCCCGTGTGGGGTAATCGTCCCCGAACACCGTGAGCTTTTCGCGAAGGCCCGCAGCGGCCTGCGTGATGAAGGGGACGAGGTTGTTCGGCACGCCGATCGGCAGCTCCCCGATGATCCCGGACGGATGCGCCCCGATGGGATTGAAATAACGCAACATCACCACGCGCAAGGCAGGGTCGGCGGCGGAAGCGTCCCGGAGCAATTGCTCGCAGACCACCTTGCTGTAGCCGTACGGTGATGCCGCCACGCCCGTGCGGGAGGTCTCGGTCACCGGCAGTTGATCGGTGTCGCCATAAACTGTGCAAGAGGATGAGAAAACGATGTTCTTCACTTCGTGCTTCTCCATCACCCGTAGTAGAGTGACCAGCGAACCGATGTTGTTCGCATAGTACTTCAACGGATCCCGCACGCTTTCGCCCACGGCCTTGTCCGCCGCGAAGTGGATCACGCTTGCCGGCCGTTCCGCCGCGAACACTTTTTCCAGCGCCTCAGCGCCGGCACAATCAATGCGATGGATCCGCAAGGAGCGGCCCAAAATGGCTTCCAGGCCCCGCAGCACACGCTCGTCGCTGTTACGAAGATCATCGACAATGACGGGCTCGAAGCCGGCCTCCACCAGCTCCACGCACGTATGCGAACCGATGAAGCCCGCCCCCCCCGTAACGATCACCTTTTCCATGGGCCGCGAAAATAGGACAGTTGCCGGTCGCTCGGGACTTCGCACTTTAGCGCCATGTCCGCAGGCCGTCATCGATCATCCTTGTTTGCCGTTCTGGCCGTGATGCTGCTGTTCACGTTCGTCTCCGTACGTTCTTCCAAGGAAAACGCGGGCGGGATCATTGTGAGCGACGTGCATGGCTACTACGGGTACTTGCACGCGGTGTTCATCACCCACGACCTCGGCCATGAGCGCGTACGGCATGAATATGTGAACGTGACACCGAACGGCACGCTCAACAAGTATTTCGCCGGGGAAGCTTTGCTACTGACCCCGTTCTTCCTCAGCGCCCATGCTTACGTGAAGGCGACCGGCGGCGTGGCTGACGGATTCTCTCCGCCGTACGAACGTGCTATCGCCTTTGCCGCACTGATCTATGCCCTGCTCGGGTTGCTTGCGTTCCGGGCTTTGCTGCTGCACTTGGGCATCAGCGACCGGACCGTGGCGACCGTGCTGTTGATGTTGGGCTTCGGCACACAGCTTCTCCAGTTCACTGCCGTGCAACCGGGCTGGTCACATGTGTACTCCTTTGCGCTGTTCGAGTTTTTCCTGCTGCTCACGCAGCGCATCGCCGTGGAGGCTTCCGTTGGACGGATCATCGCTTGGGGTGTTGTGCTTGGGATGATCGTGCTGGTGAGGCCGGTGAACGGGCTTGTTCTGCTTGCGGTCCCGGTCGTGCTGGGCAAAGCCACGCCGGATCTTCTGCGCAGCTTCCGCCAGAAACCCGTTGCCACCGCGCTGATGATGCTGGCCGGTGCGTCAATAGTTGCCATCCAGCCCATCCTCTGGCACGCCCAGGTGGGAAGCTTCGTGGCATACGGCTACAAAGGGGAAGGCTTTCAATGGGGCCGGCCCGCCATCCTTCAAGTGCTCATCGGCATCCGGCGCGGCTTGTTCATCTGGACGCCCGTATTGGTCCTTGCAGCATTCAGCGTGCCGCTGCTGTGGAAGCATGATCGCTTTCGGGCCATCGGCGCGGCGCTGTACTGGCTGGTGATCACCTATGTCATCAGTAGCTGGTGGATCTGGTATTACGGTAGCGGCTTTGGCGCACGCGTGTATGTGGAGCATTACACCGTGTTCGCGCTTCCTCTGGCCTTCATGCTGGACCGTTGGCAAGGGTGGCGGAGGATGGCGGCCATCACCTTTCTGGTATTTGCTTCTGCGCTCCAGTTGGCGCAGTGCTACCAATACAACCACGGCTTCCTGGACCGTGAATGCATGGACCGGAAGAAGTACGCGTTCAGCTTCCTGCACTTTGACGCCGACCACCACGAACGCCTCGGCGGACGCTACATGATCGCACCCTACAACCCCAACGGTATGGACACACTGGTGCATGTCCGCTGGGACGCCGAACGCTGGGTGCGCTACTGGCATGGCAAGCCGGTCCTCTTCGATCCCGCGCCCAGCCCATGGCATGTGGTGACCTGCGACACCACCGACGAGTTCGGTCCCAGCTTCGAGATGCCCGCCAAAGACCTGCCGACAGGGCGCGCATTGTATTTCGCATTGGGCTTTGAACGCTACGTGTTCCATGCCGACGACACCCGGGGCATAACGGTGGTGGCCAGCGCCGAGAACGCGAAAGGCGAGATCGTCCAGTACCAGTCCTTCGCCATGGAGCCGATGCCCCCGGCCGGTGACAGCCTCTGGGAGCATATTGAATACCGGGTGCCGCTGGAGCCTTTAAGGAAAGGCGAGCGCGTCAAATTCTACTTCTGGAACCAGGACGGGAAAAGCCGCTTTCTGGTCGACGACCTGGACATGACCGTGACTGCCGTGCGCCCGTATTGACAGGCGTGGAATGAAATGGTGGGCCCAGCAGGATTTGAACCTGCGACCAACGGATTATGAGTCCGCTGCTCTGACCGCTGAGCTATAGGCCCGGTAACAGGCCGCGAAAGTAGCCGTTGATGCGGATCCCGTGCAGCGGATAGCTTCGCGCCCCATGGAACGACCGTTGCCGTACGACACCATCCTGCTCGACCTGGGCGGTGTGCTCATCGATGTGGACTACCATGCCGCCGCCCTCGAGTTCGAGAAGCTGGGCTTCGCGGATTTCGACAGCCTCTACAGCAAGGCCAAACAGGACCACCTCTTCGACGGCTTCGAGACGGGCGCGCTTTCCCCGGCGCAGTTCCGTGATCGGATCCGGCAACTTCACGGCTCGCCGCTCACGGACGCACAGATCGACCACTGCTGGAACGCCATGATCGGCAGCATTCCGCCGGCACGCATTGATCTTGTAAAGCGACTGAAGGAACGGTACGAAGTGCTACTGCTCAGCAACACCAACGCCATCCATGTGCCGGCCTTCGAGGCCATCGTGGCCAGGGAGAACGGGATAACCGATTTCAAGGGGCTCTTTGTCGGCGCCTACTACAGTTGCGAACTGGGTATGCGCAAGCCGGACGCGGAGATCTTCAAGTTCGTACTGGACCAGAACTATGCGGACCCGAAACACACCTTGTTCATCGACGACAGCATCCAGCACGTGGAAGGGGCGCGGAAGGCCGGGCTGCATGCCGAGCATTTGGACCTGGCCAAGGAGGACGTGATCCAGTTGGTGGAGCGGCTCGGGCTATTTCACTGAACGCTTGCCACTGCCCTTCCTAGGCTTCGGCTCCGGAAGTGCTGCGGCCACGGCGATCAGGATCCTCGGCAGCTCACGAATGGACGACCATTGGTCCTCGTCCAGCGTATAGTGCGCCTTTGCCCCCGGATAAGGCGGGCCCTGTTCACAGATGGAACGCAGGTCCTCACTCGCCGGAACGATCTTCACGAAGAGGCGATCGTCGGCGACCAGCGCGACCGTCTTCCCGTCGGCATACAGGGCATATTCACCGAACATGCTCTTGGTCGCGAAGCGATCCGGCATGCCCAAGCATTCCAACAGGAACTCAACGGACTCTTTACGGGTGGCCATTCCTAGTTCACTTAACCTCCTGACAAAGCTCCACCAACACCCCGTTGGCGCTCTTCGGATGCACGAAGCACACCAACTTATTGTCCGCCCCGCGCTTGGGTTCGTCGTTAAGCAGAACGAACCCTTCAGCTTTCAGTCGCAGCATCTCGGCGCGGATATCGGCCACTTCGAAAGCGATATGGTGGATGCCTTCACCGCGCTTTTCAATGGCTTTGGCGATCGGGCCTTCCGCCCGGGTGCTTTCCAGCAACTCGATCTTGTTCGGCCCTACTTGGAAGAACGAGGTGATGACGCCTTCGCTGGCAACCTCCTCGCGTTTATAGCTGGGGCTTCCCAGCAAGGCGGCATAGATCTCCTCGGCCTTGGCCAGGTCTTTCACGGCGATACCGATGTGCTCAATACGGATCATGGTGGAAAGTTAGGCCGGACAGTTCTGCCGTTCAGCAAAAGACCCCGCCGAAGCGAGGTCCTGCATTCCGATCAAAGTCACCTTTATCGCTTGACGAAGGTGTCCCCCATCTTGTTGTCGTAGTTCAGGTAGTAGAGCCCGCGCTTCAGGTCGCTCACATCAACATCCGTGGAATAGCCGCGCTTCACGATGTTGCCGAACTGGTCGTAGATCTCATAAAGGCTGCCCGCGCTGAGATGGATCTGCTCCGCCTTCTTGTCGTAGGCCCAGGTCACCACAGGAACCGAAGGGTCGGTGTAGGCCGCGTTCTCACTGAAGCGCGAACGCTTGGACATGTCGGTCTGCTTCACCCGGTAGATGTTCTCTCCGCTGTGGGGCACCACCTTGAAGGAATACGAATGTTCACCGGGGGTCCCGTTACCCATCACTTCCCCTACCCGGATCCACTTGTTCCAGCGCTTCTCTTGCACCACAAAGGGCAGCTCACCTGTCTCATTGGAGGTGGTCCACGAATAGGTGCCTTCCGTGGAAACACCCTGCTTCACGATATCAAAGGTGCTTTTCGGCTTGAGCACCTCCGGGTTCAACACCTTGGGGGTGCAACCGTCCTTGTGCATGATCTTGATCATCACCTTGTCGCCCACCTTGAACCCGAAGTTGGCCAGATCGATCTCGAAAGCACTGGAATTGATCTCATCGGTGGCCACCTTGTCGTTCACCGTCACCTGATAGACACAAAAGCCCACGCCAGCTTCGGAAAACGGATTTTGGACGAAGATGTTCTTGCCCTGGTAATTGCCGTCCAGCACGATGGTGCCTGCCTGCGCGAACAGACCGACGAGCAAGGCACCAAGGAGAAAGAGATGTCGAAGCTTCAGCATTGCGGGTGGTGTATAGAAGGCCGAAATATACGGCAGATGTCGGGACTGCCCGCCAATTTCGGGCCATGCTATCAGCAGATAAGCGTCACGCTGGGGATTTTACATGCACGGCCGTAGCCATCTTATTCACGTCTTCCAAGGTGAAAGGGGTGCCGTCATCCGCATCCTCAATGTGAAAAATGCGACCGTCCGCAGTGACCGATCGGTCGAAATGATAGAATACCAACGCGGTATCATCGGGAAATTCAGACCTGTAGATGATCAGTTCGGGCTTTTCTTCCACAATGGTGTTCTTTTTCAACAGATCGCGGTCCAGGTCGGCCTTCAA
Source organism: Flavobacteriales bacterium (assembly GCA_016700415.1). Taxonomy (NCBI): domain Bacteria; kingdom Pseudomonadati; phylum Bacteroidota; class Flavobacteriia; order Flavobacteriales; species Flavobacteriales bacterium. The sequence continues at coordinate 2,401,813 of CP065018.1, forward strand.
ACGTTCCATGTCGGCGGGCGCTTCCGAGATCTCGATGGCAAAATGATCACCTGCCCGCACCGCCAGCTTACCGATCTCATCCTTCCAGACCAAGGTGGGCACCGGTGCCCCGGTCGGCATCTCCAGCACCAAGGGCATGTGATATTCGGCCAGGTCGACCGTAGCCGCCGCGCGGGCGCTGTCGGCCGCAGCGGCCATCTGCTTGGCGGCATCGGATTTACCGTCGCCGCAAGCGTTCATCAACAATGCCGTGCCAAGGACGGCGGAAGGGAAAAGTGCTTTCATGCGGCGAAGGTATACGCGGGTCCGGGCCTTCGAGTTCGCCCGGCCATCCGCCTTCGCTGGGCACCGGTCAATGCACCACCTCGAACCGCAATGGAGCCACCTCGGGGCGGTCAATTTGACGCAGGATATAGACTCCTGAATGCAAGCCGCTCACATCGATGCCGTGCCCATACTGCGATGCGGTCATTATGGACCGACCATCAAGGCTGTGTACCATAAGCGTCCCCTTCGGAACGGGTCCATCAACATGAAGCCGGTCGCTCGCGGGATTGGGCCAGGCTTGCCATTGTACAGACGGGATCTCATCCACGCCTAACCCTAAGAAAGGGGACATCCCATAGCTGCCAATGAACTCCACAGCACAGTCAGGCTGCACCGAGAATTTCCAATAATATCTCCCACCGCAACCAGCGGGGCAATCCCCCCAACCGTATCCGAAAGTGATCTCAATATGATCGGAATACACGGAGTCGGTGATCTGGTCTCCATCACCGGCGCTGCCACTCGCATTCGCAAAAGCCACGTCAGGCAACTGCCCGAACCGATCAGCCAAGGCAAGGGTATTGCAATTGGTACCGGTGCTGAAGGAGATCACCCTATTCGCACCTGGTGCCCAGGAGGAAAAATGGTATTCTACCACATCATACTGCTGCATAAGCCCGTTCAGAGCAGTGTTTCCAGTGGGGAGGTTGCCGGCTTCGAGCTGATGGACCCAGGCCAAGGTGGAATCCACTATAACGGATATTGTTCTCAGCGGTATGATCGGATAGATGTGCATATCCAATAGGTCCACCACGGTATCGCGTTCCGGCGAAGTGGAGTTGTACACGGCGATCAAAGCGCCCAAGTTCGTTTGCGCCCATTCCGGGTTGATGTTCACCGAGTCCATCCATGTGCTACTGTACCGGAAGGTCTGGTCGATGGTCATACGGTCGGCATCGTCACGGTACCGCGCCAAGATCGAGTCGGGAGCTTCACAGAAATAGGGCTGGGCGAAGGAAGCCAAGTGAAGGCCGAGCAGTAGCAGGGTAATTGGAATGAGCTTCATGGCCGTGGGTTTTGTATCCCGAAAGTAGTGGAAGCGCTTTCAGGAAACCCTGCCGTTCCTCGTCCCGATCGTCTCGATCACTTCCCCACTTCGATCCTCACCCCTTCGCTGTGCGAGGAAAACTCCGGCGCGTACATGCACATCGCCGTAGTGATGCCGTTGCTGAAGTCGCCCGCATGGGAGACGCGCAGGTCGTACTCGAAGACGTAGGTGCCGGGCCGGAGGTGGTCGAAGAAGAAGTCCGTGGCCGCATCGCGGGTGCTTTGGTAGTAGCCCAAGCCGCCTTGGTAGCGGTAGCCGCTGAGCGTTTCCGTGGGTTCCAGTCCGGCCGCGCGCAGGTCCTTCAAATGCACGTAATCCATGGCGCGGTCGGTGCGCAGCTCGATGCGGACGGTAAGCTTATCACCGGGTTTCAGCGTACGGGCCTTGTCCAGTGCGATGAGCTTCGGACCCGCATCGGTCGGCTCGTTGAGCATCACCTGTTTCTTGACGCTGAACGGGCTTTCGGCGGAAGTGACCTTCTCCATCTGCTCGAAGTATTGCCAGTAGAGCGCTCCCCATGCGGCACGATCGGCGGTGGTGGTGATCGTCACATCGCCCATGTCGGGTTTGATGGCATCCGCGGCCCACATCTTCTGGAAGTAGCCTGTTCCGGCCTCCTGCTTTTCGGCAATGATCTTCTGCCCGCCCACGGTGATCACCGGGGCGTCCACAGGCTCCAGCCAGTTGTCTCCCGTGAGCAGCAGCGCATAGCAGGCTTCCGCCGTGGCCTTGGTGGTCTTCCAGTCGGTGGTCTGCTTCAGCTTCAGCAGGTATAGGCGCAGTTCGTTCACGCGGGCCTCGTCCTTGGCCACTTCGTGGAAAGCCTCGATCATCAGCGCGTGGGTCTCCGTGGGGAAATCCCACCAGTACCAGCCCGCGTTGAAGTTCTTCCAGTACATGCCCAATTCCTCGCTGCGCGTGGCCCGTTCACCCAGCGACTTCATGATGAGCTGTGCCGTGGCATGATCGCCGAGGCGGTCCATGGCGAGCGCGATCATGGCCTGTTCCTGCAAGCCGAAGCTGAGCCAGGTCACGGCCAGTCGGCCCTTGTAGAACTCCACGGCTGTATTGGTGGTGCCGGTGATCGGCCAGCGTGAAAAAAAGCTGCGTGCATAGAGGTACTGCACCACGGAATGGTCGGGCGTGTACTCCATGCGCTCCGCCTTTGTGCTCCGCATTAACAACCGCTTGTAGTCAGAATCCACGTCTCTGTCCAGCCACTGTACCGCATTCTTCAACATCACCTGCGTCTGTCCGTCGGGACGGAGGTCCGCCGCGCCCAGCTTCTCCAAATGCCCGAAGCCCGACACGATGCCCTGCGTTACCCAGCGCGACGGTTGCATGCCGGTGAACCACGGCCACGCTCCGTTGCTCAACTGTGCATCACGCAACTTTTTCAGGGCCACGGCTTTCTCGTTGGCCATCCGCTGCATGTCGAAGAGCAAGGCGATGCGCTGCTTACTTTCCCTTTCACTACGGGCATTGAGCACCCACGGCGTTTCCGCCAGCACCACGTTCTTCAGTTCGCTGTTCTTCTCCAATTTGCTGAGGAATGCCTCCTCATTGCCTTCACCCTTCGCCGCCCATTGCACAAAGACCTGTTTGATCGCCGGACGTTCGTCCACGATGTGCGATGCAAGGCTGTTGGCATAGAAGCGGCTGAAGACCTGCTCGCTGCATGCGTGCGGGTACTCCATCAGGTAGGGCAGCGCTTGCACGGCGTACCACGCGGGGTTGGGCGTGAACTCCAGTTTCAGGCTTTGGTTGCGCAGCGTGGAACTGGTGCTGTTCTTCAGCTTCTCCAGGGTGAAGGTCTTCGTGCCGGCCTTGCTGATCGGCAGCGGCAGGCTTTCGGTAACGAGCACGCGATCGGTGAGGATGGGCAGTGGTTTCTCCTCGCCATCGGTGAAGGAACCGGCCTTGGCACTGATCCGCACGCTGACCGCGCTCACGCCTTCCGGCACCTGGACATCCCACGCCACGGCAGCGCTCGCACCCGGTCCGGCGGTGAATGGAACGGTGTTGTTCTTCAGCCCGAAGCGATCGTTCAACGCCGCATTGGTGAAGGGGTCGAAGAGGTCCAGTGTGGCAATGCCGGTCACCGCCGCGCCTTCGATCACCGCCACTTTTGAGGTCAACGTGATCGCATCACCCTCGCGCAGGAAGCGCGGCAAATTCGGCGTCACCATCAAGGGCTTTTGCGTGATCACTTCCTTGGTGAATTGCGCGGTCTTGAGGTCAGTGGTGTGGGTGAGCCCCATCAGCTTCCACCGGGTAAGCGCGTCCGGCATGGTGAATCGCAGGATCACGCTGCCGTCCTTGTCGGTGAGCAGATCCGGCAGGAAGAAGGCTGTCTCGCGGAAATCCGTGCGGGTGGCGGGCGGTGGCGCATCCGCTACCGGTGGCGGCGGCGATGATGTCCCTTCATCCTTGGCGATGAGCGGCTCCTCAAGTTGTACCGTTTGGGCCTCTGTTGACTTGGCCATGGCACCTGTTACTGTCTCCTCGTTTTTGTCCATGAGCGAAATCACACCGGCGCTACGTGACGCGGTGCGATTCCTGTATCCGTAGCTCCCTTGCCATAGGTTGGCCCCGTACGTGTTCAACTCCGGATAGATGTGGATCGTATCCGCAGGTAGTTGGAGGTTGCGCCACAGTTGGTCCCCGTTGCTCACGCCGAACGGCATGGGCTGCTCCCATCCCATGCGTGCGCTGTTCGTCGGCCATACGGACAGGTCCCATGCATGCGGAACGAAGTGGTCGAGCGAGGCATCGTACATGCCCGCGAGCAGTTGGGCGGCCACTTTCTCCCCTTTCGGGCCGGTGATCTTCAAGCGCCATTCCTCTTTCGCACCGGGCAGAAGCTTGTCGCGGAAGGTCATCCATTCCACATGCAGCTCCTTGTTGCTCCACGGCACGTTGATGTATACATCCTGGTTGTGCGAACGGCCGCGCTCCACGGAGATGAAGTGAACGGCGAAGCCGCCACGGTCCGCTTCCAGCACCGGTAGCTCCACGCGTTGTTGCCCGTCCTTTATCGTAAGCCAGCGCCGCACGGCGATCACGCCCTCGCGTTCCACCTCCATCAGGATGTGTGCTTCCGAAAGTGCAGAGCTCACCAACAGCACCGCCTTTTCGTCCGGCTCGGCTTTCGCTTTCACCGCTTCCACATGGAACGCTTCGTTGACAAAACCCGTGTGCTGCACCGCCGGATCATAGACTGTCACTGCTTTCTGAACACGCACTGCATCGCCTTGAGCGTCCACGGCGCTCACTTCGATCAGGTAGCTGCCCACGTCCCAATCCGCAATTCCGGACAACACCATCGGTTTCCCATTGGCCAGCCATTCCTTCCGCTCCATCACCACGGCTTCCTTCGGCCAAGTGAGCGGATCGTTCTCATCGGCATGCTCGTCCTGCGGGAAGCGTTCCTTGAATTGTTCGGCGGTGAGCATGTGGCGGTCCGGCTGTTCCCACAACCGGTCGCGCAACGGCGTAAGCGGCGTCCGCAGCCGCGTGATGCGCACATCCATCGGCACGTCGAGCATGTTGCCGTTGAGGTCCTGCACGCTCACCACCAGGCTGTCCATGGTGGAACGGTCGAAACCATCGCCGACGTTCAATGCGATGTCGATGCTGCGGTAGCCAACCGAAATGCTGGTACTGCTGCTTTGCGTTTCGCCGTTCACGTCGGTGATGTTGGCCTCCACGCTGAACGTGAACGTGGGATCGGCCTTGCGTGAAATGGCTGCATCGGCCTCGGCAAGAAAGCTGATGCTGAAGTTGCCGTTGGCGTCCGCTTCCGCCGTACCGCTGGCGATCTCCGTAGACCTTTCCCAGGGGATGAACGAGCGCCAATACCTGCCGCACCACCATGGCATGCGCGCTTCACGCCTTACCGTCCAATGGACTTGCGCACCGTCCAGGGGTACGCCGGCGTAGCTCTTCGCAAGGCCATGCACGGTGGCGGTCCCGTTCAATTTCGCGACATTGACGGCCTTGGCGGTATCGCTCTTCGGAAAAAGCACCTCGAACATGGGGCGCTTGTACTCCTCCACTTGGATGTACCGGCTGCCGAACTCTTCTTGGATGCGCATGCTGCCGGTGAGCGTTCCCTGCGGCGCTGTGAACCGGCCATGGCATGCCCCGAACGCATCCGTGGTCACCGCTGCGGAATCGATCAACTGGCCGTTCACATCAAAGAAGCGGACCGTGGTCCTGTATCCTGGCTTCACCACGGTGGTCTTGCCCCGTTTCACGGAAACGATGCCCTTGAACATCACCGGTTGGCCGGGGCGATAGATGGCGCGGTCGGTGAAGAGGAAGGTGCGGAGCGTGTCGCGCACATTTCCTCTGTCGTAGTAACGGTAGTAGTAGCTGCCGGGGGTCGCAAGGCGATCTTTCCCTAAGGTGACCACCCAGCGCTGCTGTCCGGGCCGGTCATTCGGCGCGGCGACCTCGGCCATGCCTTCAGCACCCGTGATGGCTGAACCGATACTGATGTCACGCAAGCCACCGTTCTGATAGAACTGTGAGAAGAGCTCCGCTTTGGCACCCTCCACGGGCGTACCGCTCTCGCGGTCCATCACCAGCACGGCTGGTTTGCCTTTTGCAGTGGAGCGCTGTGCCAGGGACAAGCGGGTCACCTGCACCTCTGTGATCACGATGATGCCGTTGTCATTCGGTAGTGACCTGTCCGAGGCGATGATGCTGTAGCTGCCGATCGAGAGCGGCTCCACCGGGACATCCACTAGATGCCCATTGAGGTCACCGTCGTCCGGCAGCTCCATGTTCCATTCGCGCAGCACGGGCAGTCCCAAGATCCGCTTCAGGTCTTCCTGGTCCCGGTATCCGCGTCGCTCATCCCGCTTTGCATCATCCTTCACGATGCGCAGCCACAGGTGTGAGGTGTTGGTGTAGCTGACGGAGACCCGGAATGGCATGTTCGGCGTTGCGGCCTCCTCCGCGTTCACCTGCAAGGATGGCTGCGTCCACTGGGCGATCAAGGCCTTGGCGCGTTTGGAGGCGAAAGGTTCCTGTTGGTGCGAGGCGATCTCGCGGCAGATGTCAACGGCGGTCTTCCTTTCCCACTTGAACGCGCTGTCCGGCGCGAGCCTTTGGTAGTTGGCGGTTTGGTCCGCATGCCATTGCGCAATGGCGAGCATCACCGCGCTTTTCTCCTCACCGGCCAAGAGCGTGGTGCTCTGTGCCTGCAGCGCCTTGAGGTAGAGGCTGTCCTTGTCCGGAAGCGTGCTGTTGGCGCGGGCGAAGGCGAGCCGGTCGAGGGTGACATCCGTGAGCGCGGCTTGGCGGCCGTCCTTGAGATGCAATGCGGTGAGCCGCTGGTAGAGCCGCAGCGCCTGCCATTCCCAAGCGGTGCTATCGCGGGTTGCGAAGCTCGCCGAGGCGAATTCGGGTGCTGATGCGAAGGCGTTCGGACCATCGAGCTTAAAGCGCCATGCCGGTTCCGCCAAGCGCGTTTCGCTGTTCTGGAAAACCTCCAGTGCCCGGCGGGCGAGCACATCAAAGAGCGTTGGCCGCAACGCGGTATCAGCATGGGCGGGCTCCAACAAGGCGCCCAATTCACCCACGGGGATCTTCGCCAAGTCTTCCGCCGGTTCCAACGATGCGATGTACTGGTCGATCACCTTTTGCATAAAGGCGACTTGGTCCCAGGTCTCCGGGTCGTCGGTGGCCTCATCCATGTTGGTGCGGTCGAGCACCTTCCAGCGGTTCTGCTGATAGTAGCCCCACCATTGATCGGCGGCCACGCTGAGCAACAGTTGCTTCAGGGGAGTTTCCGCGTTGTTCCTTGCGGAATCCAGCTTGGCGAGCACCTGCACGGCATCACCACCGGTAAAGCGCATGAACCTCGCGGAGTACATCCAGGCGCGGAACTCCGTGCGCCAGTCGTGTGCGGCGCGTGCTTCGGCCAAGATCACCTCCGTGGCTTTCAGGGCCGATGCGAACTGGCCGATATTGCTGAGCGAGTCCACGGCGGCCCAGCGCGGGTCGCTCTTCCCATGGGGCCTGTTGACCGCTTTCTGTGTGGAGGCGCAGCCCAGCATTACAACAAGCGCGGCGGCCGTGCCGAAAAGGATCTTGCGGGCGTGTCGCATCAAGTACTGCCCCAACCGCTGGATCGGCCGGGCATCGGGCCAAAGTTCGCCATTCATGCCGGGCCGTACACCTTGAGGGGACATTGGTTCAATGTGCGTCTTTTCATTTCGGGCCGATCGGTCCGGGCAACTTGAAGCAACTTGTAGGCCGCGCAATAGGTCTTAGCTTGGGGGTCCGAAACCGAAGGTCCCCGATCACCGTGCGCCATCCGCTTTGCATAGCCTTCTGCCTGTTCGCCATTTCGCTGATGGCCACGCAGCCGCCTGCGGCACGGTTCACGCAGAACAAGGGCCAATGGCCGGAACAGGTGGCCTATCGCACGTTGGTGCCGGGCGGGGCCTTGTTCGTGGAGCGGAACGCGCTCACCTATACGCTTCATTCCGGAGGCCCGATGGAGCACCATGGACATGAACATGACGGTCCGCCGGAGCCTGAGCATGCGCATGCCTTCCGCGTTTCCTTCGAAGGGACCTCGGAAGCGATCCCGTCAGGTGCTTCGGCGCAGGGCTTCTACGAGAACTTTTTCTTGGGAAACGATCCAGCGCATTGGGGCACCGGCTGCTCGGTCTATGGAGAAGTGAAGTTGAAGGAGTTGTATCCGGGCATCGACCTGCGGATGGACGGAAGCATGGGGCTGAAGTATGACTTCATCGTGGCGCCCGGAAGCGATCCGGTACAGGTGCGCTTGCGTTTCGACGGGCAGGACGGATTGTCCATAAAGGACGGGCGCTTGTTCGTGAAGACATCCGCAGGCACCGTGATCGAAGAGGCGCCCGTGGCTTACCAGGAAACAGCTTCGGGCCGAAAAGGCGTGCGCTGCTCCTACCGGCTGAACGGCTCCCACGTCACCTTCGACCTCCCGGACGGTTACGACATTCTACTTCCGTTGGTGATCGACCCAGTGCTGACCTTCGGCACATACAGCGGCAGCACAGCGAACAATTTCGGCTTCACCGCCACCTATGACGCTGGTGGTCACCTCTACGGCGGGGGTATCGTATTCAGCGCAGGTTACCCCACCACGGTGGGTGTACTGGACCCCAGCTTCAATGGAGGCACGATCGATATCGGGATCACCAAATTCTCCCCTGACGGTACCTCACAGATCTGGAGCACCTATATCGGGGGCAGCGGTAATGAGTGCCCGCACAGCTTAGTGGTGAACTCCAACAACGAGCTGTACATGATGGGCAGCACCGGATCGGCGGATTTTCCCGCAACTGGCGGAGCCTATGACCAGACCTTCCATGGGGGGGACAACATCAGCGTCACGGCACCAACGTGGGTGGGCCAGTCCTTCGGCTATGGCTACGGACAAGCCGACGGCACGGACATCGTGCTGGCGCACTTCAGCGCGGACGCCACCTCCTTGACCGCATGCACCTACGTGGGCGGAAGCAGCAACGACGGAGTGAACAACGTGCTCCCCTTGTCGCACAACTACGGGGACCATTTTCGCGGGGAAGTGGCCTTGGATGCCTCCGAGTGGCCCGTGGTGAGCACCTCCACCCAGAGCGCGGACATTCCCGTGAGCGCCAATGCGCCGCAGGCCGTCTTCGGCGGCGGCATCCAGGACGCCTACTTCTTCCGCATGGATCCCGCACTCACCACATTGCAGGCCACCTTCTACGGCGGTAGCGGCAACGACAGCGGCTATGGCGTGCAGTTCGATTCCAACGGCCAGGTCTTCACCACGGGCGGCACCACAAGCACCGACCTCACCATGCCCGGCACGCCCTTCCAGGCCACCAACAACGGGAGCGTAGACGGCTATGTGGCGCGTTGGAGCACCGACCTCGGCAACCTGCTTTCCGCATCCTTCCTCGGCACGTCCGCCTTTGACCAGACCTATTTCGTCCAGGTTGACAATTTCGACGACGTCTACGTAGTGGGGCAGACCCATGGCAGCTATCCCGTGTCGCCCGGCGTCTATGCCAACCCCGGCAGTTCGCAGTTCATCCAGAAATTGAGCAACGACCTCTCCACTTCCATCTGGTCCACGGTGATCGGTTCCGGCGCGGGGAACGAGGACATCTCACCTACGGCCTTCTTGGTAAGCAACTGCGGTCAGATCTACTTCTGCGGTTGGGGTGGCACCGTGAACCATAACATGGCCGACGCCGGCGCCAGCACCACGGCGAACCTGCCGCTCACTGCGGACGCTTTCCAGACCACCACCGATGGCAGTGATTTCTACCTGATGCTGCTGGACCCCGATGCGGTCGCGTTGAACTACGCCACCTACTTCGGGGGCGGAACCAGCCCGGAACATGTGGACGGCGGAACCTCGCGCTTTGACAAGGACGGAACGGTATATCAGGCCGTTTGTGCGGGTTGTCAAGGCAATGACGATTTCCCCACGACACCCGGAGCTTGGAGCAATACCAACAACTCTTTCTACTGCAACCTCGGCGTGTTCAAGTTCGAACTGGCCGTGGCGCACGTCACCATCGGCATCGACGGGCCCAACACCATCTGCATCCCCGGCAGCATCCAGTTCACCAACAGCAGCACCGGTGGGGACACCTATTTATGGGACTTCGGTGATGGCACCACCAGCACGGAACTCGCGCCGGCACATATCTATACTACTGAAGGCACCTTCAACGTGAGCATGGTGTTGTCCGACAGCTATGGCTGCACGACTTCGGACTCCTCAGAGATCCAGGTCATCAGTATCGATCCCACGGAGGCCGCGGTCGATCTCGTTCCGCCCATCTGTCCCGGTACAGGCATCCAATTGCAGGCTACCGGCGGCACCTCCTGGGCCTGGTCGCCTTCCACCGGGCTCAGCGCTGACAATATCGCGGACCCCGTGGCCACGCCAGCCAGCGACAGCACCTCCTATCAAGTGATCGCCAGCAGCGACTGCGGCATTGATACCGCCACGGTGCTCATCACCTGGCTGGACCCTGTCGGTTCCGCGGGCATGGACACGTCCGTATGCCTTGGTTCCGGCATTGCCTTGGATGCCAGCGGTGGCGGGTCCTATCTCTGGTCGCCCGCAGCGACCTTGTCCGATCCCGGCATCAGCAACCCTGTCGTTTCGCCCGTGACCGATACGCAATATGCGGTGGTCATCACCACGCCGGAGGGATGCTCGGTGGAGGACAGTGTGCTGGTGACGGTCTTCACGGACCCGCCGCTGCCCGCATTGACGGACACGGTGATCTGTCCGGGCACATCGGTTCAATTGCATGCCGGCGATGCGGTTTGGTATGCTTGGCATGCAGCACCGGGCATCACCGACCTGACGATTCAAGATCCCGATGTTGCACCCTTGGCATCTACGACCTACGTGGTTGCCATGACCAACGCCTGTGGAAGCCTTACGGATAGTGCGTTCGTCGGCATTGCCACCGTCGAGGCATTGGCTTGGCCGGACACCCTTGTTTGCGCTGGCGCGCCTGTCACCTTGCATGCTTCCGGCGGAACGGTATACGCTTGGTCGCCCACCGGCGTGGATACCGACTCGCTCGTGCTCGATCCCGCCGTGGCCGGTACCTATTCCGTGACGATCACCAATGCCTTGGGCTGCACGGCCAGCGCACAGGTCCAGGTGGGCCTGTACCCGGCAGCCACGGTCACCGCAGGCTACGAGACCAGCGTCGACTTTGGGAACAGCACCGTGCTCCATGCATTCGGCATCGGCACCTTCCTCTGGTCCCCGGACTCATCGCTCAGTTGCGACACCTGCGCCTATCCCGTCGCTACGCCCCTTACCACCACCACCTATACCGTGGAGCTTACCGACATGAACGGCTGCAAGGCCACCGACCAAGTGACGGTTTTCTTCCGGGGCACCCTGTTCGTTCCGAACACCTTCACGCCCAATGGGGACGGGGTGAACGATCAGTTCTATGCCTTGACGAGCGAAGTGTCCGAGCTACGCCTGTTGGTCTTCAACCGTTGGGGTGAACAGATCTTCAGCACGGACGAACTGGACGGTGCGTGGGACGGGACTTTCAACGGAAAGGGATCGCCGATCGACACCTATGTGTGGCGCGTGGACTACACCGAAACGAACGGCAGCAGTCGCACGGTCTACGGGCACGTGAACCTGGTCAGGTGAACGCACCGCGTTCCAAGCCCAGCCATTGCAGGGCCGCACCGCTGAGTACCAGTTCCTTCTGCTTATCGTCCCAAGGCATGGAGCGGACCAGCTGGCCCGGCTGTAGTTCGCCCAACGGGAAGGGGTAGTCCGTGCCCAAGGCCACCTTGTCGGCGCCGCAGAGGTCCACGATGTGTTGCAGCAACGCGGGGTCATGCACCAATGAATCGAGCCAGAACTTGCCTATGTATTCGCGCGGCGGCACCGGATTGTCCACGGCGCAGAGGTCGGGCCTTACATCAAACCCGTGCTGAATGCGGGGGAAGGTACCGGGGAAGGAGCCGCCACCATGCGCGAAGGCCACACGCAACTTCGGCAGTTTTTCAAACAATCCGCTGAAGATCATGCTGGTGATCGCCAGTGTAGTCTCCATCGGCATGGCCACCAACCAAGGCATCCAATACTTGTCCGTACGCTCCTTGCCCAGCATGTCCCACGGATGCACGAACACCGCCATGCCCAATTCCTCGCAGGCTTGGAAAATGGGGAACAAACGTGGTTCGCCGAGGTTCACGTTCTCCACGTGCGTGCCGACCTGGATCCCTTTGAGGCCGATCGCCTTGCAGCGCTCCAGCTCCTTCACAGCAAGCTCGGGGTCCTGCATGGGCAAGGTGCCTAGGCCGATGAAACGCTTCGGATGCTTTTCCACGATACCCGCGATGTGGTCGTTGAGGAACATGGCCAGGTTCAGCGTGTCCTTGGGCTTGGCCCAGTAACTGAACATCACCGGCACGGTGCTGAGCACTTGCACGTGCACCTGGTGCGTGTCGCATTCGCGCATGCGTACCTCCGGGTCCCACACGTTGGCCTCCACCTCCCGGAAGAACCGGTCGTCCTTCATCATCCGGGCGCAGCCGGGCCGGTGATGGTCCAAGTGGATGAAGCCGCCATAGCCGAAGCGACGGCCGAAGTCCGGGATGTCCTGCGGCAGGATGTGGGTGTGTATGTCAACGGACAGCAGCTCGGCCATCGGCAACGATCAAATGAAGCGTGGGTCGGCCTCCATCACGGTACCGCACTTCCCACAGGTCCGCAGCTTTTCATCCCCGTAGAACTTCCTGAAGCGCGGCAGGAAATCCATTTCGATGTCGTTCAGCACGAAGAAATCCTCGTGGAGTTTGTGGTTGCACTTCTCACAGAACCAGAGCAGACCGTCCTTCATTTCGCGGTCGGCGCGTTTGGCCTCCACCACTAATCCCACGGTATTGGCCGGTCGGCTCGGCGAGTGCGGTGTGCGGGCGGGCAGCAGGAACATTTCACCCTCCCTGATGGGGACCTTCACGGCCTTGCCATCTTCCTGGATACCCACTTCGATATCCCCTTCCAACTGCAGGAAAAGCTCCTCGGTCTCGTTCCAGTGGTAGTCCTTGCGTGCGTTCGGTCCGCCCACCACCATTACGATGAAGTCACCCGCATCAACGTAGAGGTTCTTGTTGCCCACGGGCGGTTTCAGCAGGTCCCGATTGTCGGAAACCCACTGTTTGAGATTGAAGGGACGGCGGATGGACATGGCAGTGGGATTGGATCCCCGAAAGTACGGCTTCCGATCAGGGGGCATTCACCGTACGGTGGATGACCCCTGGGGGGATGACTTACGGAACAGGCGGAGGGCCATGGGACACGCCCTCTACCTTTGAGGCATGAACATTCGACTGGACGGCTTACACGCCCTGATAGGCGGCGGCACACAGGGCATCGGCAATGCCACGGCACAGGAAATGGCCCGCTTGGGCGCACACGTCACCCTGTTGGCGCGGGATGAAGTGAAGTTGAAGGAAGCCGTCGCCGCGCTGGACACTTCCACAAGTCAGCAGCATGGTTTCCTTGTTGCCGACATGGCGGACACCGATGCGCTGAAAGCCGCGATCACCGGGTATGTGAAAGCCCACGGCCGGGTGGACATCCTGGTGAACAACACCGGAGGCCCGCCTCCGGGGCTGGCCCATGAGACAACGATCGAAGCGTATGAGCAGGCCTTCCGTCTGCACCTGCTGGCCTTCCAGACCTTAGTGCTGGCGGTCGTGCCGGGCATGAAGGAGCGCCGCGGTGGGCGCATCATCAATGTGATCAGCACCAGCGTGAAGGTCCCGTTGCCCAACCTCGGCGTCAGCAACACCGTGCGAGGTGCGGTGGCACAATGGTCCAAGACACTGGCCAACGAGCTGGGGCCGTTCAACATCACCGTGAACAACGTGCTACCGGGTGCCACGGCAACGGGACGCTTGAAGGCGATCATCACCAACAAGAGCAAGAAATCCGGTAGCACGGAGGAAGAGGCTGCACAGGCGATGCTGGATGAGATCCCGTTGCGGCGCTTCGCGGAGCCGGAGGAGACCGCGAACGCCATCTGCTTTCTGGCGGGACCTTCAGGAGCGTACATCAACGGCGTGAACCTGCCTGTGGACGGCGGACGGACGGGTTGCTTGTGAGGAGGTGGCTACTATGGGTTTTCAGAAGCCCGTTATGATCGCCCCTTTTGCTCAATGCCTCCGCCTTGCGGCGGAAGACATTGAGTGAACGCAACAAGGGGCGGCCGCAAAATGCGACCGCCCCTTGGCGTTAGTGGTCGAGGTTCTCCTTACTTGATCATCACCGGACGGCTGCTGATGCCGTTGGCGGTGATCACGCGGAGCGAGTAGGTGCCTTGGGCCAGTTTGCCGTTCAATGGCAAGGTCACAGGCTGGTTGGCGGTCATGGACTTCTGGTCCTTGTACACCACGCGGCCGGTCATGTCGGTGAGCTCAAAGTTCACCGTACCGCTCAGGTCGGCACCGCTGATGGTGATGTCGCCCTGGGTAGGGTTGGGGAACACGCTCACGTCCGTGCTGTTCAGCTCACGCACACCGGTAGCGAGGGTGATATCCACGTGATAGTCCTCGGTCTCACCATAGAAGTAATCGGTGCAAGCATCCATATCCACTGCGCCATAGACGCCCCGTACACGCAGGCGGGTAATACCCACGGGGGCGTCCACAGGCACGGTGAAGGGCAATGTGATCACCTCTTGGGGATTGGTCCCATCGAATTCGCCAAGCTTTTCGGTCGCCTGGAAGGTGGAATCGCCGTTGTAATCGATCCACGCGGCATAGTAATCATCCCCGTAGTCACCGCTGGAGATCGACAGATTGTAGGAGGCACCCTGCTCCAACATCGTGCTTTGCGCGGTGTAGTCCTCATAGGCATTGTCACCTCCGGTGGCATTGTTGATGGAACCCAGTGTAACATTGGAAATGAAATCACCGTCCGTTACGCCGTTGACCGGCTCTGGGATGCAGTAACCGTACACAACCGCGATCTGGCTCACGCACAAGGTGAACTCACCACCTACGCCATACTGCACGTTCGCATATACGCGGACGAGATAGTCCGTATTGGCTGTAACGCTCACTTCAACAGGAGCTGCAGGGTTGATCACGCAGGAGATCTCCGCGCCGAAATCGCAGGTGGCTTGCACCGTGAAGGCCCAGTCCGTTCCACCGATGTTTGTAAGGTCTACCGACACCACGGTGTCACTGCCTGAATTGAAGCTGTACCAGACATCCTGATAACCATCCGTAGAGCTGTCACAAGAGGGGTCTCCCGTTGAGTTCACGGAAGAGGAGTTGTTCCCCGTCACCATGGAGGAGGCACAATCACCTGCAGCTGCCACGGTCAACGCCTCAGCGTCAATGCATTCATCATTGGCGGGAGGGGCGGCGCACGCCGAAGCGGATACCGTGATGGTGTATGGACCAACGGCATTGTTCGCCGAATCCAGCATCACTGCGTAATAGTAGATTCCAGCAGGAACCCCTGTGTAGAAGAGCGTAAAATTGCCATCTGTACAGGTGGTGTCATTAAAGCTGCCGGCGGCAATGTTTGAGGTGAATGGGCAACCTTGGTAGATACTTACAAAGCCGTTCCCGAACGGCGGTGTTGTACCACAATAGGACAGCTCCAGATTGGCGCATTCAGTTGTTGTGAACATCTCCCAAACCGCAGGCATGGTCAATCCTTCCCCATTGTCAGTGGCACCAGTATTATCTCCGGAGAAGGTCACGCTTGAGCCTACGGCCAGATCCTGATTCACTGCGCCTGTGCATTCGTCATTGGTAGGTGCTCCTCCACCACGCTGGGCGTTGGCGGATCCGTGATGAGGCAACGCGGCCACGTTCACCAAGTTAGTGGTCCGGACCGCGCTTCGGTTCTTCAACGTCAATCTGCTCTGTGCGCCCACGGTTCCACTGAAAAGCAGTGCCGTGGTGGTCAGAACAATACCGTAGATGTTCTTCATGTTGGGTGTTTTAGGTGAGTTGGGCCACAAAGATGCACGAAATGGGTTGCCGCTTGGCAAAAAAATACAGTAGCGCCAACAACCCCTGCCACTTCAACCGGCCGGCACCACCAGCCGGAACCCTTTCCCATGCACATTGGCGACCTCCACCTCGGGATCGTCCGCCACATACTTGCGCAATTTGGCGATGTACACGTCCATGCTCCTGCCGTTGAAGTAGTTATCGTCCCCCCACACGGTGCGCAACGCTGTGGACCGCTCCAGCACGGTGTTGGCGTTCTCGCAGAGCAGGCGCAATAGGTCGTTCTCCTTCGTGGTGAGCCTGCGCTCTCCTTCCGGGCCCGTGAGCAGTTGCTTGCGCGCATCGAACGTGTATCGCCCCAGATTGAAGGTGGTATTGCGTTCGGGCAGCGGTTCCACGCCACGCGCCCGGCGGAGCACCGCCGCGATGCGCAACAACAGCTCCTCCATGCTGAAAGGCTTGGTGAGGTAGTCGTCCGCCCCGGACTCGAACCCGGTGATGGTATCCTTCCGCATGTTCTTGGCGGTGAGGAAAATGATGGGGGTTTCCGTATCGTTCTTCCGGATCTCCCGCGCCAAGGTGAACCCGTCCTTCAGGGGCATCATCACGTCCAGCAGCAACAGGTCGAACTTGGACTTCTTGTAAGCCGCCAGTCCTTGGTCGCCGTCCACGCAGAGCTCCACCTCGTAGTCCTTTGCCTTCAGGTATTGGGCGAGCAAGGTGCCCAAGTTGGGGTCATCCTCGCACAGCAGCAGTCTCGTGTTGTTCTCCATGTTCAAAAGGTATGGTGATGATGAACCGGCTTCCGGTCCCTTGGTCATTGCCTTCGGGTCCGCTCTCCACGCGGATGGTGCCGCCATGTCTTTCCACTACGGACTTCACATAGCTGAGGCCCAACCCGAAGCCCTTCACATTATGCACGTTGCCGGTGGGCACGCGGTAAAGACGATCGAAGACCTTGCGTTGTTCGCTGCGCGGGATGCCGATACCATTATCGCGGACCTCGACGGTGAGGGCCTGGGCGTCGCTGCGGGTGGTGATGTGGATGATGGGCGAAACGATGCAGTATTTCACCGCGTTGTCGATGAGGTTGTAGAAGATGCTTGTGAGGTGGGTGCGGTCGCCCCGCACATGCGCCAGTTCGGCGGTGCGCGCAAAGTTGATGCGCCCACCGCGTTTCTCCGCCTGCAGCGAGCTGTTGCGCACCACCTCGGCCAGCAGGGCGTGCATGTCCACGTCGGTGATGCGCAGCCGCATGCCGCCCTGGTCGGTCACCGCGCTCTGCAGCACGCTTTCCACCAGCATGCCCAAGCGCTTGTTCTCGTCCCGGATCATGTTCGTGAACAAGCGCACCTGCGCGGGGTCCTTGGGGATCCCGGGGTCGTTCAGTGCCTCACAGGCCAAGGATATGGTGCTGATGGGCGTCTTCAGCTCGTGGGTCAGGTTGTTCACCAAGTCGTTCTTGATGTCGCCCAAGCGCTTCTGCCGAAGCATGGCGCGCACCGTGAACCCGAAAATGGCGGCCACCATGAGCAGAAAAATGGTGGAAGTCACCAGCATGGGCCACAAGCTGCGCAAAAGCATGGAGGGGCGGGACGGGACGCTCACGTGCAACCACCAGCCGTTCCCCGCGGACCGCTCCTGCGGCCAATCGTTCCGGAAAAGCTGGGTACGGTGGGGGCTGCTGCGCACCAAATTGCTGTCCGCCGCGTCGTTCAAGCTGAGGAGCACGGCACTTCCCCCTTCCTCGAACACGCCGTATTCGTAGGTGCAATGTATATGGCGCAACCGCAGCTCCTCGGTGATCAGCGAATCCAGCAGCCGCGGATCGATGCGCTCGTGGATATCCCGGAACATGCCCGCACTAAGGATCCCCCGGAGCAATTCGTTCAAGGTGTCCTTGTTCAAGAGGCCCGGCCCCGCCGAACTGTCACGGTCGGCAAGACCTTGGTCGATGTGCAGGTCCCCTCCTTTGACGTCCGCAGGCAGGGTGCGCAAATTCTGGCGTGCCTCGGCCCGTTCCACACGGTCGCTCACGGCCACCAAGGCATTGTCGATACCTTCATTGAACTGCGCATCCTTCAAGGCCAGGGTGTCGCTCACCCATTTGGCCTGGATCAGGACCAGCCCGAGCAAGGCCACGCTGATGGCCACGATCAAGGCAGTGATCGTCCGTTTTTCCATGGAAGGTTGAAAGCTACCCGATGCGCGCGCTACGGCGATGACCGGTTAACGATGTTTAACCGGATATGTGCACGGGCAAAGGAAATGAGGATGGAGCCCGGTCGGCACGCGCTGTGTGCGACCAGCTACTTTTGCACCATCATGGAGCAGGTCCTCAACTACATCAACGGCGAATTGCGACAGGCATTAGGTGGCGGGTGGTTGGAGGGCCATGCCCCGGCGGAAGGCAAGGTATATGCACAGATCGCGGACAGCGACGCGAAGGACGTGGACCTCGCCGTGGAAGCCGCCGAAATTGCAATGCCCGCATGGACGGCGCTGGGCAGGCAAGGGCGCCACGATGCGATCATGCGCGTGGCCGATCTCGTAGAGCGCGACTTGGAGCTCTTCGCCCGGGCCGAAAGCCGGGACAATGGCAAGCCCGTCAGCTTGGCCCGTACGGTCGACATTCCGCGCGCTATCGCCAACCTCCGCTTTTTCGCCACGGCCATCCTGCACTGGGGCAGCGAGGCGCACATTACCGATGATGTGGCGGTGAACTATACGGACCGGCAGCCTACCGGTGTTGCGGGATGCATCAGTCCATGGAACCTGCCCTTGTACCTGTTCACCTGGAAGATCGCTCCTGCATTGGCGGCAGGTTGCACGGTGGTGGCGAAACCATCGGAGATCACGCCGTACACCACTTGGATGTTGGCCGAGCGCTGCATCGAGGCCGGTTTTCCCCCGGGGGTGCTCAACATCGTTCAGGGCACCGGCCCCAAGGTCGGCGCTGCCATCACGGCACATCCGGGCATCCCGGCGATATCCTTTACCGGTGGCACCGCGACCGGCGCCCGCATCGCTTCCGTCGCCGCACCGATGTTCAAGAAGTTGAGCTTGGAGCTGGGCGGAAAGAACGCAGTGCTGGTCTTCGCGGACTGTGACTTCGAACGGATGCTCTCCGAGACCGTGCGATCCTCATTCAGCAACCAGGGCCAGATCTGCCTGTGCGGTTCGCGGATCTTGGTGGAACGCTCCATCTATGAGCGTTTTCGGGAAGCTTTCGTCCAACGGGTGAAAGCGCTTCGCGTAGGCGACCCCTCTCAAAAGAACACGGATATCGGAGCCGTGGTGAGCGGGCCGCACCTGCAAAAAGTGCTTGGCCATATCGCCCTGGCCAAAGAGGAAGGAGGGCACATCCTGTGCGGCGGTGAGCAGGTGGTGCTTGAAGCCCCGTTGGCGGAAGGCTGGTACTTGGCGCCCACGGTGATCGAGGGCTTGGGCCCGCAATGCCGCACCAATCAGGAGGAGATCTTTGGACCGGTGGTCACCATCCAACCCTTTGACACGGAAGAGGAGGCCTTGGACATGGCCAATGGCACACCTTACGGCCTGGCCAGCACGCTGTGGACCTCGGACGGCACCCGCATGCACCGCATGGCGCGCCTGTTGAAAAGCGGGATCGTATGGGTGAACTGCTGGATGCTCCGGGACTTGCGCACGCCCTTTGGCGGGATGAAGCAAAGCGGCGTGGGCCGTGAAGGCGGCGTAGAGGCGCTGCGGTTCTTTACCGAAGCGAAGAACGTGTGCATCAAGTTATAGGGGCCGTAGGTCCGCGGAAGGCTCCTCCGGAAGGGACCTCTCCGGCGATCGGTGCTTCATGCCATTGGTGAAGAACCAGCCAAAGCGCAGGTCGAACCATTCCTCGAACTCGATGAGGCTACGGCGAAGGATATGGAGCATTTCACGCATCTGGAAGGTGGTACGAAGCCAACGCGGGAAGGGTTCCAAATAGTGTACCGGCCTGTGGTGGGCTAATGCACGGGCAGGGAAGCTCACCAAGGAACGTCCACAGTGGCGAGCACCTTTTCGCCCTTTGGCCGGTCCTCCACGCGAAGTGTGCCCTCTACATCGGAGAGCCGGGCCAGCAACTTCCCCACCGCTCTCCGGTCGATCATCCCGCCCATGGAAAAAATTGTGCGGTCCCCGCCATGGAGCACGAACAACACAGGGGCTGCCAGATCTAAGGTGGACCGGACCACCTCAACTGTCCGCTTCAACCTATCACTTCGCTTGAGGAGGTCTTCTCCCCCTTCGGCAGGTCTTTCGTTCAGGGCCAGCCCCATGAGAACATGTTCAATTTCCGTGGTCCAGATTCCTACGTGAAAGAGAAGGACCCGGTGTTCCAGCACCAGCCGATGCAACGGACCATCCAGTTGCAATGCGTCCGCACCGTCGGTGGCCCCCACATCCAAGGAAATGGCGAACAGGTCATGCCCGTCCTCGATGGGGTTGAACGTCCACGACGCCCCACCTCCCGTGCGCCGCACCATTTCGATCAGTCCCAGGCCTGCACCCCTTGTTCCGGGCTTGCTCGTCCGCTGGATCCCTTCCAAATACAGTTCCTTCAATTCCGTATTGTCCCGGCCTTGAAGGTCGGCGAGGTCCTTATCCAGCTTCAGCGCTTGGGAGCGGGTGACCAAGTTGCAGGCAAAGACCTGTTGCCCGGTGGCATGACAACGCAAGAGGAACATGCTTTGACCTTCGCCCCGATCGGGCATGGACAGCGGCCGAGCGCGATGACGCACGATGTTCTGGTAGGCCTCCACCATCACATACCCCAAGCGGCCCTTGACCGGCACGGTCCCCTCCCATCCGTTGAGCACAGCCTCGCCTAGCTCGATCAGGCGGGGAGAATGCTCGTCCGGAAAAAAGCCGCTGTATCCAAAAATGCAGCGATCCTCGCGCAATGCTTCGATAAGAGAATGGGCAAACTGGATGTCCATGCGCGATAAGCCCGGAATAAAGCGAAGGTAACGGGGAAAGCCGGGACTATTTTCGGCACCGATGATCACACAGAGCCTGATCGAGAAAGCACGGCTGCACATCCGCCGTTTCTTCTCGAAGCACATGCCGGGGCAAATGCAGTTCCACGACCTGGAGCACACCCTTACCGTGGCACGCAGTGCGAAGGAGATCGGACGTGCGTCCGGAATGGGTGGGCAGGAGCTCATGCTGGTGGAGCTTGCCGCCCTGTTCCATGATACGGGCTATGCCGCGGCCTATGCCGGACATGAGGAGGAAAGTGCCAAACTGGCCACGACGTGGATGCTCTCCCACGATGTGGACCTTCGCGATGTAAAAGCGGTCTCCTCTCTCATCCTGGCCACACGGGTCGATCATGTGGCCCGCGGTCTGCCTCAGCGCGTGCTGCGCGATGCCGACTCCGCAAAGGCCGGACAGGCTGATTTTTTGGAAAAGGGCGAACGCCTGCGGGCTGAACTGACGGCCTGTTCAGGAAAAAAGGTTTCCGGTACCGCTTGGACCCAAGAGAACTTGGCATACTTGGAAAAACACCGGTTCGCCACCCCGTATGCACGACAGCGGTTCGGGAAACAGAAGGAGATCAACCTTGCCCTACTTCGCCGCGCCGTTGCGAAAAGATCCGGGCAAAGGGCGATCTCGCCCACGCTTCCCGAGCCGTTCATGGACCGCGATCTGAGCTGGCTCGCCTTTAACGCGCGGGTACTTCAGGAAGCACAGGACCCCGGCGTGCCCTTGCTGGAACGGTTGAAATTCGTGGCGATCCACAGCAGCAACCTCGATGAGTTCTACCGTGTGCGTGTGGCCCAGCTCAGCGGCCTGCGGAAATTGGGCAAGTGGAACCGCTCGGCCCTGGGTGTTCCGCCGGGGAAGCATATCGAGCTGATCAATCAGGTCGCCTTGAAGCAACAGGCCGCTCTGGGGACAGTCTACCGGGGCGTCCTCATTCCCGAGCTCCGGGCCCATGGTATCCGTTTTCGGAACGAGGGTCAGCTGTCCATTGTTCAGCGCCAGTTCGTACTGGACCACTTCAAGAAGCATGTGACCCCGTTGCTTCGGGCGGTCACCATGCGGGAGACCAAGCCACCGTTCATCGAGGACCGGCGGCTCTATCTCGTGCTTTCCCTCTCCAAAAAAGACCGGATCAAAAAGCGCCTGGTGTTGGTGAACGTGCCATCGGCCGATCTGGGGCGTTTCATCACGCTGCCTTCGCGCGCGGGAAGCACGGACCTGCTGTACTTGGATGATGCGATCCGCTTGGGCGCGCCGGCCCATTTCAAGGGATGGACAGTGAAGGCTTGCCATGCGATCAAGCTATCACGTGACGCGGAACTTTACTTGGATGAGGAGTTCACCGAGGACGTCGTGGACAAGGTGCGCCGCAGCCTGCGGAAGCGCAGCACGGGCGTACCTGCCCGTTTTCTCTATGACCGGGCCATGCCCAAGGCCCTGCTGGAACAGGTGCGCCGTCTGCTGGAGGTGAAGAAGAGCGACATGCTCGAGGGCGGACGCTACCACAACCTCAGCGACCTGATGCAGCTGCCCGTCATCGGGCATCCGGAGCTGCGGGAAAAGCCGCTGTTACCCATCGCTCATCCGGCGATCACAGGCACGGACGGTTTTCGGGCCATGCGTTCCGGGGACATCCTGCTGCACTTCCCCTACCATTCGTTCAAGCCGGTGATAAGCCTGCTTGCCCACGCGGCAAGAGACCCCAAGGTGGATCGCATCGCGATCACGTTGTACCGTGTTGCATCCAAGTCGCTCGTCTGTGAAGCGTTGGCTGAGGCCGCCCGCAATGGAAAACAAGTGGACGTGATCATAGAGGTACAAGCGCGGTTCGATGAGGGCAACAACCTGTTCTGGGCCTCGGTGCTCAACGATGCCGGTGCCCGGGTCAGCTACGGCCTGCCCGGGCTTAAGGTGCATTGCAAACTGTTGCTCATTGAACGAAGGGAGGCGAAAGGCCCGAAGCACTATGCCTACTTGGGCACAGGCAATTTCAATGAGCAGAC
This sequence comes from Flavobacteriales bacterium, assembly GCA_016700415.1. Classification (NCBI taxonomy): domain Bacteria; kingdom Pseudomonadati; phylum Bacteroidota; class Flavobacteriia; order Flavobacteriales; species Flavobacteriales bacterium. The sequence continues at coordinate 2,424,718 of CP065018.1, forward strand.
CGCACGGATCTATTCCGACATGGCCTTGTTGACGACGCGCAAAACGATCACCGACGATGTGCGGGAGGTGTTCAGCAAGTTGTTGGCCGGTGAAGCTCCCGGACCGACGAAGATCATTTCCACTTCTCCGGACCACCTGCGCGGTTTTCTGGAGCGCGCCATCGACCGGGAGATCGAGCAGGCATTTCTTGGAAAACCCGCGTCGATCCTGCTGAAATTGAACAGCTTGGAGGACAAGCCCTTGATCCGTAAGCTCTACGATGCCGACAGGGCAGGCGTGCAGGTGCGCCTGATCGTGCGCGGCATCTGCTGCTTAGTTCCGGGCGTTCCGCAACACAGCGGGACCATTGAGGCGATCAGTATCGTGGACCGCTTCCTCGAGCACGCACGGGCTTATGTGTTCCACAACCTCGGCCGGCCCACGGTACACCTGGCCTCGGCCGATTGGATGGAACGGAACATGGACCGCCGGGTAGAGGCCGCATTCCCGGTCGTGGACGAAAAGCTGAAAGCCGAGGTCATCCAATTCCTGGAACTGGAGTGGAAGGACAATGTGAAGGCGAGGATCATCGACAAGGCACAGACCAACCCGTACCGGCCTGGCAAGAAGGGCGCACGGAAAGTGCGGTCGCAGGCGGCTTGGTATGAGCGCTTGAAAGCCGCGGCAAAGCAATGACCCGTCAGACCGCAGGGTCCTCTTCGAGTGATCTTGCTGAAGCGTTAAGTATCGTGCCTCAGGGTCCCGAAGCGGAGACCGCTTAGCGAACAAAAAAGAAAGGCGATCCCGTGGGACCGCCTTTCCGTGGAGAATATCGGAGTCGAACCGATGACCTCTTGCATGCCATGCAAGCGCTCTAGCCAGCTGAGCTAATCCCCAATACCGATTTCAAATATACATCCGAAATCGAGGCGGCAAATGTAGGTAAAACACCCATTCCTTAAACCATGTCAGTAGGAGCTGGTGGTCCACAGCCATTCCTTCGTTGCAAGTACGGATGTTTCCTTTGTCCATGCCTTTGCCCGAATCCCTCGGCCTGCATCTCGAAACCTTGCTCACAGATCGGCAAGGGCACCCGGTAACTATCCGGGCGGCGCACCCCGTGCATGGAGGCAGTGTGAACGATGCCTTCCGCTTGGATACGGACCTCGGCCCGCTCTTCCTGAAGACCAACTCTGCCGATCAGTTCCCCAGCCTTTTCAACAGCGAGGCGCATGGCCTGCACCTCCTCCGGCAGGCTGGTGATCTGCGCGTTCCTGCGTTCATCGCCCAGGGTGAATGTGATGACACGACTTTCCTGCTGCTGGAATACGTTCCCCCGGCAGAAGAGGATGCCGGTTTCCAGACCCGCTTCGGGAGGAAGCTGGCCCGGCTGCATCGCCATACGCAGGCCACCTTCGGGCTGGACCGGGACAATCATGTCGGTCTGTTACCGCAAGTGAACACGCCGAACCTCGATTGGGCCGAATTCCTGGTCCATTGCCGCTTCATGCCCTTGGTAAAAATGGCCCGTGACAACAAACGCATCCACACCGGGGATGTGCTCCGCTTTGAGCGGCTTTATGGCCAGTTGCCGTCCTTGTTCCCCTCCGAGCTCCCCGCGCTGCTGCACGGCGACCTGTGGAAGAACAACTACCTCGCTGCTGCGGACGGTGAAGCGGTGCTGATCGACCCGGCAGTGTATTACGGCCACCGCGAAATGGACATCGCCATGACCCGGCTTTTTGGGGGCTTTGACCGGTTTTTTTATGCAGCCTACCAAGAGGAGGAACCCTTGGCGCCGGGTTGGGAGGATCGCATGGACCTCTGCAACCTGTATCCGCTGCTCGTACACCTCAACCTGTTCGGCGGCAGCTATGCGGAGCGGTTGGGGTCGGTGCTCCGGAAATACGTGTGAACGCTACTCCCAGTTCGGTGCCTCGTGCCGCTCCTCGTAGATGTTGGTGTGGGAGCCCTTCTTCCCGAAGCAGTCCAGGTCCAGATCGCCGATGCCGTCCGGCTTCGCGAAATCCCCTTTGCTGATGGTGATCGTGCTGTCGGCGTAGACTTTGTTCATGTAGTAGCCGTAGATCGGCAGGGCCATGTTGGCCCCTTGGCCTTTGTCGGTCCTGCTGAAACGCACGCTGCGGTCCGCGGCGCCGGTCCACACGCCGGTCACCAGGTCCGGGGTGATGCCGATGAACCAGCCGTCGCTGTTGTTCTGGGTGGTACCCGTCTTGCCTGCGGTGGGATACTTGATGTTGGCATATTTCGCCCTGTTGCCCCAGCCCATGCGCAGCCTCATGCCGGTACCCACGGTCTTTCCCGTGCTGGGGTTGTAGGCACCGTCCACTACTCCCTTGAGCATTTCCAGCATGATATAGGAGGTCCGTGGATCAAGCGCCTCCTCAGTCTTCGGGGTCATGTCGAAGATGGTGTTCCCGCTCTTGTCCTCGATGCGCGTGAAGACCACCGGCCTGATATACACGCCGTCGTTGGCGAAGGTGGAGAACGCGCCGACCATCTCCTCCAGCGTGAGGTCCGCCACGCCCAAGCATAACGATGGCACGGGATCCATCGGGCTCTTCACGCCCATGTGGCGTGCCAGTGTGATCACCGATTGCGGACCGTATTGCTTCATCAGCCAGGCCGTGATGGTGTTCATGGAATTGGCCAAGGCATACTTGATGGTGACCATGCCACCGTATTCATTATCGCTGTTCTGCGGGCACCAGTCCGGCTGCCCTGCGGGCATGTCGAAGCAGGTCTTTTGGTTCGGCAATTCCAGGCAGGGTTTCAACCCGTCCCGGATGGCAGTGGCATAGACGAAGGGCTTGAAGGTGGAACCCACCTGCCGTCGCGCTTGTGCCACATGGTCGAACTGGAAGTGCTTGTAGTCGATGCCGCCCACCCAGGCCTTCACGAAGCCGGTGTGCGGGTCCATGCTCAGCAAGCCGCTCTGGAGGAAGCTTTTGTAGTATCGGATGCTGTCGTTCGGGGACATGACCGTGTCCACTTCGCCGTGCCAGCTGAACACGGTCATGTGCGTGGGGGTCTCGAATTGCTTCTCGATGGCCTTTTCATCCAGCACCGGCCACCAGGTGTCGCACCCGCCCTTGTCCGGGTCGCAATGGAACATGGACTTCCCGTCATGCACCCGCTTCACGATGTAAGCTGCGGGCCGCTGGCAGTTGGGGCATTGTTTCCCAACATCGGTGCGGTACCTGTCACTGCGTTTGCGGGCGGTGTTCATGATGCCCTCCACTTCCTCTTTGCTCACCCGGAAGTCGAAGGGATTGTTCTTCTTTTTAGCGAGGTCCTTGAAGAACTGCTCCTGCAATTCTGTGGAGAGGTGCTCCCGCAAGCCCCACTCGGCATAGCTCTGCATCCGGCGGTCAATGGTGGTGTAGATCTTAAGGCCGTCGGTATAGATGTCATACGCGGAACCGTCCGGCTTGGCCAGTCGGAGCTTCCCGGTCTCCGGGTCCTTCTCGCTGAACATTTTCTGAAGTTCGCCGCGTAAGGTTTCCCTCAGGTACGGCGCGGGGCCTTCGGTATGGTCGATCCGCTGGAAGTCAAGCCCGAGCGGCAGCACTTTCAACGAGTCGTATTGCTGCTTGTTCAGGGATCCGTTTTTCACCATTTGCGCCAGCACCACCATGCGGCGGGTGATGGTGGTGTCGGGCCGGCGGAGCGGGTTGAAGAGCGCCGGGTTCTTGCACATGCCGACCAGCATGGCGGCCTGTTCGATGCGCAGGGAATCCGGCGTGGTGTTGAAATAGACACGGGCCGCGGAATTGATGCCCACCGCCTGATTGATCCAATCGAAACGATTGAGGTACATGGCGATGATCTCGTCCTTGGTGTACTCGCGCTCGAGCCGTGCCGAGATGATCCACTCCTGGAATTTTTGGAAGATGCGGCCCACGATGTCCCGCCGGACATCGTGGAAGAGCATCTTGGCCAACTGCTGGGTGATGGTGCTGGCCCCGCCGCGTTTGCCGAGGAAGATCGCCGCGCGTGCCGTTCCGCGCACATCGATGCCGCTGTGGTCCCGGAAACGTTCATCCTCGGTGGCCAACAAGGCCTGCACCACGTATGGGTTGATGTGCGCATAGTCCACCGGGATGCGGTTCTCCCTGTAGTACTGCCCCATGATGGAGCCATCGCTGAAGAGCACCGCCGTGGCCAGGTCGCTCCGGGGATTTTGTAGTTCCGTGGTACTGGGCAGGCCCTTACTTCCCGACGCGACCAACAGTATCACGAGCAGACCAAGCACGGGCCCGAGCACCACCGTCCACCACAAGGCATACCATCGCCCACCGGTCTTAGCTTGCTTCTTTCCCTTGGTAGCCATGGTCCTTTTTCCGTTCAACGGCGCTTCCGGGCTTCCTCCACGCTCACGCCCACGTCGATCACCCCTTGCAGGTCATCGGTACGCATGGCCTGTTCCAGCGTGAACACATAACGGCCGGAGCGGGGAAATCTGTTGTTCATCCGGTAGAGGATGTGCGCTTGGAAGCGGTCGCTGAAGATGAAGCCGGTGCCTTTCCCGTACCAACGGCCCGTGGGATCGGCGAGCGTGCATTCCACGGTGTCCGTGAAGGAATGACCTCCGGGGCCTTGCAGCGTAGTGAAGATGTAGATGTTGCTGAACCGGTAATCACCGGTATGGCGGATATCCAGATAAATGTCGCGTTGCGCAAGGGTGTCGGTGATGTCGAAAGCGAACTGTGGTTTCCAAGACCGCGACCAGGAGCCTCCCGGCACCTCGGCGACCTCCTGGAACACCACATGCTCAGTGCAGCCGACCATTAACAGGCCGACCATAAGGGTGGTCAGTGCAATGGGCTTCACGTGTTGTTGGGCTTGGGGCCTCCACCGCCTTGCGGCGGTCCGTTGGGCCGGGGACCTTTCCTTCTACGCCCCCGGGCATCGCGGCTCCGGCGTTCACCGGCGGGACGCTCACCACCTGATGCGGATTTTGCGCCTTCAGGGCGTGGTGCTTGTTTGGCGGACCGTTCACCGGCTGGGCCGCCCTCGCGCTTCCGGCCATCCCGGCGGGGCTGTTGGCCTTGACCGCCTTCCCCGGGACCCCGGTTTCCGGACGCCTTCCGCTTCTTGCCGTCGCGGCCACGGTTCCGACCACCGGTCTTGATCTTCTTGTCGAAGCGGGAAAGATCCTCCGCACCGTCGATCACATTCTCATAGTCCGTGCTCTTGTCCTCCACCTTTGCTTTAGGGCGCTCCTCGGCCATGTGCAGGTCCACCTCGGGCTCGATGCCTTCCTTGTTCTGCGCCAGGATCTCCCGCACGGTCTCCACCGGGAATCCCGCCATCGCCGTCGGCTCCCCGGGTTTCTTGAAGATGTACCACATCTGTTCCCCGAAGATGTCCGTTTTGATGTGCATGCCCGTGCCATGCTTGGTCTTCAGCTTGGCATTGGCCGAGGGATAGCTCTTGATGGCCTCGATGTACATGTCCAGCTCGTAGTTCAAGCAGCACTTCAGCTTGCCGCATTGGCCCGCGAGCTTCTGGGGATTGAGCGCCAGTTGCTGGTAACGCGCGGCGCTGGTGGTAACGCTGCGTAGATCGGTAAGCCAGGTGCTGCAGCACAGTTCGCGGCCGCAACTTCCGATGCCGCCTACGCGCCCGGCCTCCTGACGGGCGCCGATCTGCTTCATGTCCACGCGCACGTGGAACTGGTCCGCCAGCTTCCTCAGCAGGTCTCTGAAATCAATACGCTGTTCGGAGGTGTAGAAGAAGGTGGCGCGGGTGCCGTCGCCTTGGTATTCCACGTCGCTCACCTTCATGTCGAGGCGGGCGTCCTTGCAGATCCGGCGGGCCTCCACCAGTGTTTCGTCCTCGCGCTTGCGTGCAGCGTGCCAAGTGTCGATATCGTCCTGTGAACTCTTGCGGACCACTTTGCGGAGCTCGTAGGTGTCGGTGCTGCCGCCTTTGCGTTGCATCTGTGCGCGGACCAGTTCACCGGCAAGGCTCACCATGCCCACGTCATGCCCGGAACTGGCCTCCACGGTCACTAGATCGCCCGGCATCAATGAAAGTCCGCCGGATGACGGATTCCGGTAGAAGGATTTCCGTGTGCTCTTGAAGCGCACCTCCACCGCGTCGAACGGCGTTTGACCGCCAGGCAGGGGCACGCCCGCGAGCCAATCGAAGACATCGAGCTTATTGCAGCCGCTGCTACTGCAAAAGCCATTGCTCTTGCATCCGGCGGGCTTGCCGTCGGCACCATTTGCGCAACTTGTACAGGACATAAGGCGCGAAGATAACTGGAGCGGGGTCAGTGTGCAGCGGGCAGTTGGCAGATGCCGTCGGCAGCAGCAGTCGCCAGTGGCAGCGCTGATCAGCAGTAACCTTTCACCGATCACCCAACAGCATTCTCTGCGCCCTCGCCTGGGCGAAGCCGCTGCCTACTTCGCCGAAGTGGCTACGAAGGCCGAGTCGGCGGAGCACGGTCCGCGCCTCTGCGACCCATCACCGATCACTTTGTGCCTCACGCCACCGGCTCCTTCTGCCGCAGCAGGGTGCCCAAACTGTAGCTCAGGTCCAGGAAAAGCACTTTGGGGTTGGCGTTCCGCTCCAAGTGGCCATGGGCTGTTTCCAGTTCGCGGCGGATGCCGTCGGCATTGTGGACGTTAAGCAAGGCACTGAATTTCTTCACGAACTCCATCTCCTGCCCGAAGGCGGCGATCAGCTGCGGCACATCCTGCCATTGCAGCATGCACTGGCGGATCAGATAGAGCGCGTAGGTCATGAAGCCCTTTTGCTTTTCCCGGCCCATCTTGGCGAAGTAGTCGGCGTAATAGACGTTCTCGGCCATGTTGTTGGAATAACAAGCGCGGAGCCAATCGCGGAAGACAACGAAGATCTCCTCCTCCTCTCCTTCGGCCATGGCAAAGGCCTCCAACAGGTCGCCCTCGCTGCGCGCCGCAATACCGCGTGCATCCGCCGGGGTGATCTCCGGATAGCGTTCCAGGATCGCTGCGACCACCTCACCGGGGTCCGGCGCCGCCACTTTCACCAGTTGCGTGCGGCTGAGGATGGTGGGCAGGATCCGGTCGTTGGCATGGCCGGCCAGCAGGAAGACCGTCTTCGGCTCCGGCTCCTCCAGCACTTTCAAGATCTTGTTCGCCATCGGGGCGTCCATCATCTCCGAAAGCCAGATCAGCATCACTTTCCATCCACCCATATAGGACTTCAGGCTGAGCTTCCGCACCACCTCCGCTGCGATGTCCACCCCCATCCGGAGCTGCTTGTTCTCCCCCTTCAGCACTTCGCGCCACACATCGGCATCGAGGTAGGGGTCTTTCAAGACCGCATCGCGCCATTCACCCGCGAAGGGTTCGCAGGTCTTTCCCTTGTCCGACAGGAAGATCGGGAACACCAGGTTGAGGTCCGGGTGCGCGACCTTCTCCATCATCTTGCAGGAGTTGCATTGACCGCAACTGTCACCCGCGCCGGGGTCTTCGCAGAAGAGATAGGTGGCATAGGCCAGCACCAAGGGAAGCACCCCACTGCCGCGCGGACCAAGGTAGAACTGCGCATGCGCCACACGGCCCTCGCGGATGTTGCCAATGAGCCTCGCCTTCAGCTCGGCATGCCCGATGATCTTGTTGAACTGCACGATGCAAATTTACGCCGGGATGGAAAGAAGAGCACCGCAGGTATCGTTGGAAGGGATCCGCAGTGAACGCAGATAGACGCAGATAAATACAGGATCCACTTCTGTGCCCGATAGGCGTAAATGCTCGCTTCAAAGCCCCGGCAAAAGGCATTTCTCTTCGTTGCGCTCGTTGCGCTCGTTGCGTCCGTTGCGGTTGATCCCGTTTCGGCGGTTAGCATTCATCCTGCTTCGTGTCCTTCGCGTCCTTTGTGGTAGGGATCTTCCCGGTAATTTCGCGGCATGCAAACCATGGACAGCTTCGATTTCAAAGGCCGCAAGGCTCTCGTTCGCGTGGACCTGAACGTGCCACTGGACGCGCAGTTCAATGTGACCGACGACAACCGCACCAAGGCCATCGTCCCCACGGTGAAGAAGGTCCTGAAGGAAGGCGGGAGCGTGATATTGATGAGCCATCTCGGTCGCCCCAAGGGAAAGGTGATCCCCGACTTGAGCCTGAGGCCCGTGGCCAAGCACCTCGAAGGTCTGCTCGGCGTGCCCGTGCAATTTGCCACGGATTGCATTGGTGAGGACGCACAGGCCAAGGCCACTGTGCTGAAGCCCGGCGAAGTGCTCCTGCTGGAAAACCTCCGCTTCCATCCCGAGGAGGAGAAGGGCGATGAGGCCTTCAGCAAGGCGCTCTCCACGCTCGGCGACGTCTATGTGAACGACGCGTTCGGCACGGCGCACCGCGCACATGCCAGCACCACCATGGTCGCGAAGTACTTCCCGGACGCCAAGCTCTTCGGCTACCTGATCGCCGGTGAACTCCATAGTCTCGGCCAAGTGCTCAATCAGCCGAAGAAGCCGCTCTGCGCCATCGTGGGCGGCGCCAAGGTGAGCAGCAAGATCGAGGTGCTACAGAACTTGTTGGACAAGTGCGACGAGGTGATCATCGGCGGTGGCATGGCCTTCACCTTCATCAAGGCGCAGGGCGGAAAGGTGGGCGCCTCGCTCGTGGAGGACGACCATGTCGAGACTGCCAAAGCCATTCTCGCGGCCGCGCAGGACAAGGGAGTCATGATACACCTGCCTACCGATGCTGTCGTGGCGGACGCTTTCGCGGATACGGCCAACACGGACATCTGCCCCGCCAACGCGATCCCGGACGGATGGATGGGTCTGGACATCGGGCCGGAGTCGATCAAGGTATTCAGTGCCGCAGTGAAGCGCGCCAAGACCATCCTTTGGAACGGACCGATGGGCGTGTTCGAGATGCCGAGCTTCCAGAAGGGCACCCGCGCCATCGCGGAGGCCGTGGCCGATGCCACCGCATACGGAGCCTACTCCTTGGTGGGCGGCGGAGACAGTGTGGCAGCAGTGAACCAGTTCGGCCTCGCCGATAGGATCAGCTACGTGAGCACCGGCGGCGGCGCCATGCTGGAATACCTCGAAGGCAAGGTGCTGCCGGGGATCGCGGCGGTGGAGGAGTGAGGGAAGTGATTCTTTTCACTCCGGTCATTGTTCCAGTTTTCCAATGCTTTGTGTCGCGGTTCCGGGTGGCAGTTTGAAGACTGGCGAATTCTGGGGGGCCTACTGACATGCGGCTGCGTAGGGAGTGGGTTCAGCGCTTATTCGTGAAGTCTTCGGACTTCACCTGATGCGGACCGGATACACTGGTCCACGCTCACACCGCCTCCAACGCCTGCCCGAGGTCCCAGATCAGATCTTCCGGATGTTCCACGCCCACGCTGAGGCGCACCAGTCCGCCGGTGATGCCGAGCTTTTCGCGTTCCACCGGGTCCACGCCCACGTGGGTCATGGTGGCGGGGTGCTCGGCTAAGGATTCCGTGCTGCCTAAGCTCACGGCGAGCTTCACCAGCTTCAGCGCGTTGAGGAAGCGGAAGGCCTCGGGCTCGCCGCCTTGTACATCGAACGAGAGCATGGCGCCGGCGCTGAAGCACTGGGCATCGTAGATCGCCTGTTGTTCCGGGCTGTCCAGAAAGCCGAGGTAATGGACTTTTTTCACCTTGGGATGGGCCTTCAGAAAGGCGGCCACCTGCGCGGCGTTGCGGGCCTGCGTTTCCATGCGCGGTTTCAGTGTCTCCAAACTCCGCAACAGTAGCCAACCTGTCCATGGGCCGGCCATGCAACCTAGGAAGCTCCGCAGGCCTTTCACGCGGGCGATCAGTTCGTTGCTGCCTAAGCAAGCCCCGGCGATCACGTCGCTATGGCCGCCGATGTACTTGGTGGCCGAGTAGAGCACCAGGTCCGCGCCCTGCTTCATGGGGTGCTGCCATAGCGGCCCCATGTAAGTGTTGTCCACTGCCAGCAACACCTGCTTTTCAGCGGTGCTGAAGGTCTTCGCCACGCGACTGCATGCCGTGATGTCGATCTGGATATTGGTGGGATTGGCGGGGGTTTCCACGTACACCATCTTCAGGCGGTCACCCTTGCCGCTCTTGCGCATGATCTCCTCCAAGCGGTCCTGCTCCCACGGGTAGAAACCGATCACCTCGATGCCGAAACGGGTGAGGGTCTGCTTGATGAAGTGGTCCGTTCCACCGTAGATCGGGTTGCTGTACAGGAGCACATCGCCGGGCGAGAGGAACTCCAGTAACATGGTGGTGATGGCGCTCATGCCGCTCTCGAACACCGCGCAGTCCTCGGCGCTTTCCCACAGGGAGAGCCGGTCCTCCAAGATCTCCAGGTCGGGATTGTTCAGCCGGCTGTAGATCAGCCCCAGTTCTTCCTTCTCGCCTTGTTCGCGCAGCCCGTAGGCCACCTCGAAAAAGGCCTTTCCATCCTCGGCCTTTTGAAAGACGAAAGTGCTGGTCTGGAAGATGGGGCATTTGATGGCGCCTTGTGAGAGCTCGGGCTTGTAGCCATAGCTCATCATCAGGCTCTCGGGGCGGAGTTTGCGTTCGGACATGATGCGAAGCTACCGTTTCACCCCGGCAGTTGCGGTGACTAAGATCACTCCTCGGCAGCCTCTTCCTCCCCGGTCCTTTCCTTCAGCGCCTCGATCGCATCCTGCACCCAACGGGTATCCCCCAAAGCGGGGACGATGAATGGCGCGAAAGCGCGCAGCGGACGGTAGAGCGCGGAACCCTCAAGCGCGTGCTGTGGCACGATGCCGGAAACCTCCGCCCGCGCCATCAGGATGTTCAGCACCACGCTGAGCACGAAGGCCGCCCGCAACGCGCCGAAGAACGTACCCGCCACCTTGTTCGGCAAGCCCAGCATGGCCAGATCCATCGCCTTGGTGAGAACCTTGGCCAGGAGATGTACCAAGATCAATACGCCGATGAAGGTGACGATGAAGGAGATCACCTCGTGCTGCGCGTCCATGCCCACCCAAGATGCCACATGGGCGTTGTAGCGGGAAGCCACCCAGATGCCCAGGACCACCGCGACCAGCGAGGCGATCTCCACAATGAAACCCCGGAAGAAACCACGGATCGCGGCAGCAGCCAGCAGTGCGAGCAAGGTCCAATCCAACCAGTTCATGGCAACAAGTGTAACACGCATCGCTGCTCTTGTACCAAGGCTACCTTCGCGGCCCTTCCACGGCGCTTATCGCAGGGAGCGATATCCTATGTTCGATCTGGCTTTTGACAAGCGTTGGCGCGACCTCCTGAAGAACATGGAGAAGCGTTTCGGCATGCCCGTGGACCTCAACGGAGTGCTCTTCCTCATCGGTGTGCAGGAGCTCGGCCAGCATGCGCGAGTGTTCAAGAAGGATGAAAAGGTGAACCTGATGCACATCGCCATCTCGGTGCTGCTCACGCCCTACGGCTACTACAAGGAGCTTGGCCGCGACGCCGATGGCTGGCCGCATTTCGAGCGCGTGAAGGACCTTCCGGCGCTGGATGCGAAAGAGCAGGAACGCCTGATGAAGGAGGCGGTCCTCTCCTACTTCGAGGAACACTGAACGTAAGGGAAGGCGATCGGCCTAGTTGCCGCCGGAGATGACCACCGTCTCTTCGTTGGTCTGCTCCTCTTCGATGCGGATGATGCCCTCACCGGACATCGAATCCTTCTGCGCCAGGATGTCCAGCACCGCGAATCCGGCCTGACCACGCTTGTAGAACTCACTATAGTCGAAGGTGACCTTGCCGTCGGAGCTGGTGTTGCCCTCCATGGTGAGACGGGAGAAATCGGCCTGAAGCGGGTTGGTGGGGTTGGCGTAAAGCTTCACGTAGGCACCGGCAACGGCCGAGCCCGCAGTATCCAGCACGGTGATCGTCGCCTTGGTGTCCTTCTCCTTGTTGCAAGCGCCAAGGCCGGAACCCAGGATGAGCAAGAGGACGGGAACGATGATGGCCTTACGGAACATGGGAGGGCGTGTTGGTTACTTTTGGCCGCCTTGTTGCAGCCTTCGCACCGCGAATGAAGCCAAAAATAAGGTTCTTAGCGATGCCAGCGCAATTATCTCCCCGGAATCTGTTTCTCGCCACAGCGCTCCTGGCCGTGGCGAACGTCGCTTCGGCGCAGCAGAAGCCCGTGGAAAAACGGCACCTTGTGGAGATCAAGACCACAGCGGGGCGCATGGTGGTGGAGCTGTACAACGAGACACCGGTCCATCGCGACAACTTCCTGAAGCTGGTCCGCGAGCACTATTACGACAGCACGTTGTTCCACCGGGTGATCCCGGATTTCATGATCCAGGGCGGCGACCCGGACAGCCGCAAAGCCGAAGACCATGCTGTGGCGTTGGGGCAAGGTGGTCCCGGATATACGCTCCCTGCTGAGATCGACACCTCGTTCATCCACCGCAAGGGCGCGCTGGCAGCCGCGCGCGGCGATGACGTCGATCCGGAAAAACGCAGCAGCGGCAGCCAGTTCTATATCGTGGAAGGCCGCAAATGGCCCACGGCCGATCTGAAAAAGCTCATGGCCCGGATCAACAGTGATCGTCCGGACAGTCTCGCGGTCCATTACACCCCCGACCAAATGGAGACCTACAAGACGTTGGGCGGCGCTCCACACTTGGATGGTGGCTATACCGTGTTCGGCCAGGTAGTGGCCGGCATGGACGTCCTGGATCTTATCGCGAACCAACCCTGTGACGGAATGGACCGTCCGCTTGCAGATATCCGCGTTTGGATGCGCGAACTCCAATGAACCTGAAAGAACGGATCGAAGCCGTGGAGGCTGAATTGACCGCGGCTGTCGCGGCATCCGCTGAGGCCGTTGAGGCTTTCCGTGTGGAAATGCTCGGCCGCAACGGAAAAGTGACCGCCCTGCTGGACGCCTTCAAGGAGGTGCCCGCAGAGGAAAAGCGCCTTTGGGGCCAACGGCTGAACCAGCTGAAAAGCGCCGCCCGAACGCGCTGGGAGGAGCTGAAGGCCGCCGCAGAGGCCACCCCCACCAAGGCAGCAGGACCCGTGGGCGACCTCACGCGGCCCGCTCTCACCGAGGCCACAGGAAGCCTGCATCCCATCAGCATCATCCGCCAGCGCATAGTGGACGTGTTCGCGCGGATCGGCTACACCGTGAGCCAAGGTCCCGAGGTGGAGGACGACCACCACAACTTCGGTGCGCTCAACTTCCCTCCGGACCATCCGGCGCGGGACATGCAGGACACGTTCTTCGTTGAGGACCTTGATCACACTGCGAGGGAGAGGGGTGAGGCCCTCACCCCCGACCCCTCTCCCGGGGAGAGGGGAAGTCTGGCGCTACGCACACATACCAGCAGCGTGCAAGTACGCGTGATGGAGAGCGGTGCTCCTCCGATCCGCACCATTTCCCCGGGCCGTGTCTATCGCAACGAGGCCATCAGCGCACGGGCGCATTGCATGTTCCACCAGGTGGAAGGCTTGTACGTGGACAAGGGCGTGAGCTTCGCGGAGCTGAAGGGCACGCTGGACCATTTCGCCAAGAGCATGTTCGGGCCGGAGGTGAAGATCCGCTTACGTCCGAGCTACTTCCCGTTCACGGAGCCGAGCGCCGAGGTGGACATGAGCTGCACCATCTGTGGCGGCAGCGGCTGCGCCGTGTGCAAGCACAGCGGATGGGTGGAGATCATGGGTTGCGGCATGGTGGACCCTGCCGTGCTGTCCAATTGCAACATCGACCCGGAGGTGTATAGCGGCTTCGCTTTCGGCATGGGCGTGGAGCGCATCGCACAGCTGATCTATCGCGTGCCGGACCTGCGGCTGTATTGGGAGAACGACGTGCGCTTCCTGGAACAGTTCACCGACGGCGCCTTCCGTGGCTGAACCCGCCATGGCTGAAGCGTTGAAGGCGGACGTCTGCATCCTCGGTGCAGGCCCCGGCGGATGTGCCACGGCCTTGCAGTTGGCCAAGCACGGAGTGGATACGCTCCTCTTGGACAGGGCCATCTTCCCCCGGGACAAAGTGTGCGGAGATGCGCTCAGCGGCAAGGTGATGCGTTCACTCGAACGGCTTGATCCCGCGCTGGCCGTGGAGCTTCGGAAACATGCGGCGTTGGAGCCGAGCTGGGGTGTCACCTTCGTGGCCCCCAGTGGCAAGGCATTGCGTGTTCCGTTCAGCCGGGAGACGGGCATCGGTGAGGCACCGGGCGCGATCCTTCCCCGGATGGATTTCGATCATTTCATGTTGGAGGCGGTGAAGCGCGATGGCCATGCCCGGATCCTTGAAGGCACACAAGCGAAGGCCTTCGAGCGGACCGCGAACGGCTGGTCGATCTCCGTGGTCGGAGCGGACAAGACGGAGCGTGCCGTGAGTTGCCGCCTGTTGATCGATGCTTCCGGCGCCAATTCAATTTTCTCCAAGCAGATCGCCGGTTTGCCGATGGAACCGCGGCACCACTGCGCTGGTGTGCGGGCCTACTACAGGGGTGTCACCGGCTTGGACCCCCAAGGCTTTATCGAGCTGATCTTCCTGAAGGACCTGCTGCCCGGCTACCTGTGGATCTTCCCGCTGCCGGACGGCCGCGCCAACGTGGGCCTGGGCCTGCGCACCGACATGGTGAAGAAGCGACGAGTGGACCTGAAAAAGCTGCTGAACGAGCTGATCACCGAGCACCCGCAACTGCGCGAACGTTTCGCGAACGCCAAGGCGGAAGGCCCGGTCCAAGGCATGGGCCTGCCGCTGGCCAGCAAGCGCTGGCCCATCAGTGGTGATGGATTCATGCTGATCGGCGACGCGGCGCATTTGATCGACCCCTTCACCGGCGAGGGCATCAGCCATGCCATGATCAGCGGGGTGCATGCGGCCAATGTCGCTGCGGAGGCGCTACAGGCCATTCGGGAGGAGCAAGCGGTCCCACAAGCCGCGCTGAAGGACTACGATGCCCATGTATGGAAGCGTTTGGGCAAGGAGCTCGGCATCAGCACCCGCCTGCAGCAGCTCGCGGACCGGCCATGGTTGTTCAACCTCGTGGTGAACAAGGCGGCCAGCAATCCGGTGCTCGCGGATACCATCAGCTGCATGTTCAACGATCTGGACATGCGCGAGCGGCTGAAGAAGCCCGGTTTCTATTTGAAGCTGCTCTTCGGATAGGAATAGGCCGCTGAGACGCGAGGGCGCGGAGAAGAGGTTCACACGGACTCAGCCTCAGGGGCCAGATACTTTGATCGACGGCTACGCGACCCGCTCCGCCACCGCCATCCAGTTCCATGGCATGGGCGCGGGCATGTCCGCAGGTGCATCCTCCAGCACGTATGCCCATGGATATTCGATCTTCTGCAACTCCAATACCTTCATGCCGTGCTGTGTCAGCAGGTCAGCCAGTTCTTCCTTGAGGTGATGCTTTGTGGGCGCACCGTTCACCACAACGATGCCCATGTCCAGCTTGGTGGTGTCCCGTGCGGCCTTGCGTTGGGCCACGGCAGGCTTCATGCCTTTCAGCTCGTTCAATTGCACCAAGCGGTGCGAGGCGTAGAGCGCGGATTCCAGCGAAGGTGTCACCAGCAGCAAGTGGCCACCGGGCTTTACCACGGCGCATATATTGTCCATCATTGCTTGGCGTTTGGCCCGTGAGGCGATCAACAGCACGTTGATGCACAGCGCAAAGTCCACGGGCGGGAAGGGCAGCGGCTTGGCCAGGTCGGCGTGGAGGTATTCCACATTGTGGTAGCGGGCGTTCTTATTTTCAGCAACCGTCAAGCATTCGCTGGAGAGGTCCGTGGCGAATACGCTCGCGAAGTGCTCCGCCAGCATGGGCACCGTACGGCCTATGCCGCAACCGATGTCGGCCGCAGTGCGCTTCTTTCCGGCATGTCGCTGCACACGCTGCAGGATCTTCTGCTTCCGGTCATGCTTCGGCACGCTGAAGATGTCCTCCTCGAAAGTGGCCGCCACATCATCCCAAGCCTGCTCGTCCATCGGTGGCCAAGGTCGGGGTTCTTTTCCTGAATGGAAGATAGTGATCAGTGCCCCGACAGGCATCGGGGCACTGATCACCTACACAGCGCTCAACCGGATCATGTTCGCCATGCCTTGTTCTGCGATGGGCATGCTGGCGATGTTCACCACGAGGTCGCCTTTTTGCACGAGGGCCTTGCGGCGCAGGATGTGCTTGATGTCGGCGATGGTGTGGTCGGTGCTCACGGTCTTGTCGTAGTACTCGGCACGCACGCCCCACACGAGATTGAGCATGTTGAGGATGCGCTTGTTGCTGGTGAAGGCGAAGATGTGCGCTTTGGGGCGCATGCTGCTGATCTTGAAAGCCGTGTAGCCGCTGTGGGTCATGGTCACGATGGCCTTGATGTCGATGGCGGCGGCCATGCGCACGCTGGCGGTACAGATGGTGTCGGTCACCATCCGCTCGTGGTCGATCAGGTCGGGCTCCGCCACGTTGTACATGATCTCGCTCTTTTCCATTTCGAGCAGGATCTTGTTCATGGCCTTCACCACTTCCACGGGGTATTTGCCTACGCTGGTCTCCGCGCTGAGCATCACCGCGTCGGCATGGTCCAGCACGGCGTTGGCCACATCGTTCACTTCAGCGCGGGTGGGGGTGCTGCTGGTGATCATGCTCTCCATCATCTGCGTGGCCACGATCACCGGGCGGTGCTGTAGCAGGCAGCGGCGTATGATGTCCTTTTGCAGCAGCGGCACCTGTTCCATTGGCACCTCCACGCCGAGGTCGCCGCGGGCCACCATCAGCGCGTCCGACTCGCGGATGATATCGTCGATCTCCAGCATCGCCTCCGGCTTCTCGATCTTGGCGATCACGCGCGCCGTGCTGCCTTCTGCGTGTATCTGGTGCTTCAGCTCGATGATATCCCGTGCACTTCGCACGAAGCTGAGCCCTATCCAATCCACGCCCTGTGAGAGTGCGAAAGTGAGGTCCTCCCGGTCTTTTTCCGTGAGGCAGGGGAGGCTCACTTTCGTATTGGGCAGGTTGATCCCTTTGTTACTGCTGAGCATCCCGCCGTAGATCACCGTGGTGATCACCTTCTTCTTGCCGTCGGTGTGCTTGACCTGTAGGCGCAATTTGCCGTCGTCCAGCAGCACCATTTCGCCCACCTTGATGTCCTGCGGGAACTGCGCGTAGCTGGTGCTGACCAGGCCGGGTACGCCTTTCACAGGCTCAGTGGTGATCACCAGCTCCTCGCCTTCCTTTAGTTCGATGGGGCCGTCCGCCATCTCGCCCACGCGCAACTTGGGTCCCTGTAGGTCCGCAAGGATCGCTGTCGTAAGCCCCAGCTCCTCATTCAGCGAGCGGATGGTGGCGATCACCTCCTCGTAGAATTCATAGCTGCCATGGCTGAAGTTCAGCCGGCAGACATCCAGGCCGTTGATCAACATTTCCCGGAGCACTTCACGATTCGAGCTGGCAGGGCCGAGAGTGGCCACGATCTTGGTCTTTGGATCCGGTGCAGAGGTCATTGCAAGAGCTTATAGGCGCCTTTGAGGCTTTTGATATCCAAGTGGAACGCCGTGAGCACGAATTCCGCTTGCCTCACGCGCTCAAGTGCTTGAGCGGGCGAGAGCGTGCTTTCCCCGTCCACCACGAGGAAAAAGTCGGCTTGTCGTTGTTCATGCACCAGAACACCCTCGGGGGCATGGTTGCTGATCAGCGTGATGTTGGCCTGGGTGGCCTCCTCGGTATGGTCGAAGGCAGAAAAGTAGGCGGGATGTTCCGGCCCTTCTTCCTCGATGTCCTTCTTCCGCCGGCCTAGATCGATGCCAAGGCTGTTGTTCAACGACCAACAGAGCCTGTAGTCGTTCACATGGCTGCTGATCGCGATGAGGAAGACATCGGGGTCCGGGTCGCTATCGAGCTTCAATTTGGCCATGTCATGGGAAGAACACGCAAAGGTAGAGCGGTGTGAGGCCCCTTCCACATCATCGCCTGAGAGGATGGCGGAGGCTGACAGCTTCCGGGCAATATCCTATTCGTGCCCGCTTTCACTGCTCTGTTCTGGCGTTCGCCCGTTACGGCCACCACCGCCTCTCCGGCCTCCCCTTCTTTCCCCGGAAAATTTGCGGGAGGTCCGCCGGGTGGTGCGGGCATCCCGTTCTTCATCATCGCCGCCGCTCCCCGTGGGGCGCAGCCTCAATTTCCGTGATGCGTCCCGAGCGGCCTCCTGCTCAGCTTTCTTCTTACTGTGCCCCTTTCCGGAGCCACAAGCCTTGCCATCCACATGCACCTCCGCAGTGAACTGCTTGCCTCTGCCGCCCCGTTCATGCTCCTCCGTGAGGACGAATTCCACCTTCTTGCGCTTCTTCTGGCCCCATTCCAGCAAGCGGCTCTTGCTATCACGATCCTCTAACTCCACCGTCTTCAGGTCGAAATGGGCGGTGATCAAATTGATCACCGTGGTTTTCGTGCGCTCAAAGCCCTTGTCCAAGTATAGCGCACCGATCAAGGCCTCCATGGCGTTGCCCGGCACGGAGGTGTCCCTGCCGCTGCCGATCTTCACCTCCATCACCCGTTCGATCTCCACCTTTTTGGCAAGGATGCTGAGCTGATGCCGGCTCACCAGCTTGCTGCGCATGCGGGTAAGGAACCCTTCGCCCTTATCGGGATATGAGCGAAAAAGGTACTGCCCTACGATGGTGTCTAAAACAGTATCGCCGAGGAATTCCAAGCGCTCGTTGTCCGGCACGTCGGGCCGGTCCTCGGGCACGGCGCTGCGATGGCGTAGGGCCTGCCGGTAGAGGGGCAGGTTCTTTGGCGTAACGCCCAATGTCTTTCGGCACCAGGCGCGGATACGGCGCTCCTCGGGGGAGGCGGCTCGGCTGAAGAGTGCGGCGAACAAAAGCGTTAGCTGTACTTGCGGAAGATCACCGAAGTGTTGTGCCCGCCAAACCCGAAGGTGTTGCTCATGGCGGCGTTGACCGTGCGCTTCTGCGCCTTATTGAACGTGAAGTTCAACTTGGGGTCGATCTCGGGGTCGTCCGTGAAATGATTGATCGTGGGCGGCACCAGGTCCGTATGCACCGCCATAATGCTCGCGATGGCCTCCACTGCCCCGGCAGCGCCGAGCAGGTGGCCGGTCATGCTCTTGGTGGCGCTGATGTTGAGGCGGTAGGCGTCCTCGCCAAAAAGGCGCTGGATAGCCTTCACCTCCTGCGGGTCGCCGATCGGCGTGCTGGTGCCGTGGGTATTGATGTGATCGATCTCTCCCGGCTTCATACCGGCGTCCTGCAATGCGTGCTTCATGCAGAGGTAAGCGCCAAGGCCCTCCGGGTGGGGTGCGGTGATGTGGTAGGCATCGCTGCTCATGCCGCCGCCCATCACTTCGCAGTAGATCTTTGCGCCGCGCGCCTTGGCGTGCTCCAGCTCTTCGAGGATGAGAATGCCGCTTCCCTCGCCCAGCACGAAGCCGTCGCGGTCCTTATCGTAGGGCCGGCTGGCGGTGGCGGGGTCGTCGTTGCGGGTGCTCATGGCGTGCATGGCGTTGAAGCCGCCCACCCCCGCCTCGTGGATCGAAGCCTCACTACCTCCGGTGACCATGGCGTCCACGGTGCCTAGGCGGATGTAGTTGAAGGAGTCGATCAGGGCGTTGTTGGCGCTGGCGCAGGCGCTCACCGTCACATAGCTCGGGCCGCACAACCTATGGCGTATGCTGATGAGGCCCGAGGAGCCGTCGGCGATCATTTTCGGGATGAAGAACGGGTTGAAACGCGGGGTGCCGTCGCCGCGACCGAAGTTGATGCACTCCTCCTGGAAGGTGAGCAGACCACCGATGCCGGAGCCGAGGATCACGCCCATGCGCTCCCGCTCCTGATCGGTCCCCAGCACCAGCCCGCTGTCCTTCATGGCCTCGTCGCTGGCGGCCACGGCGAACTGGGAGAAGGGGTCCATCTTACGGGCCTCCTTCCGGTCCATGAACTCCGTGGGGTCAAAGCCTTTGACCTCGCAGGCGAACTGCGTCTTGAACTTGGACGCATCGAAATTCGTGATGGGCGCAGCTCCGCTCGTGCCCTTCACCAGCGCGTCCCAATACGCCTGGAGCGTATTTCCGAGCGGGGTGAGGGCGCCCAGACCGGTGACAACCACTCGTCTGAGCTGCATCCGTCAAGGTTACTTCGCGTTCTTCTCCACGTAGTCCACAGCTTGGCCTACGGTTTGGATCTTCTCGGCCTGATCGTCAGGGATGGCGATGTTGAATTCCTTCTCGAACTCCATGATGAGCTCGACAGTATCCAAGCTGTCGGCGCCAAGGTCGTTGGTGAAGCTCGCCTCGGGTGTGACCTCGCCCTGGTCTACCCCGAGCTTATCCACGATGATGGCGATGACCCTTGACTTGATATCGGACATATCCGTTTGTTGTTGGTTGAACAGGGTGCAAAGGAAAGATATTTTCGACACCTGCGACGAAACGGCTATTTGAATGGCACCAGGACCTCATTCAAAGGCTTGCGGGAAAGGGCGGGTACCCGGCACCCCTCGGCCGGAAATCCCATGGGGATCAAGAGGAAAGGTCGTTCGTTGGCCGGGCGGCCCAAGAGTGTCGATAAAAAATTCATGGGGCTGGGGGTATGGGTGAGCGTGGCCAGGCCGGCGTGGTGCGCGGCGGCCAGCAGCAGGCCCGTGGCGATGCCCACGCTCTCGCTCACGTAGTAATTGGGGTGTTTATGGCCACCCTCCTCCACCTCGAAGACGCGCTTGAAGACCACAACCAACCAAGGCGCCGTCTCCAAAAACGGCTTCTTCCAGTCGGTACCGAACACGGCCAGGTCGCGGAGCCATTCCTCGCTCATGCGCCCGTCATAATTGATGCGCTCTTCCTCTTCCGCGGCCTCGCGGATCTGCTTCTTTTTTCCGGGATCGCCCACCACACAGAAGGTCCACGGTTGCTTGTGCGCGCCGCTGGGTGCCGAACTGGCGGCGCGGACCACCTCCTCCAACACCGCATAAGGCACAGGGTCCGGGCTGAATTGGCGCACGGTGCGCCGTCGGTCCATTTCGGCATGGAAGGCCTTGGCGCGCAACAGCATTTCGCCGACATCACGTCGTTTGAATTCTAAAGGGATCTGATCAATATTGTTCTTCATCTTGAAGCCGAAGGTCGCAACTTCGCGCCATGGTACGCATCGCCATCCTCGCATCCGGTTCCGGAACCAACGCGCAACAGCTGATGGGGCACTTCCAAGGCCACGCAACTGCGGAAGTGGTCTTGATCTGTAGTGACAAGCCCCGTGCGGGCGTGGCGCAGCGCGCTTGGGACATGGGCGTGCCGTGTTACCTCTTTAACGGCGCGGCTTTGAAGGACGGCACGTTGCTGCACGAACTGGAAGCCTATCGCATCGACCTGGTCGTACTGGCCGGTTTTATGCGCTTGATCCCGGTCGAAATGGTCCTCGCCTTCCCGGACCGGATCACCAACATCCATCCCGCGTTGCTTCCGAAGTACGGCGGCAAGGGCATGTTCGGAGAGCATGTCCATAAGGCCGTGCTGGCCGCCGGAGAGAAAGAGAGCGGCATCACCATCCACTTGGTGAATGAAAGGTACGATGAGGGCCAAGTGCTCTTTCAAGCTGCCTGTCCGGTGCTTCCAGAAGATGATGCTGATGCACTTGCCGCACGGATCCATGCTATGGAACATGCGCATTATCCTGCGGTGGTGGAGGGTATTGTGAACAGCATCCGCGACAAGACGGTGGAATAATTCCAAGGACTTGTGGGTCTGCATCCAGACCTTCCCCCCGAACTTCGCCCCATGGAAATAACCCACGTGCTCAAAGCGTTCCTCGTGCTCTTCGCGGTGATCGACATCATCGGCGGCATCCCGGTGATCCTGCAGGTGCGGGAGAAGGCGGGTAAGATCTACCCGGCGCGGGCCACCATCGTCAGCGGCAGCATTATGATCGTGTTCCTCTATCTGGGGGAGACCATCCTGTCCTTCCTCGGCATCGACGTGAACTCGTTCGCCGTGGCCGGCTCCCTGGTGTTGTTCTTCATCGCGCTGGAAATGACCTTGGGCATCCGCCTGTTCAAGGAGGACACCTCAGCCCCGGGATTGAGCGAAGACCCCAAGGTCTACAGCATCGTTCCTTTGGCCTTTCCGGTGATCGCCGGTTCAGGGACCATCACCACCGTGCTTTCACTGCGCGCGGAATTCACCCGCCCGGAGATCCTGGTGGCGATCATCCTGAACATGGTCGTGGTGGTGACCGTGCTGCTGCTCACCAATCGCATCGAGCGCATGCTCGGGCGCGTAGGCCTCATTGTCCTGCGCAAGGCCTTCGGCGTGATCCTCCTGGCCATCAGCGTAAAGCTTTTCGCGGGGAACATCACGTACCTCTTCCCGGGTTGAACCGCTGCTTTTTTGAACCGCAACGCACGCAACGAACGCAACGTGAAAAGGCTTGAATTGAACCGTTGCTGACGCAACCCGATCGAACCATTAACGAGATGACGGAGAATGAACTGGCCGAGGTTGCGGTAGAGGCTGCGTTCCGCGTGCATAGGGAGGTAGGTCCCGGTTTGCTGGAGCATGCGTATGTGAAATGTATGCACCACGAGTTGCTTGAAATGGGTATTGCGACAAAGCTGGAACATTCCGTTCCGCTAGTGTACAAAGGGGCGAACATGGGCGCGGGCTACCGCTTGGACCTATGGCTTGAGGACAAGTTGATCATCGAAGCCAAGACTGTCGAGACGACCCTGCCGATCCACCAGGCACAACTGATGGCCTATCTGAAACTCACGGGCAATAAGCTGGGCCTGCTGATGAACTTCAACGTCAAGCTGATGAAGAACGGGATCGAACGCTGGGCGAACGGGATGCCCGAATAGTTTTGCCTCGCATTTCGTCGCCGTCCACACTCTTGCATTCCGTTGCGGTAAACCGTTGCGTCCTTTGCGAGCGTTGCGGTAAACCTTTGCATTCCGTTGCGAGCGTTGCGAGCGTTGCGGTAAACCTTTGCATTCCGTCTCGCTCGTCGCGAACGTTGCGGCAAACCCCCTGCATTCCGTTGCGCCCGTTGCGAGCCTATCGGTTAACCTAGCATGAAGATCATCATCCATACCGACGGCGCGGCCAGCGGCAACCCCGGTCCCGGCGGTTTCGGCGCTGTGCTGGAGGCTGGCAACCATCGCAAAGAACTTTGGGGCGGATTCCGGCGCACCACCAACAACCGCATGGAGCTGCTCGCGGTGATCGCGGCCTTGGAGGCCCTGAAGGGCGAAGGGCATGAGGTCACCATTGTGAGCGATAGCAAATACGTGGTGGATTCCGTGGAGAAGGGCTGGGTGTTCGGCTGGGAGAAGAAGGGGTTCGCGAAAAAGAAAAACCCGGACCTGTGGAAGCGGTTTCTCAAGGTGTACCCCAAGAACAAGGTGCGGTTCCAGTGGATCAAAGGCCATGCAGGGCATCCGCTGAACGAGCTGTGCGACCGCTTGGCGGTAGCTGCACGTGAGCAGCACGGACTGCCAGCTGATGAGGCATTCGAGCGGTCAGAGGGAACAGGCAAGGATATATTCGCCCCGTGATCGGACATGGAATGAACCTTGTCCGCCCGGAATTGTTCAAGCTAAGTTCATGTGTGCAAAACGCTACGCCACGGTCAATTCAGTCGCCAAGCCATTGGAGCTTGAGCGAGCCACACCAAGTGCACCTTGGACACTTACCGGCGAGCAGGCCCCGGACCTTACCCAGACCGGTCCCGGTATGTTCAGCGTGGTGTACAAGGGGCGTTCGCACAGCGTATTGGTGTTGAAGCAGGACCAGGACACCGGCACGGTGCGGATGCGCATCGGCGCCCATTGCCATACGGTACGCTTGGAAGATGACCGGTCCCGGCTGATGCAACTACTGGGCATCGACCGGAGCGCGCGTGCGATGGTGCGCGAATTGAAAGCCCCCATGCCCGGCTTAGTGCTGAAGATGCTGGTGAAAGAGGGCGATACGGTGAAGAAGAACGACCCCTTGCTGGTGCTGGAGGCCATGAAGATGGAGAACGTGATCAAGAGCGCCGGGGATGCCGTCGTCAAAAAGATACACGCCGTGGAGCGCACCGCCGTGGAAAAGGGACAGATCCTGCTCAGCTTTGAATGAAAACCCCGAAGAAGACAATGAAGAAACAGACCTTGCCCTTGCTCACCCTTCTGCTGCTGGCCGCCTGCGGCAACCCTCCCCAGGATACACCACCGCCACCGCCACCTATGGATACTACGGCTGCTGTGCCTACTGAGCGGCCCGACGTAGTGGCTCCCTCAGATGCCACTATAAAACTCGTAGCCGCTCCTCCGGCGACCCAGTTCCCGGACGCGGACCTGAAATTGGACACGCTCATCCCGAACAACAAGAAAATGGATGCGGAGTACAAGTTCACGGTGAACGGATTCGAGCTGAAGGCCCAGACACCCGACGCCGGAACGCGCGGCTGTGCCAACAGCAAGGATGGGCAGCACATCCACTTCATCCTCAACAACGCACCCTACAAGGCCGAATACAATTCGGACTTCACAGAGAAGGCGAACCCCGGCCGGAACGTGGCCCTCTGCTTCCTAAGCCGCAGCTATCACGAAAGCCTGAAGAACAACAAGGCCGTGGTGGTGAAGGAGTTCACCATGCCGGGAAAGGACTCGTTGATCGCCGGCGATGTCACCAAAGACCCCACCCTCTTCTACAGCCGACCTAAGGGCGATTACAAGCAGTTGGACGGCGACAAAATGCTGCTGGACTTCTACTTGCTGAACACCGACCTCACAGACAAGGGTTACAGCGTACGCGCTACCATCGACGGGAAGGTATGGACGATCAACAAGTGGGACGCCTACTTCATCGAGGGCCTCGAACTGGGCAAGCACACCGTTCGCTTGGAGCTGGTGGACGGCAACGGGACGTTGGTGCCCGGCCCCTTCAATGACAGCGGCGTACGCGAGTTCAACTACTTGGGCAGCTAAGCATAGCGCTTCAACAAGAAGAAATCCCCCTTCCCGACCACGTGGTCGGGAAGGGGGATTTTCATTACAGGGTTCACTTCAGGCGCTTGCAGCGGACGTACAGCGAATCATGCCGGATGAGGTTGCCGATCTGCGCCGCCGGATCTGTAAAAGCCGCACGAGGTCCACAATCGCAGAGGTCCGTCAACGGGTCGCGGTCCGTGATGGCCGCATCCAGTTCGGCCAATGATGGTGCGTTCTCCAAAGCGGCGTACTCCGCATAGGTCATCCTCAGGAAGGCCACGTTCATTCCGATACCCCTTCGGTCCAACAGCCAACCATTTTCCAACTTCACGGGTACGGACAAGCCATCGCTGGTCCGCAGGTCCTTGGGGTGGGGATAGGAGAGGATGGTCTTTCGGTCCGCGGAGAGCATGATCGGGACCTGATCATGGAGATCCGACTTGGTGCGGTACACGAGCACGTGGGCGGTGGCGGCCACCCCCGTCGCGGAGGCCTGGGAAAGTTGGCCTGCACCGGCGACCGGACCGGTGGCGGCCGTTGTTTGGGCAGCATCCTTCTTTCCGCAGCAACCAGCGGAAAGCAATACCACGAGTGTGATCAATGGTCGATTCATCGGGCGATGATCAAACGTTCGTTGCGCACGCCCTTATCGGTGCCCATGCGTAGGAGGTAGGCACCTTCGGGCACGGCGGACACATCCACGATGGCCTGATCACGTAGGCCAGTGAACGTCCCCTTGTCCAACACTGTCCTTCCTTGCATGTCGACCAGTTGCACGCTCTCCAGTGTTCCCGGGAAGCCGCTTAGGTCGATGGTGAGCTTATCCTTTGCCGGGTTGGGGTGCACTGCGATCGCCCCAAGGGCCGGATCTTCATCAATGCCCACGTTGGCACCGCGCAGAATATGGAGGTCCAGCAGATATGTGCCCATTCCTCCTGCGAAGTATGGGGCCACCTGGAACCAGACCGTGCCACCACCATACACCACGATGTTCCCGGGCATCACGTCGTCATACGCCGAGGACCAGGAGTTGCCGTCCGCGGACCAGGCCCAGACACCGTCCAGCGAGTAGCTGTTCCCATTGCCGCTGTTCCAAGAGTCGTGGATGCGTGCCGTGATCGCATAGTTGTTGCCCCCTGGCAGCACCACCTTGTAGAAGTCCTGATCGGTCTCGTTGTGCAGGTTGGATCCCGGGGTGCTCACCGTGGCGCTGTTACCGGAGAAATTCACCGGCAGGGAATAAGCCTGACCGGCATTGTTGTTCACCTCGTACGGGTCGCCTTGGATGGGGGCAGCGGTAACGGTTACAAAGACGGGATTGGCGAAATAGCTGGAACCCGTGAGCTGCCATCCCGAATTGTTCGGATTGTGCTGCGCCGCCAACAAATAGGTACCGGGCGGTACCGTGACGCTCACGGGTCCGAAGGTGAGGTACGGGGCAAGATAGGAGTATCCGCTCGGCAGCCCGTTCGTCTCGTTCAGCACGCCGACATCCTGCGCCCAGGATCCGTCCAAGTTGTAGAGGGCCACACCGTATTGGCCGACGAAGGTGGCCGCCCCGTCGTTCTCCACGTTCAGGTTCACCGAGATCTGCCCTCCTTGCGTCAATGAGGTGCCGGGCGTTACGGTGATGGCGTTTGCGATCTCGATGTCATTCGGGTTGATCACGCTCACCGGGGTCAGGTTGGTATAGCCGCCATTGTCCGCCACGAGCACCCATTCACCGCCGGTGGGCCGGTAGAGGATCGCGATCACATAGTCGCCCGGCAGCATGCTGAACAGACCGGTGGTGGTGAACTGGATGTCGTTGTTGTAGGCGTAACCGGCCGGCAGGTTGTTGCCATCGAGCTCCTGAACGAAGCCATAGAAGTTGCTCGACGCGTCGAACACCGCGGCGGCATAATCACCACTGAACGCGGAGGTGCCATTGTTCACGATGTTGGTGGAGACGGTAAAGCCTTGGCCATAGTACAGTGTGGAAGAGGTCGGGCTCACGTAGTTATACAGTGCCAACGTGCTCAACTGGCCGGTCCCTCCTCCACCGCCGCCGCCTGTCGCGGGCTTGATGCCGATGATCGCTTCCTGGCCGCTGTTATAGCCGCCATCGCCGCCACCGGTCCCGGTGGACCCCGGGTTGAGGGCGCCTACGGTGAAATAGCCGTTCACCTGTCCGCCCCATCCCCAGTTGAAGTGGAAGTAATTGCTGTCATCGTAGCCATCACAGACGAAGCAGTGCCCACCGCCTGAACCAAAGCCGTCGTAGATGATCGGTCGGCTCGCGTCCAGCTCGGTCTTGAGCAGGTTGGTCCACTGCTGCTCGCTGTAATTGTCGCGTGCAATGCCCTGCATGCCCTGGTCATAGCCGAAGTAGGTCCTCAGGGCGAATTCCGCATTATTCTCAGTACCGGGGCTGTGGCTGCTGATCACCCAGGCACCGCTCACCTGTGGGGTGTAATTCATGTCCACGCCCACGCCGCAGTGGTACATCAAGGTGGCCACGGCGTTGTTAGGGCCGCTCACCGTGTTGGGCATGGCGGTCCAGTTATAGGTGGTGGCCCCGAAGTTTGCCGAAAGCGTGCCGTAGTGCGGCTCGTTGTAGGAATGAAGGCCAGCTCCCTGTGCAGGGTGGTTATGGTACTTCATCACCTGCGCCATCGCGGTAGCCACGCATCCGGTCACGGACCCGCCGGGGCACATCGCGTTCACGTTGGGCGACTGGTCCCACATCGTCTGTACCAATGGGTTCACGCCTTCGGTGTCACGGTCGGCATGCACACCGCTGATGGCCTCCTGCCACGCCACGGCAACCGCTTGTACCGCAGGGCCTTCCGCCTCGATCGCCGCTTGGATCTCCCCGGCATAGCCCTCGAGCCACTTCGCCACGTTCTGCGCCAAGCTGCCCGATGGGAAAGCCCGCTCCGTGGAATAACCGAGCACCGGCATCACCAGATCATCACCGGACACGATCACGAAGCCCTGGCCTTCGGCGTTGAACACACGGAAGTAGACCGGAGCAGCGGACTGCCCGGAAGCACTACCGGTCTTCGTGTACACCAGTTGCAGATCGGAGCTTCGCGTGGCCAAGAACGAGGCGCTGCGCTCACGAAGAACATGGACCGCAACGTCGCGGGCGGTGCTTTCACCCACCTGTGCCGCCTTGAGCGAACCCGCCCAAATGAGCGCGATGGCCAAGAGCAAGGCCGCGACCGTGGCGCGGAAACGCTCGATGGGAGGAGGGAACAACGGGGTAAAAGTTCTCATGGTCGGGGGGGGTTGAGGCCATGTGTTCGGCCACTACAAGGATAATCAAACCCGCTATCACGCACAATACCCAAATATGGGGATACCGGGGGGGTGCCGTTCCCCTTCCAGTACCCTGATGGAGGACCTTTTCCCGGTCTGGGCCCCGGCCTTAGCCTTCCACGAGCTTAATGTCGAAATCCACGAGGTCCACGAACTGCTGAATGCGCAGGTCGATCTCTTCCTGGGTGAGTTCCAGCAGGCGCTCCACGCCGAATTTCTCGCAGCAGAAGGACGCCATGGCCGAGCCCACGATGATGGCGCGCTTCATGTTGTTGAAGCTGTGGTCGCCGCTGCGGGCGAGGTAGCCGATGAAGCCGCCAGCGAAGGTGTCCCCCGCACCGGTCGGGTCAACGACCTCATCGAGCGGCAATGCCGGTGCGAAGAAGACATTGTTCTTATTGAAGAGCAACGCTCCGTGTTCGCCCTTCTTCACTACGAGGTGTTTCGGGCCCATGCCCATGATCACCTTGGCGGCCTTCACCAGGCTGTGCTCGCCGCTCAACTGCCGGGCCTCGGAATCGTTGATGGTGAGGATATCCACCCGCTTGATGACCTCCTTGAGCTGGTCCATCGCGCTGTCCATCCAGAAGTTCATCGTATCCATCACCACAAGCGCGGGTGCATCCACCTGGTCCAGCACCTTCGCCTGCACTTTGGGGTCCAGGTTGCCGAGCATCAAGTATTCGGTGGCCTTGTACGCATCGTTCAATTCCGGGTCCAGGTCCAGTAACACGTTGAGGCGCGTCTCCAACGTATCGCGCGTGTTCATGTCGTAGTGGTACTTGCCGCTCCAGAAGAAGCTCTCCTTGCCTTTCAGCACTTCCAGCCCGGCCTGATCGATGCCTCGTGCGCGCATTTTCTCCATCATCTCCACGGGGAAATCCTCGCCCACCACGCTCACGATGCCCTGGTCCTTCAAGAAGAACGAAGCGGCCAACGAGATATACGTGGCGGCGCCGCCGACCACTTTGTCGGCCCTGCCGAACGGGGTTTCAATGTTGTCGAAAGCGACGGTTCCAACGGTGACGAGCTTCATGTTCGTGAGGATGTTTTGGGGCCGCAAAGGTGAAGAAAGCGCGGGAACTTGTGGGATCACCTACTCTTCCTACTTTTGCGCTCCCTTTTTCGAAAGGGGTTTCTTCCCTGGTAGCTCAGCTGGTTAGAGCACCTGACTGTTAATCAGGGGGTCGTTGGTTCAAGTCCAACCCGGGGAGCGAGGGGCCTCAGCATAGCGCTGGGGCCTTTTTAGCGTAATGCCCCCACTACCTCTAAATCCTGTACAGCGCTGAGGCCGATCGCTACTACGTTGGCGAAAGTGTGGACCCTGTGGAGCGACCGGGGCAACACAACCAGCACCTTTAAAAAGGTTCTGCCACAGCCATTGCAGAAGATTGGGTCTTACAGGTCTCAGTACGTTGTGACGACCGCTCTCACGCGCGGCGGATCGAAAAGTGGGTCAAGTCACAGAAAAGCAGGGCGACGATCAAACGGATCATCGAGGAGGAGAACTACCGAGAGTACCAAGTCGGTAGGTTTAGTGGTCCATAGTAAGGGGGGCGTTGCCCCGATATATTTCGGGGCAAGTCCAACCCGGGGAGCGAGGGGCCTCAGCATAGCGCTGGGGCCTTTTTCGTTCAGGGCCTCACAGGTCCTTGCCATAGATGCGATAGCGCTTCCAGATCGTACCCCCCAGCCGTTCCAGTTCTGCACGCATGCGATGGTTCGTTTCCTGCACAAGGTGGCTGTCCATATGGGTGAATCCGCGCTCGTAGGCCTTGGTCAGCAGCTCGTTCGCCAACAGGCAGGTAAGGCCGCGCCCTTGCAGGTCCGTGCGCACGGCGCCAAGGAAAAGGTCCAGTTGACGCGACCGCCGCATAGCCCGGAACACATGAATGAAACCGAACGGGAACATCCGCCCATGGGCATGGCGGATACCCTCGCTCATATCCGGCATGGCCACCACGAAGGCCACCGGTTCATTGCTTTTGTCCACCACCACCTTCACCAGCTCGGGGTCCAGCACCGGCATGTACTGCGCCGCCAGCTTCTTCATCTCCGGTCCGGTCATGGGTACAAAGCCCAGCAGGTCCTTGTAGCTGGCGTTCACCAAGCTGAATACGGGTATTATCCACGGCTTCAGGTCCTTTCTGGAAGTGAAGGACAGGACGCGGAACTCCGAACTGCCGGCCAACCGGTCCACAATACGCTGGTAGACCGCAGGAAGCTGGGGCGTGATCTCCGTTCTGTAGGCCACTGCATCAGCGACCTTCGCGTAACCCGCACTTTCAATGAGGGCGGGAAGGAATGAAGGATTCGAGGGCGTGGCCAGTACCGGTATGTGCTCGAAGCCTTCCACCTGCGCCCCTTGGGGATCCTTGTCGCTGAGGCCAAAAGGGCCGATGATGCGGTCCATGCCCAAGCTGCGCGCCCAGTGTTCCACCGCACTGATCAGCGCGGCGCTCACCGCACGGTCATCGATCACGTCCAGCTGGTAGAATCGAGCCGTGCGCTCCCCCTGCTGTTGGTTGTGCTCGCTATGCACGATGCCCATGATCCGGCCCACACACCGATCACCGCGCCAGGCGAGAAATCGCACCACCTCACAACCGGCCAGAGCGTTGTTCTTCCGCGGATCGTGGAACGCCCGCTCATCGGCCCAGATCGGCGGGACATAATTGGGGCGCTGCCCCGGAAGACGTTCTGGAAGATGGATGTAGCGATGAAGCGCTTTTGGGCCACGCACCTCTTCCACACGGACATGTGTAGACTGCATCCTGTGGGGTGGATCTGGTCCGGGAGAGTTCTGCCGAATGTTGGCGCGAAGAGGCCTTTTTCGTTGGCTGAAGTCAGTGCGCGTCAAACACAAGCTTCATCCGCGATCTTGATCGCTTTCGAGATGATCTCCAGACCCTCGTCGATCCCCGCTTCATCAATGATCAGTGGCGGAGCGATGAAGATCCAGTTCCAACGGACGAAAGTGAACATGCCCAGCTCCGCGACCTTGGCGGCCACCTTGTTCATCACGGCCATGTCGTTGGGCCCTGCGTTCCAGGGAGCCATCGGCTCCTTGGTCCCGCGGTTCTTCACCAGTTCGATACAGCCCAACAGTCCGGTGTTGCGGAAGTCGCCGATGCTCGGGTGTTTTTGCGTCAGCTCAGCCACGCGCTTCTCCATGTATTGGCCCATGCGCGCAGCGTTGTCGATCAGGTTCTCATCCTTGTAGACATCGATCACGGCGTTGGCGGCCGCGCAGGCCACGGCGTGTGCACTGTACGTCAGGCCGATAGGCAGCGGCTTGTCCGCAAAATGCTTCACGATCTCCTCGCGCACGATGATGCCGCCCAACGGGATGTAGCCGCTGGTAAGGCCCTTCGCCATGCACAGGATGTCCGGCACCACGCCGTGGTGGTCGATACCGAACCATTTTCCGGTGCGCCCGAAGCCGCTCATCACCTCGTCGCAGATGGTGAGGATGCCATATTTGTCCGCGATGGCCTTCACGCCTTTCCAGTAGCCGGGAGGATATTTGATACAGCCGCTGGAGCCGCTTTCGCCCTCCATCAGGATCGCAGCGATGTGTTCCGGTCCTTCGAACTTCACCACACGCTCCATGTTCGCCAGCGCGCGCTCGGTGCATTCCTCCGGCGTCTTACTGTTCCATGGGCAGCGGTAGAAATACGGGTTCTCCACATGGATGATGTTCGGCACGCCTTGGCTGTCATAGGGCAAGCCGCGCGGGTCACCGCCTGCGGAAAGCGCGCCGTAAGTGGCACCGTGGTAACTGCGATAGAGCGTGATGATCTTATGCCTGCCGGTGTACAAACGGGCGAGCTTGATCGCGTTCTCGATCGCATCCGCGCCACCGTTGGTGAAGAAAGTGCGGTTGAGCGTGCCCGGAGTGATCTCACTGAGCGTCTTGCCCAGCTTGCCGCGCGCCTCGGTGATCATGCCAGGGTAGACGTAGCTCACCTCGGCCATCTGCTTGGCCACGGCCTCCGCCACTTTCGGGTGCCCATGACCGATGTTCACGTTCATCAGCTGCGAGCTGAAGTCGATGATCTTCCGGCCATCGCGGGTTTGCAGGTAGATGCCTTTGGCGCGCTCGATATTGAGCGGGTTCAGGCCACTTTGTTTGTTCCACGAGAAGATGGTGTGCTCGAGGTTCTCCTTGAGGATATCGGCGGGATTGGTCTTGGTCTGGGTGCTCATCAGGTTGTTTCAATCTTGGGTCGCAGCGCGAACGAACTCGTCCGGTATCGCTTGTATTTCATTCAGGATCTTCCGGATCAACGGCCTGCTGATGTCCTGGCCCTTATGATGAGGAAGTGTAGTGTAGCGCCCATCAGGATGTCGGTAGAAAACATGACTCCCTTTCTGTCGCACGACCTGGAAGCCCCATCTGAGCAGGATGCGTTCAAATGTCCTTGCATCCACGATCGGCAATTTGCTCATACCGCTATTGAGAAGGATTGCAGACCAACGAACGCAGGAAGTGCCTTGATGTCGTCGTCGCTCATTTCTTCCAGGCAAAGCTCGACCACCTCCTTCAGGTTTGCCTGAAGTTCGTCAAGGCTTTTTGCCTGCGTATGTGCCCCCTGGATGCTCGGTACAATGCCGATGTACAAGCCACTTTCTGGGTCCTGCTCGATATGGGCGGTGAATTGAATGTTGCGCATGCTTCTTGTCTTTGCTCAAAGATAGACAGCCGGGTGGTCGGTTGCGACTGGCCTAATTGAGGCGCTCTTGTGCAAATTCAACCAGTCCGGATCCAACTTCGTTGCCTTCATCTGCATCGGATCATTCAACTGGCACAAATACGGAAGGATTGTCACCACCATACTCATTGGCCTCTGGCAGTCTAAAATGGATCATGACGCCGTCAGTTGAACTCGTCGGAGTCACTTGAAAGAATTTCGTGACCGTATCCATCTTGATCGTTGCTTGCCGTGTAATGGTGAATACCGCCCAGTCACTCATAGCTATTCCATCGATCATGATCCGAAGCTGATTCATTGTGTCCCGGCGTAATGCAGGCATATCCATGGAGATATGCACCGGATGCCCTAACAATAGGGTGTCGATCACAAATCCTGAACGTAGTGCTCGTTGTGGCCCGTCCTCAGTCTGGTTCGGTTCACCGCAACAAACCAGTGCCGTCAGACAGAGGTATAACCAAGTACGCATCAGCTCATCCAGTTCACCTTCCCTTCCGGATTCCACTTCGTGGTGGTCTTCTTCAGCTGTGTCCAGAACTCGATGCTGCTCTTCCCGGTGATGTCGCAGGTGCCGAACTTGCTGTCGTTCCAGCCGCCGAAGCTGAACGGCTCGCGGGGCACGGGCACGCCGATGTTCACACCGATCATGCCGGCGCTGGCGCGTTCCATCACTTGCCGCGCTTGCCCTCCACTTTGCGTGAAGACCGCCGCCGCGTTGCCATACGGATTCGCGTTCTCGATGGCGATCGCCGCATCAAGGTCTTTCGTGCGGATGATGGTGATCACCGGGCCGAAGACCTCTTCCTTCGCAATGCGCATGTCGAGCGTCACGTGGTCGATGATGGTAGGGCCGAGGTAGTAGCCGTCCTTGGCGCCACCTTCCACTGTCGGATCGCGGCCATCGAGAAGGATCTTCGCACCGGCCTTTTCAGCCTCGGCGATATACCCCGTAATGCGCTCAAAAGCTGCCTTGCTGATCACCGGTCCGAGGGTCTTCCCCGGGATCAGCTTCTTCGCTTCCACCAGCATCTGGTCCACGATGCGGTCCACAGCGCCGACGCCGACCATCTGTGCGGCGGCCATACAGCGCTGTCCGGCGCAACCGCTCATGCTGGCCACCACGTTGCTGGCGGTCATCTCCACATGCGCGTCCGGTAATACGATCAGGTGGTTCTTCGCTCCGCCGAGACATACCGCGCGTTTCAACGAGGCGCTGGCGCGGACGTAGACGATCTTGGCCACCTTGGTGCTGCCCACGAAGCTCACGGCCTTGATACCGGGATGGTCACAGATGGCCTCCACGATCTCGCGATCACCGTTGACGACGTTGAAGACGCCATCGGGCAGGCCGGCCTCCTTCAGCAGTTCCGCGATGCGCACACCGCTGATCGGTACCAGCTCGCTCGGCTTCAGGATCATGGTATTGCCCAGCATCAGCGCGTTGGGGATGGTCCAGTGCGGCACCATGTTGGGGAAGTTGAACGGCGAAATGCTCACCACCACGCCGAGCGGCTTCCGCTCGATGCGGCACTCCACGCCTTTGCTCACCTCCAGCAGTTCGCCCTGCACGAGCTGCGGCAGGCTGCACGCGAACTCGGTCAGCTCTGCGCTCTTGTCCACTTCGGCGTAGGACTCGTCCATCGTCTTGCCGTTTTCCTCGTGCACCAGTCGGGCCAGTTCTTCGCGGTTCTTCAGCAGCAACTCGCGGTATTTGAAGAAGATCTGTGAACGCTCCTTGATCGGCATAGCGCTCCATGCGGGGAATGCGGCCTCGGCGGCTTTCACGGCGACATCAAGGTCTTTGGCGGTGCTGAGCGGCACGGTGCTGATCACGCTGCCGTCCAGCGGTGAATGCACGTCCATTTGCTTTTGGCCGTTGGCACCGGGCTTCCCGGCGATGTAGTTCTCTGTCTTGTATTTCAATGTTGCTGTGGCCATGATCTTTCTGCTGTTATCGGAAGGACGAAGTTACGTTCCATACCGGCGCATTCAGGAGTAGCAAGACGATGCTCAATCACTCACGTTCACAATAAATCGAAAGCCGGGAGCGCCCATGTAGCCGGAAGTTTCTTCCGGAGTGCCGGGCCGGAAAACGATCCGTTCCAGGTCGGTGCCGACCTTATGCAAATAGGTCTTTACGGCTTCTTGGCGGAAGCCTTCCTCGGCAACAACGGCCCGTGTCGCGACATCAGCGCCCACTGCGGAAACGCAGCGCTCGCGTTCGGGTTTTCCTTTTGTGGCGGGCGTTCTTGTGTCCAAGAACACGACAAAAGCGGGATCGCGCAGGGCGAGGTCCGACACGCGCGAGCTGTCAGCTTTGTTCAGGGGCGATGCCAGTCCAAGGAATTCCATCTTCGCGTGAGCTGCGCCCCACTCCTCCTGTTCATCCTTGAGGTCGGTCAGCGGCACCAAGGCCACATTCAGTTCCGGCTTCTCTTTCAGCAGCGCGGCCAAGGCATCCAAGGAGCGCTTTTGGTCCTTGTCGATCTCGATGGTCAAAGGCAGGAAACGGACTTCTTCCATGTCCACATCGTCCCTTCCCCCGAAGGCCCCGGAAACCAGTTTTACCGGCGCCGCCGCAGCCTTCACCACGAGGTTCTTCAGCACTTTCCAAATGATGGGCCATGGCTTGAACTCCGGATCGTTCAGGTCGCCCTTCACCGGCACGTCGAGATCGATCTTGCCATGTACATCGCGCAGTAGCGATGCGGCAAGGCGCAGCGGTAGGACGAAGATGCCGGTGTCATGCACGGCGGTCTTTTTCGCGAAACGCAAGTTATCCGCCTGCAGATGGTTCCTGCTGTCGATCTTCCCGTCCTTGATCGTAGTACTGCCCGTGTAATCCAGCGTTCCGGACAGGACGGGGTACGCGCCATACCAACGGCTGTAGGCGTCGAGGTCCGGGAGCGAAAGATCCGCCACTTCCAACGAGGCGTCCACATTTCGGAAATTCTTCGGATCGAACTTGAAGGTGCTCGTGAGCATTCCACGCCCGTTCAGTCTTGCGGATGCCGTGAAGTCGGCTGTGCCGGTCGCAGTGGTGATCCGGCTGCTACGGATGTCGATCTGGTCCAGCTTGTAACGGAAGGGCTTCTCCGGGGTGAAGTCCTCGAATTCCACGGCACTGTTGACCATCAACATACTGTCGGCGGTGTACTGGTTCGCCACGAACTCCTGCCCCAGCAGGCGGATGTAGTCGGCGAGCATCACGAACACATTGCTGGGCGCGGCTTCCAAGTGAGTGTTTGCGCTGTCACCGATCGCGGTGCTGTCTAATTTCAGCACTTTCGTCCACGTGTTGGAACCATCGGCCCATTGCCGGAAGCGTGTGGTAAGCCCATCGATCAGCACACGGCTGATCGTGAAGCTCTGCGTCTTCGCGTTCAACGTGTCCAACACAACACGCCCGCTCGTTATGCCGATCAGCTGCGTGCCTCCGCCGTCTGTGAGGTCCACGTTGTTCAGTTCCAGATCACCGCTTACGGCCAGTGCGGCGGTGTCGGCCCAGCTGTCCTCGAGGTCCAGACCGAGGTCCAGTTCGCCCTTCAGCGCAGTGGTGTGCATGAAATCCTGCAGATAAGGCAACAGTTGCGGCAGTGCGAAGTCCTTCAATGTGGCATGCACCGCATAAAGCGATCTCTCCGTGTCGATCTTGAAGCCGCCGTCGAGTGCGCCGCCACCGTCCAGCGTGAGGCCGAGCAGGAAATCCATCCGCGCACTTTCCGAGGAGATGAGATCGCATTGCATGTGCAGCCCGGAGATGCCCACGGGCGCCTTCAGCACGTCGCTATCGTATACGATGCGCCCGCCGGTGATGCGGATGTCCACCATACTGAAGCGCACATGCGTCGTATCCGGGGAGGCCGTGGTATCCGTTCCGCCCATTTCGAGCAGGTCGCTGAAGTTGAAGCGGTCCGCGTTTTGCGTGATGTGGAAGTAGGGATCCTCGATACGCAGCTGGCGGAAACGCCAGTCCTTGTTCCGGAACCCGTTCCATAGATCGCTCTTCACTGCGATGCTCTTCCACGAAACGAACGGCTCGGCGCTCCCGCGCTCGGAGCATTGCACGCCATTCACCGCGAAGGTGAATGTGAACGGGTTGAGGAT
The DNA here is from genome assembly GCA_016700415.1 of Flavobacteriales bacterium. Lineage (NCBI taxonomy): Bacteria > Pseudomonadati > Bacteroidota > Flavobacteriia > Flavobacteriales > Flavobacteriales bacterium. Next base: position 2,461,746 of record CP065018.1, read on the forward strand.
GATGTTGTCGATGGAGACGGTGCGACCGATCCATTCCAAGCTGTGCTTTTCGATGTGGCGTTTCAGCAAGTAGGGCAGGAAGAAGGCCGCGATGCTCAGCAGCAGCAATACGGCAATGCCCGCGAAGAGGAACGGGCGCCAGCGTTTGTTCTTCTTCTTTCCTTCGGGGTGTGGGGCCATGGGTGGCAAAGGTCAGCAGAACTTGCCCAGGGGCGTCGTCGCCAAAGGTCCTACCTCGAGGCTTTCCCCATTTTTCACTATATCATACCTTTGCGCGCCTTTTCCCCAGCGGGCCATGCCCGTTAACCGGGACCAGACAATACCGCCATGATCGACCTGAGCACCATTCCCTTGATCAACGATACCAGTTCCCGCCAATTTGAAATGGAGGTGGACGGTCGGATGGCCAAGGTGGAATACGAACTGAACGGGACCAAAATGTTCTTGACCCACGCCAAAGTACCCAAGTCCTTGGCCGGCAAGGGCGTGGGCGTGGAGATCGTAGAGCGCGTATTCACTTTCATCGAGGAGAACAACTTGAAGTTGGTACCGATGTGCTCGTTCGTCACGGCCCACCTGCGCGAGCATCCGGAATGGAAGCGCATCGTGGAGAAGGGTGTTCAGGTCTGAACACGATCTCATTCCCCAACCATTCACGTCAACGTAGTGGCCGTTCGGCTGGTCCGTCCTGCCCGACGAGCCAGCATACACGTATAGCATGTCCGTAAGAGTTCGTTTTGCCCCAAGCCCCACAGGGCCGTTGCACATGGGCGGTGTACGTACCGCCCTGTACAACTACCTGTTCGCCCGCAAGCACGGCGGCCAGTTCCTAGTGCGCATCGAAGACACGGACCGGACGCGGTTCGTTCCCGGAGCGGAGGATTACATCCGTGAAGCACTGGCCTGGTGCGGAATGAAGCCCGATGAAGGGCCATGGGATGGCGGCCCTGATGGCCCCTACCGCCAAAGCGACCGCAAGCACCTCTACCGGGATTACGCGGAGAAACTGGTGCAGGACGACAAGGCCTATTACGCTTTCGACACGACCGAGGATCTGGACGCCATGCGAGAGCGGCTGAAGGCCGCAGGTGTCGCTGCACCGGCCTACAATGCCGTTACGCGCGAACACATGAAGAACAGCCTCACCCTGAGCGCGACGGAGACGCAGGAAAGGCTGGCGCGGGGCGATGAACATGTGATCCGTTTGAAGGTGCCGCGCAATGCTGAGGTCCGCTTCGAGGACGTCATCCGGGGTTGGGTCACGGTACACAGCTCCAACATCGACGACAAAGTGCTGTACAAGAGCGACGGCATGCCCACGTACCACTTGGCCAACATCGTGGACGATCACTTGATGCGGATCACCCATGTGATCCGCGGGGAGGAGTGGCTGCCGAGCGCCCCGCTGCATGTGCTCATGTACGAGGCCTTCGGCTGGGAGCGCCCGGCGTTTGCCCACCTCCCATTGATCTTGAAGCCCGACGGCAACGGTAAGCTGAGCAAGCGCGACGGCGACCGGCTCGGCTTCCCGGTCTTCCCGCTCGACTGGCAGGACCCCGTCAGCGGCGAACGCAGTAGCGGCTATCGCGAGCGCGGATATTACCCGGAAGCCTTCGTGAACATGCTGGCCCTGTTGGGCTGGAACCCAGGCACCGACCAGGAGATCATGAGCATGGAAGAACTCACGAAGCTCTTCGACCTGGAACGCGTACACAAGGGCGGTGCGAAATTCGACCCGGAAAAGACCAAATGGTTCAATCAGCAATACCTGCGCATGCGACCGGACGCCGAACTGGGCGAACAGTTACTCAAGGGTCTTGAAGGTTTGGGGATCACCACCACCACCGAGAAGGCCACGGCCGCAGTAGCCTTGCTGAAGGAGCGCGCAACCTTTCCGGAAGACCTGTTGGAAGGCACCTATCTCTTTACGTCGGGATCGCCCCTGGAGGACAATGAGGAAGGCTTGGCCGAACTGAAAAAACGCTGGAAACCGGAGGCCGCCGACACCTTGAACGCATTCATTGCAAGAATTTCCGAGATGTCATCGGTCCGACCCGACACCCTTGAACAGGTTTTCAATGAGGTGCTGAACGAGCACGGGAAGAAGATCGGCCAGATCATGCCGCTCTATCGGTTGTTCATGGCCGGTCGCATGCAAGGCCCGGGCATGTTCGACGTGAGCACCTTGTTGGGCAAAGATGAAGTGATCGTCCGGCTGAAGGCCGGGCTTGGGCGCTGTATGGCATGGGAATGATCGAGGTCAACGGTATCAAGGTGTACGCCTATCATGGCTGCCTCACAGAGGAAGGGCGCATCGGTGGGCACTACCGTGTGGACGTCGCTATTCAGGGCGACATGGCCCGTGCGGAGCGGACGGACAAGCTCACGGACACCATCGATTATAGCCGTGTAACGGCCATCGTGGTGGAACAGATGGCCGAGCGCTCCCACTTGATCGAGCATGTGGCCGCCCGGATACTCGCGGCCTTGCGTGGAGAGTGGCCCCATGGCTTCGTCTGGCGGGTCCGGCTGGAAAAGGAACACCCGCCCATTCCGGGTGCGGTGGACCGCGTTGTGTACACCGTGGAGGGTTAAGGAGGAAGCGGTTATCTTCGCGGCCCTGAATATGGCCTAATGGGCAAATAAGGGAAAAGCAATGGTCGCGTGGCCGAGTGGTTAGGCACAGCTCTGCAAAAGCTGCTACTGCGGTTCGAATCCGCACGCGACCTCACCCAAGACGCTCCGGAACCCCGGGGCGTCCTGCATTTGGCCCAATTTTGCCGTGCATACCGATCCCCCTGCTTCCACGTTGTGTCCACCGTAGTTCACTGACCGCATGCGACCTTCCCGAACGCTGTTCCTTGCCTCCGGCCTCCTCGGTCTGGCCGGAAGTCTAACGGCCCAACCCGCCATCGGCCATTGGCGTGATCACTTTCAATACCGGAAGACCATCGCGGTGGTCCAAGGCAACGATGACATTTACTGCGCAACCACCACGGCGGTCTTCAAATACAACGAGCAGTCCGGCGAGACCGAGCGCTACACGAAAGTGAACGCATTGAACGACGTCGATATCCTGACCCTGGGCTGGAATACGGACCGGAGCGCCCTACTGGTGGGCTACAAGGACGGCAATCTCGATGTGGTCCAGGACGGCAGTTCCATCAACCTGCCGGACATCAAGCGCAGTTCCATCGTGGGCGATAAGGGCATCTACTACATCACCAACGAGGGTGATCTGGCCTATTTGGGCTGCGGCTTCGGTATCGTGGTCGTGGATCTGGCCCGCATGGAGGTGAAGGACACTTGGTTGATCGGCCCGAATGCCGCACAATTGCAGGTGAACAGCATCGCTTTCCATGGGGATTCCATTTATGCCGCCACCCAGCAGGGCCTCTTTGCAGCCTGGCGGTGGGAGGCCAATTTGGCCGCTTACACCAATTGGCACAAAAGGCCGGACGTCCCGAGTGCGAACGGTGTGTTCTCTACCGTCCTCTCCTTCGGCGGCAAGGTGCTGGTGAACCACAAGGGAAGCACGGACCCCACAGCACTGCTGGACACGACGTACTACTATGACTCTGGGTGGCATGTCATGACCGCCATCCAAGGCAATTCCAACATGAACATGCATATTTCCCGGGATGGTTCCACCCTCACGGTCAGCCAACTTGGACGGGTGCGGCAGTTCAACACGGACTTGAACGAGACCTACTATGCCGACCAAGCCTCCGGAAATGCCCCCATGGGACCAGTGGACGCCATCGGGCGTGAGAACGGCGGCCTGTGGGTGGCAACAAGCGCCCATGGCCTTGTCCGCTTTAGGGGGGATGGCGACGTGACGGACATTTATCCAAATGGTCCTTCCAACAACAATGTCTATCGTATGTCCTCCGCCAAGGGTTCCTTGTATGTCACCACAGGGGCGCCCTCGGGGAATTGGGGCGATGAATTCCGCAAGGACGGGGTGCATTTCCTGATGGAAGGCCGCTGGGGGACGGCCGACCATGGCAACGATCCGCTTTTTGCCTCCGGTAGCAACGACTTTGGCGCTGAATTGAACGATGTTATGCCCGTGCAGGTCGATCCCGAGGACGAAAACCACGCTTTCGTGGGAAGTTGGGATGATGGCTTGTTGGAGATGCGCGATGGCCGTGGTGTCGGATTCTTTGATGCTGATAACAGCACATTGCAGCGGTTCCAGAACAACGCCTCGAACAATGTGCCAACACAGGTTGGCGGACTGGCCTTTGATGAAAAAGGGAACCTCTGGGTCACCAACAGCAACTGCGCCGCCCCCATCAGTGTCAAGCAAAAGAACGGTAACTGGCACTCCTTTTCAGCCAACGCCGCCCTGGCTAATAATACGCTGCTCTCAGACATCATTGTGGGAATGAACGGATACAAATGGATCGTCAGGCCCCGCAGTGCCGGCATGCTGGTATTCACGGACAATGGCACCCCGTCCGATCCGGGGGACGACCAAGCCAAAGCCCTCAGCACCTTCGAAGGCCAGGGAGGGCTGCCTTCCATGGACGTGTTCGCCGTGGCCGAGGATAAGGAACAGCAGATCTGGGTGGGCACGGGAAAAGGGGTTGCGGTGTTTTACAACCCGGACGCGGTGTTCACCAACGGGGATTTCGACGCTCAACAGATCTTGATCGAGCAAGATGGGAATGTCCAGATCCTTCTGGAGACGGAATCGGTAAGCGCGATCGCGGTGGACGGGGCCAATAGAAAGTGGCTGGGCACCCAGACCAGTGGCGTCTTCCTAGTATCGGCTGACGGCACGAAGGAGATCGCCCATTTCACCGCGGCGAACAGCCCGTTACCAAGCGACAACGTCATTTGCCTGAACATCGATGCCGTGACCGGCGAAGTGTTCATCGGCACCGATCAAGGTATCATGGGCTACCGCGGGGAGGCCACCGAGGGCAGCGAGACGGCCGACTGTACCAGCGTATTCCCCAATCCGGTCAGAGAGACCTTTACCGGCCCCGTGGCCATTACCGGCCTGGTGCGGGGCAGTGATGTGCGTATCACGGACGTGGCCGGCAACCTTGTGTTCCACACCATATCTTTGGGCGGTCAGGCCATATGGCCCGCCACGGACATGACAGGCAACCGTGTTAGTACCGGGATCTACCTTGTTCTGGCCGTGGACCCCGATGGTATACGCAAGTGCAATACCAAAGTGGCCGTAGTGAGATAGGCCCGGGCAAGTCCTCCACGGGGAAACTCTGCACATGCTTCAGACCACACGTGCCGTTGTGCTTCGCACCTTCAAGCACGGTGATAACTTCGTCATTTTGAAGGCGTACACCGAATGCTTCGGTGTACGCTCATATATCGTGCGCATCAGCAAGCGAGGCAGCGCCAAACCTGCGCACCTACAGCCGCTGGACCGCTTGGAAATAGTGGTAAGCGAGAGCGGGGAACGGGAACTGCATACCGTCCGTGAGGTCCGGACAGAGAAAGCTTACGTGGGCATTGCGGGTGATCCAGCCAGAGGGCTTCTGCTGCTCTTCGCCCAAGAAGTGTTCTATCGCACCCTGAAGGAGGAATCACCCGACCCCGAACTGTTCGATCTTGTCCAGCGCACGCTTGAGGAGATCGATACAGGGGACAACCTCGGCCAACTTCCACTGTTGCTCCTTCTGCGCCTGGCCCGGCACTTGGGCTTTCTTCCCGAACTGCCAGGGCCGGGTGAGGACCGGTTCGACCTGCGCGAAGGACATTTCTTCAATGGCGTTCCCGAACACGGGTTCTGCATGAACGTGAACAGCTCGCTCGCCTTTGCGGAGCTCCTGCGCGCGGAATCCACGGAGGTGGACATGCACCTGCCATCCGATGTCCGAATAGGATTGCTGGAGCAACTACTGGACTACTTCCGCCTTCACGTGGAAGGATTCGGGCAATTGCGATCTCCTGCGATATTGCACGCCCTGCTCCACTGATGCCGGTCCACTGGCCGGGCGCTATTTTCGCCAGCCTTGTCATCTGCCATTATCGCACTTGGCCGATCCCGCCCGCTCGAACACCATGAAAGCCTTCACCCTGCCACGACCGCCCCGCGCTGCGAAGGAACCCCACCGGACCTCCTTGCATGGGCGGACGCGGACCGACGAGTTCGCTTGGATGCGACTGACCGAAAAGCAGCGCATTGCAAAAGTCCCGGATGAGCACACCCAACGTGTGATCGCGTACCTGCGCGAAGAGAACACCTATTGCGAAGGCATGCTCGCTCCGGTCTCCGAGCTGCGCAACAGCTTGTTCACCGAGATAAAAGGACGGGTAAAGGAAAGCGACCTCAGCGTGCCATATCGGGAAAACGGATACTGGTACCGATACCGATTCGAAGAGGGGGCGGAATATCCGATCCACATGCGGGCGCCCGTGCTTTCGGAAAAGGAAAAGGTCCCGGCCGACTTTGTGGATTTTCTCGATGAAAACGCCATGGCCTTGGGACATGACTATTTCGATCTGGCCGACTTTGAGATAGCCCCCGGGAACAGCTTGATGGCCTACAGTCTGGACACGTTGGGCCGCAGACGATACGAGATCCGCTTCCGCGACATTACCACCGGCGAGGAGCTGGATGATGTGATCACCCATGCGGGCGATGGGGGCGCTTTCGCGGATGACAGGACGTTCTTCTATGTGCGCAAAGACCGCAGCCTGCGCAATGCCCGCGTGTTCCGTCACTTGATCGGCACGGACCCCACTACCGATGTGGAGGTGTTCCATGAAAAAAACCGCGCCTTCAGTTGTGATGTCTTCCGTAGCCGATCGGACCGGTACGTCATCATCTCCACCGAGAGCACCTTGTCCAGCGAGCACCGGCTTTTGCCCACGGACGATCCAACGGGAGAGTTCCGGACCCTCTTTCCGCGCGGCCGCAAGCACGAGATGAGCATTATGCACGTACCGGACGCTGAAGACCCATTGCGATCCGGTAAATTCTACATCCTCACCAATTGGAAAGCCCGGAATTTCAGGCTGATGGAATGCCCGGAGGACCGGACGGAAAAGACCGCGTGGACCGAAGTAGTGCCCCATCGTGAGGAGGTGATGTTGGAGGACGTCGAGGTGTTCATCGACCACTTGGCATTCACCGAGAGGGTGAACGGTCTGGCCCACTTACGCATACTACGGCTCAGCACCGGGGAAGAGCATGAGATCACCTTCCATGATCCCGCGTACGTGGCCTTTGGTAGCACGAACCCCGAATGGGACACCTCGAAATTCCGCTATGGTTACACTTCGCTCACCACGCCCACCAGTGTATTTGAACACGACATGGTCACCGGATGGGACCGCCTATTAAAGCAGCAGGAGGTGCTGGGCGGGTTCGACGCCTCGCGCTATGTGAGTGAACGGATCTGGGCCACGGCGAAGGACGGTGTGCAAGTGCCCATCAGTCTGGTGTGCCTTCGGGGTACGGAGCTGAACGGAAAGGCCCCCTTGCTTCTTTACGGCTACGGCGCGTACGGCATCAATGTGGAACCGGTCTTCAGCAGCGCACGGCTGAGCCTGCTGGACCGCGGTTTCGTCTTCGGCATCACCCATGTGCGGGGCGGCGAGGAGCTGGGGCGCGCCTGGTACGAGAACGGGCGCATGGAAAACAAGGTGAACACCTTCACCGACTTCATCGCCTGCGCGGAACAACTGGTTGCTGACGGCCATGCCGACCCCAAGAGGCTCTACTGCATGGGCGGCAGCGCCGGTGGCCTGCTCGTGGGGGCAGTGATGAACATGCGGCCCGACCTCTGGGACGCGGTCGTGGCCGAAGTCCCTTTCGTGGACGTGGCCAATACCATGCTCGACGCCAGCCTCCCGCTGACAACGGGCGAATATGATGAGTGGGGCGACCCGCGGGAAGCCGATGCGTTCGAACGGATCCTCGGATATTCACCATACGACAACGTGCACGAAGCGGACTATCCGGCACTTCTGGCCACCACCGGCTTCCACGACAGCCAAGTGCAGTATTGGGAACCGGCAAAATGGGTCTCACGCTTGCGGGAGCACCAACATGGCGACCGGCCCATATTGCTTTGGACGAACATGGAGGCTGGCCACGGCGGGGCCACCGGCCGTTTTGAACGGTTGAACGAAGTGGCCCGGATCTATGCCTTTCTACTGGACCGAGCATCCAAGCAAAAGGGCAATTCGGGCGAGCGGGGAGCCGAAGACTTAGCTGGCCAAGCGCTCGGCAAGTAGGATCTCCTCCGGGGACATGGGGAACGCCTCCAAGGGCTGGCGGGGATCACGGCGTGAGCGCTCGTAATCGCCGATGCTCGCAAAGTGGAGCCGGTCCTTCTCATTGGTGCCCGCCTCCCACACCACGCCGAAGATCTCCCTGCCGGAGCGAAGGCGGAACCGGCAATGCGCATGCATGAATTCACGGATGTTCGGCAGGCCCATGGTGCATCTGTTTGCACCGAAAGGTAATTGAACGAGGGCCGGTCACCTCGACAAATTCATCAACAATGGCGACCAGATCGTTGAAAACAACGACGAGCGTGCAGCTCTGGTTTTAGCCTTTTTCCACGCCCACCTTGATCTTTTCGCCCACGGTCAGGTGGCGGAAATTCATGTTGGCATTAAGTCGCTTAAGGTCGTCCAAACTAACCCCGGGATAGTTTTGCGCAATACCCCATAAAGTATCCCCCGGCTGCACAGTATGGTAAATATATTCCGTTGCTCCGGGGCTCGCAGGGACGGCTTTGGCCTCATCGGGCTCCTTGGTCGTTGTTACGGGCTCCGGGACAACCTCGTGATGCAGCAACAATCGCTGGCCCGCACGGATGCGGTCCCCGTGCAAGTGGTTCCACCTGCGCAGGTCCTGAATGCTGACACTGTTCCGCTGGGCGATCAATCCCAGCGATTCCCCGCTCCGGACCACATGCGTATAGCTCTTCGATGAACCCTTGGTGACGGAAGCATAAGTAACGGGCGCCGGTGTACTGACGTCCGGAACATAGGAGCGCGCAATAGTGTCCTCGTACTGGATGAATGATGCTGTGAGCGTCCTGGGAATATACACGGTGGCCGGACCGTCCATCACCGGGACCACACCCACCTTGAACATGGGGTTGAGATCACGCAGCTCCGTAGAGTCGGCACCGAGGATGCCGGCGAGACGGTCCAGTTCCAAGGGGTAGCGTATCTGCATGGTGTCCACCTCGTAGGCGCAGTAATTGGGGATCACCGGGTAGATGTTGTGGTCCGAGGCGTGGTTGAAGATGTAATTGACGGCGATGAACGCCGGCACGTACCCGCGGGTCTCGCGGGGCAAGTGATCGTAGATCTTCCAATAGTCCATGGTGCCCCCAGCGCGGCGGACGGCCTTGTTCACGTTACCCGGCCCGCAGTTGTACGCGGCTAGAGCCAGCTCCCAGTCACCAAAGGCCTCATGGAGATCGCGCAGATAGCGGCAAGCGGCATCTGTGCTTTTGTACACATCGCAGCGCTCGTCCACATAGCTGTCCACCCGCAGGCCGTAAAGCTTGCCGGTACCGATGATGAATTGCCATAAGCCCACAGCAGCGGCCCGCGAGCGTGCTCCGGGATAGAGTGCGCTCTCCACCACGGCGAGGTATTTCAGTTCCTGCGGAAGGCCATAGCGGTCCAGCGCCTCTTCAAATGCCGGGAAGTAGAGCTGTGCCATGCCCAGCATCCGTGCGGTCTGGTCGCGTTTGCGTTCGGCATACATGTCGATATAGGCCTGCACTTGTTTGTTGTAAGTCAACTTGAACGGTGTGCGTTCATCCAACTCCAGCATGCGCTGTTGGAAGACCTCCGGCGAATAAGTGGGGACCACATCGGGTGCGAAGTTGTGCGTGTTCAGTTTGCCCACGTCCGTGGTGAAGGGGTCGTTCTTCAGCCAGGGAAGCTGGCTCAGCGCATCCAAGCGCTCCAGCACTGGATCGTTCACCGAGATGGGATCCTGGGCGGCAAGCCCGAACGGAAGCAGCACGGTCGCGAGAAAAAGGAGGCGGATCTTCATGAAGGGGCGAATATCTCGTTTCATACGTCGACAAACGACAGGATGTTGCCCGGATGGTCAACGATCGATCGTTGGCTACGCAGGCCATGAAGGTAAGGGGTACCTCGAAGAACCTCGAACCGATGGCACAAGCGCTTATCGTTCGGGGCAGCCAAGGCGCGACGAAAGGAAGCTACCCGTAGGTAACTGACTGAGGAGTAACGCAGGATGACCGAACGAGAACGCTTGCCCGAAGGGTCGGCACATAGTGCCGATGACGCGGGAGTGAGGTTCTTCGAGGTACCCTAAGGGCTATGGGGATAGCTGGTCATTAGACGTGGTCCAAATACATCTTGCCCATCATCGCGGGCTTTTTGCAAAGCGTCCTACCCGATGGCAACCGCGAAAACGACCAACTCAACTTTATTCCACTACTCTTCAACAAGCCGCCCACCTCGGCGCAAGCATGTGGCAAGCCAGAAAACGCCTATAAACTCGACAGGACCCAACATCGCTGCCCCTGATCGTGTATTAGTGGTAGCAGAAATCGAGCCGAAAATAATGTTAAGTCATGGTAAAATTTATTCTTAGTATAGGTGCCAGAAAACCAACCCAGCCCACCATGGCAACCTCACCTCACCTCACCTCACCTCACCTCACCGAAGCATTGGCGGAGGAGGGCTTGCTTCCTTCTCGTAGCCACGATCATGGCTACGGTCACCGTTGAGGCACAGGGGCCGCCCGTGCTGGAATGGCAGCATCATGATTTCTATGGCCAACTGCCAAAAGGAACCCACTATGTTGACATGAATGGTGTTTTGGTTCCAGAAGAACATCCGTCTGCGACCCCGATTACCGCCAACTCCAGCGGAGGAGACTGGTGGATGGATGTCAAGGCTGTCAATAACCTCGATGGGACGCCAGGGGGATATGTAGCCGTTGGCTATAGCGGAGCACAGAACTGGGCATACAATGATGGCTGTTACCAATCAGCGATCAATCCGGCCACCCCCGCCCAAGATGATCTTCAAAAGCTGGAAACAGAGGTGATCCGACGAGGAGATCTCCGCGAGGCTGTAGCGTTTTACAATCTCGATGGAACGCGGCTCTGGTACAAATCGTTTTACGGCGGAGTGTTCGAGGGTGTGATTCAAGACACGGAGGGTAATATCGTGATCTGTGGAGGTGCATCGAATTCCAACTATCAATTTTTCGATGATATCGCCGACCCGAAGCAACTTTGGTTGAACCCTGCCAATTCATCTACACAAACTCTGCTTCCGACTAGCGGATGTGTCGGACCACAGGGCCAAATGATCGTCATGAAGATGGATCTGAGCGGCAACGTGATCTGGAACCACCTCTTCAATCCGAGTGCTGATGCGAATGTGGCGATCACCAGGCGGACAGGGGGCTACGACCTTGTCGAGACCAATAAGAACGGCATCAAGGGATACCGTGTGGTTGGAAATGCATACCCCTTGGTTGCAGGCAATCCTAATGGGTCAAATCGCCCTTATTTCGTCCAAATAGACCTTGACGGGTATAAAGCATGGGACCATTTGATCGAGCAGGTTGATGTGTATTGGCCCGTGATCGGCACCAATCCGGTATACACCAATGCCATAGACCGTGTTTATAACGCGGCAACACAGGAAGAACACTTTGTGCTTAGTGGGGTCAGCTGGCAATATCCTGCACCCACAAGCGCTTGGCTGATGTATTTCAAAGAACCGGCAACCGCTAGTGCATATGTGCCGTTCGATTGGATCGTAGACACCCATGTGGATGAAGCCCAGTTTCCATTGGTCGCGGATCCCCTTGCGCACCAGATCTCAACGGATGTAACGTTTAAGGTCGAAAGTGGGGTCGAGAAGATAATTTTTCCGGTTGTGGCAAACATAACGGGTTCGTGGTATGCTGGCGGCCACTATGCCCTGAACTCCCCGATCTATAAGCTATCGAGTTCATCGCCTCACGTGGTGGAGGCCCATACGGACCTTGGCGAGTTACATGCCTTTGATTTCAGATTGGGGGTAACGGTGACTTCTGACCAAAACCTCGTCGCGGTTTGCACAAAGTGGCCTGATGGCTTCAGCGTCGCTGGGGACCATTACGGCTACGATGATCTGAATGCAAATGTGCAATCCTGCCTCACAGGTTACCCCTTAGTGAATTGGAGCCAAACAAATCCGAATCAGATACCTGGGTGCTACTACTACTGGGGCAGTCAAAGCTATGCCACTAAACTGAACGGCTCAGACATGAGCGAGATATGGCATTACCAGTGGAATGACCCATACAACGCCGCTGATGACTGTTTTCCGGGCAATGTCCGGAGACGGCAATGCAATTTCCGCGTGGTGGAGGCCGCTGATCGAGGCCTTGTCGTCTGCGGCAACACAGGCCATAATTTTGATGACGCCTACTTGGCCAAGTTGAAGTCCCATTGCGAATTTCAATTTGACCCATCTATTACCTACGTATGCGAAGAAGGCGTCAACGATGGCAGTATCGCCCTCAATGTCTATGGAGGCTCCGAAAGCTATACCTACCAATGGTCCAACGGAGCCACCACCGCTGATATAAGCGGACTGGCACCGGGGGTTTATTCTGTCATCGTTACCGAACAAGGTGGTGCGCAATGCGCAGAGACCGAGATCTTCACCATCGCTGAGCCAATGGTGGTGGCGGTAACATATGCTCCAAGCTGCATGACCGGTGGTTATCCCACATACACGGCTTCAGTAACTGATGGTGGTGTGGGGCCGTTCACTTTTACATGGTGGGCGATCACATCGAATGACACTCATCCACCTGAGGTGGTCTACCAGGGACCGGTATATGAAATGCATCCGGGACACTGGCCACCTTGGGACGTCGAAGTGTTCGATGAGGGAACGGAATGCACGGTATGGGCTTCAGAATGGGGACCCTTCAACACCAGTTGGCCTCCTTCAGGCATGGTCTCCTCCGTAGTGACCCCCGCCATATGTCAGGAAGGGATCACGGGAGCCATCGACCTGACTTTGGATCCGGCTTACGCCCCATACACCTTCGTTTGGTCCAGCGGGGCCACCACGGAAGACCTGAGCGGGCTGGAGCCAGGGATCTACTCAGTGACGGTCAACTTCGGCCAAACCTGCAGCCTCGATTATTCATATACGGTGCAGGAATTAGCGGCCTGCTGCCCCGCCGACCTGGTGATCCATGACGGCACACACAGCAGCTCGCTACCCGCTTCCATCTCCGGCTCGGTCGATATCCGGGGCCAGTTCATCGTGGATGACGACTTCCAGTTCGCCTATGCCCAGATCTATATGGAACCGGGTGCGGAGATCATCGTGGAACCGGATGTTCATTTTGACATGGGCTACAGCACCATGGAAAGTTGCAGCAATACGATGTGGAAGAGCATCACGGCCAACGAGGGTAGCGTGGTGTATATCAGGGAAAGCACCTTGAGCGATGCGGAGAACGTGGTGACGGCCCTGAACGGTGCCAACATCGTGCTGATACAGGATGTGTTCCGGGACGACCGCCTCGGCCTGTCCGTGCCCGACATGAACGGGGGGCAATGGAACGACGTGAGTGTATACCTGAACGGGAACCTGTTCCAGAGCACGGGCGCGCTGGCACAACCCTATCCCGGACAAACCACGGCAGTGGGCCGCATTGGTTATGCCGCCGTGGAGGTGTACAACACCTATGCGGACCTCACCGGCGGTGGCAATATTGTGGATCGCATGAGCAACGGCATCATCGGCCACCGAAGTGATGTGGTCGTTACCGATTTCGGGTTCAAGAACGTGCAGCCCGATGCGGCGTATCCCTATATCGGCAACGGTTCTGGCATCTTCGCCCAAGGCGACCACAGCTACCACAAGCTGGTGCAACAGGGTTACGGCGAAGGCAACGCGCCGAGCTTCGAGAACTGCCAATGGGGGATCTTTACCCGGTACATGACCGTATGGAGTGAGCAGAACAACATGCAGAACGTAGGCACGGCCTACCGTGTGGAGCGCAGCGGGAACCGCTATGTGGACATCTTGAGCAACCAGATGCATACACTGTCCACGGGGATCGATCTCCGCATGAACCAAGGTGCGACACATGTGAGGGTACAGAACAACGACATCACCTTCGGGGATCTAGTGAACCCTTGGATACCACTGCCCACTTTCGGCATTATCGTGAACGAGTATCCGGGGGAGAATCCCGACTCCAAGATCCTCAACAACACCATCCACTACGTGCCGAAATACACCTCGTTCGTGGGCATCGGCTTGCTGGCCACGGACAAATGGTTGGTGGCGGAGAATACGTTGAACATGGTGAGCAACATCCACAACCGCTGGGGCATTGCCATCAGCGGTGCGCGCTACTGCGAGTTCAGTTGCAACAACATCAACGGCGCGGCCACCACCTACCCTGCGGACGGCCAAGCAGGCATCTACAGCAACATGGGCGAAGGCCAGCGCTTCAGTTGCAATGTGATGGATAAGACCTCCAACGGTGCCCTCTTTAATGGCCTTGCTGCTGACATCGACTTGAGTGGCAACCAGTTCAACCGGCATAAGTGGGGTTTGCACCTTTCGAGTTCGGCCATCATCGGAACGCAGGACCATAAGGGAAATCTGTGGTATGAGGAACCCGCACAAGGGGGATTGGGGGCGTGGAATGAGAACGACCTTAACGCATCCAACAATCCCTTCCTCTACAATCCGGCCAATATCAGTGGCGGTAACACCGAGCCGCCATCGTGGTCTCCCAATTATTGGTTTAACACAGATCCAGGCACCAACTACGATTGTGCCACCGCCAACAATGGGCCGTATTGCGAGCAGTTCCACGCGCTGCTGAACGGCTATGGCATCACGGAGCTGGACCATTTGATCGCCAAGGACAGCTTGGAGAACGACCCCTACACCGAAGAAAGCAAGTACATGCTGAAAGGCGGCCTGTACAAGAAGCTGGATGATAACGCCGCGTTGCGCAACAGTGAACAGGAACTGGTCGACTTCTACAACGACTTGCAAGGCAGCACCACCGCCGCCTTCAAGTCCATCGACGACAGCCAGAAGACGCTGAACAACATGGACAGCAGCGTGGTGGTGCAATTGCAGGCCAACCGCGCCCAGATCGAGATCTTGATGGACTCGGTAAAAGCAGGTATGGTGCAAATGGACGATAGCACGCTGACGGACGCACAGCGCAGCACAATACTCTCCGGGTTGAGCGGCTACCGCAGTACCATCGGCACCCTAACCGCGTGGAACAACTCCGCGTTGCAACTGGCCGCTACTACCAAGGTGCTTACCGCCGAAAGCATAAAGGCGGCCAATACCAACATTGGTACTACCAAATTGATCGAGAGCAATGAAAAGGAGGTGAACACCATCTACCTCTCCACCATAGGCAAGGACGTGGACACGTTCACGGTGGACCAGTCCAACACCTTGTTCTACATCGCCAATCAATGCCCGATGGTCGGAGGGAACTCGGTTTACAGGGCGCGTTCCTTGTACCGCCTGATCGACGACGAACAACAGTTTGACGACCCGATGCTCTGCCTGCAACATGGCATTATTGTAAAGAGCTTGGTGGCGCGGGAGGTGAACACGATGGGCGTTGTACCCAACCCCGCAAGGGACGGAGCAACGCTTGTACTTGGCAAGCCCTTGGACGAGGCAGGCACCTTTATTTTGTTCAACGCTGTGGGCGAAGTAGTGATGCGTTTGGATGTGCCTGCGGAAGAGTACCGCATGTCATTTGCTACAAGCGGACTGGCAACTGGTGTGTATCACTACCGGGTGGTGAACTTAACCGGGTTGGTTGGAAATGGCAGACTTTCCATTGTTCGATAAGTATCGAGCTGCAGTACGATGGCACAGAAAGCAGCTATCAGGCTTCTGCTGGTTTGGTGCATGGTGCATGGTGCGGGGTTTCCGCACTATGCCTGTGCCCAACAAGGTCTCAATAACCTGTGGATGGGTGGCACGAACAGTGAGGAACCTCTTCCCTTTGGGGGCACCGACTTGGACTTTTCCTCCGGCAGCGTCGTGTTGTCATACGTCCAGCGCGATATCGATTTCCGACGAACATCCGCGAACATCACAGATGCCGACGGTAATTTGCTCAGCAGCACCAATGGGGCCTACATCGCCAATGCCATCGGCGATACCATGCTGAACGGAGGCGGGCTGAACCCCAGCCAATACACCTCGTGGTGGCCGGAAGGTTTACACATCGCACAAGGCTGCCTGATCCTTCCCAAGCCGAACGCACCGGGCATCTATTACCTCTTACATGGGACCATAGACGATCTGTCAAGCTCCCTTTCGCACCACCTGTATATGACCACCATCGACATGAGCTTGGACAGTGGCCTGGGGGGCGCAGTGAGCAAGAATGAGGTCTTGATCGCGGACACCTTGAACGAGGGCAGGATCACGGCGGTACGGCATGCCAACGGACGGGACTGGTGGGTGTTCTGCTTTAAGGCCAACACGAACATCCACCACCGTCTGCTGGTAACTCCGAGCGGTGTGAGCGTGAACGGCAACCAAGCCATCGGCGTGGTTCGCACACCCGATCATGGTCAGGCGTGCTTCTCTCCGGATGGCAGCCGGTATGCCTATTACTCCGGTTTCGGAACAGCTGATCTGGATATCTTTGATTTCGACCGGTGTACCGGTTTGTTCTCCAACCCGGTGAACATACCCATCGATGATTCTAACAGCTTCGGTGGGGCAGCTTTTTCCCCCAACAGCCGCTTCCTCTATGTTACCTCCGTGCTGGACGTTTACCAGTACGATACGGAAGCCTCGGACATCGCCGCAAGCATGGTCCATATTGCCCATTGGGACAGCACCTATTCGCCCGGCCCGCCCTTCGCAACGGTGTTCGATATTGCCCAATTGGCACCGGACGGCAAAATCTATATTGGTACCGGGAACAGCACACTGCGCATGCATGTGATCAACGACCCGGATGAACCGGGTTTGGCCTGTAACATGGTGCAGCATGGGGTGGTAATGCCTACCTACTATACGAACTCCCTGCCCAACCACCCCAATTACTTTTTGGGGCCGGTGGATGGGAGTGTTTGCGATAGTTTGGGGATCAATACCCTCACCCCCGGCCCCTCTCCGAGGGAGAGGGGGGTGCGGGTATACCCCAATCCAAGTCATGGAGCGTTCACACTGAGCTATCCGGCACAGCCCACGGTGGGCCAGTTGGAAATACGCGATGTGGCAGGGCGGGTGGTGATGGAGGAACGCATACCGCAGTGGAGCACGGTACACCAAGTGGAGCTAACAGGGCAGGCTACGGGGATGTACCAGTGCAAGCTTACGTGGGCAAAATGGAGTGTTGCTACGCATGTAATTCTGGAACGATGAGCTTACGGAACTTCATAGTTCTACTGGCATTGATGCCTGCGATGGCCTTTGCCCAAAAGCCGGACAAGGAGTTGCAGCGCCCGCCTGAGGCGGATGGAGGCCCTACGCACTCGGCGCATCCAGCGGATCTCATTGTGGAGCCGAGCGCGGACGTGTTATTGAGTGCCCCCAACGCTCTCACCATGCAGGTGATCATGGCGCAAAAGCACACCGGTATTTCCGATGAGCAATGGCTGAAGATGATGCTGGAGCCTGTCAACGCTACCTTGTATCCCATCCGGCTTACGCAAGCGATGTTGGATACCTTGGATGCGACTAAATTGGATGCGAGGTACCGGTATGAGTTGGTGCGGTGAAACGAAAACACGGGAAGATGAGGGGTATTGAAACAGATATTCAAAGGCCAAGCATACAAGCGTGGACGAGCCTCCCGTCGCAGGGTCCGCCAAGTATCGCTGAACCCGCTTTGCGTGACCCTGCGCGTTCGGCCAACCGTGCCCAGATCGAGATCTTGATGGACTCAGTAAAAGCCGGTATGGTGCAAATGGATGACAGCACACTAACGGACGCGCAACGCAGTGCGATCCTCGCCGGACTGAGCGGCTACCGCAGCACCATCGGTACCCTCACCGCATGGAACAACTCCGCGTTGCAAGTGGCCGCTACTACCAAGGTGCTTACCGCCGATGGCATTAAGGCAGCCAATACCAACGTCGGAACTACAAAGCTGATCGAAAGCAACGAGAAGCAGGTGAACGAGATCTACCTCTCCACCGTGGGCAAGGACGTGGACACCTTTACGGTGGACCAGACCAACACCCTGTTCTACATCGCCAACCAATGTCCCATGGTCGGTGGTAACTCCGTTTACCGGGCACGCTCGCTCTACCGCTTGATCGACGATGAACAACAGTTCGACGACCCGCAACTCTGTCTGCAGCACGGCATCATTGTGAAGAGCTTGGTGGCACGTGAAACGAACACCATTGGCGTAGTGCCCAACCCGGCAAGGGACGGGGCCACGCTGGTGTTAGGTGAACCGTTAGAAGAGGGAGGCGTCTTCATTTTGTTCAACTCGGTCGGTGTCGAAGTTATGAGGCTGGACGTTCCTGCGAAAGAGCCGCGCATGTCCTTTGGCACATCCAGGTTGGCAACAGGTGTGTACCACTACCGAGTGCTTTCAACATTGGGTTTGGTAGGGAACGGCAGATTGTCTATTGTTCGATAAGGCTCGAACCGCTGAACAATGACGCAGAATGGAACACTCAGGTTCCTTTTGATGTTGTGCATGATGCATGGTGCGGGAAACCCGCACCATGCACTTGCCCAACAAGGAATCAATGATCTTTGGATGGGCGGCTTCGAAGACCAATCTCCGCCACCCTGGGGTGGGGTTGACCTCGATTTCATGACTGGGGACTTGGTGATATATACTGTAAATCGCGAAATCGATTTTCACCGCACCTCCGCCAACATCAGTGATGCGGAAGGCAATCTGCTCTTCAGCACCAACGGGGCTTACATTGCCAATGCCACCGGGGACAGCATGTTGAACGGAGGGGGGCTCAATCCGAGCTGGTATACTTCGGACCACCCAGAAGGATTGTACATTTCCCAAGGCTGCTTGATCCTTCCCAAGCCGGAAACGCCCGGTTTCTACTACCTCTTTCATGGGACCATAGACGATCTGTCAAGCTCCCTTTCGCACCACCTGTACCTGACCACCATCGACATGAGCTTGGACAGTGGCCTGGGGGGCGCAGTGAGCAAGAATGAGGTCTTGATCGCGGACACCTTGAACGAGGGCAGGATCACGGCGGTACGGCATGCCAACGGACGGGATTGGTGGGTGTTCTGCTTTAAGGCCAACACGAACATCCACCACCGTCTGCTGGTAACTCCGAGCGGTGTGAGCGTGAACGGCAACCAAGCCATCGGCGTGGTTCGCACACCAGATCACGGGCAAGCGTGCTTCTCACCGGATGGCAGCCGGTATGCCTATTACTCCGGCTTCGGGACGGCCGATCTGGACATCTTCGATTTTGACCGCTGCACCGGCTTGTTCTCCGATCCGGTGAACATAACCATCGATGATTCCAACAGCTTAGGCGGCTTGGCTTTTTCCCCCAACGGCCGCTTCCTCTATGTTTCCTCGGTACTGGACGTGTACCAGTACGATACGGAAGCCTCGGACATCGCAGGATCCATGGTCCATATCGCCCATTGGGACAGCACCTATTCGCCCAGTCCTCCTTTTGCCACGGTGTTCGATATCGCCCAATTGGCCCCGGACGGGAAGATCTATATCGGAACGGGGAACGGCACCCAACGCATGCACGTGATCAACAACCCCGATGCCCCGGGTTTGGCCTGTAACATGGTGCAGCACGGCATCGAGCTTCCACGGTACTACTCGAACTCCCTGCCCAACCACCCCAACTACTTTTTGGGGCCTTTGGCGGGAAGTCCATGCGATACGCTGGCCTTGGGGGTGGCCCCCCTCTCCCCGGGAGAGGGGCCGGGGGTGAGGCCATACCCCAATCCTTCGCTTGGTGCCTTCACACTGAGCTACATGGCACAGCCCACGGTGGGCGAGCTGGAGGTGCGCGATGTGGACGGGCGGGTAGTGTTGCGGGTGCGGCTCCCGCAGTGGAGCACGGTACACCAAGTGGAGCTGGCCGGTCAGGCTGCGGGCATGTACCAGTGCAAGCTTACGTGGGCAAAAGGGAGTGTGGCCACACATGTAATTTTGGAACGATGAGGTTACGGTATTTCTTAGCCCTGCTGACCTTGCTGCCTGCGATGGCGTGGGCGCAAAGCGCCGTCCCGGCAGGGACGCCTGATCCTATCAATCCTGTAATCCTGTCCAAAAAAGACCCTGCGGTCACGCGCGACAGCATCGCCGCAAGGCGAAACAATCCTGTCACCCCGATACGTATCGGGGCTGAAATCCTGTCCAAAAAGGAACCTGTCAGAACTCACCCAACCGTCCCATCGCAGGGTCCGCCAAGTATCGCAGATCCCAGTTTGCGTGACCCTGCGGGTACGGGCGTACCTAACGCGCTCACCATGCAGGTCGTCATGGCGCAAAAGCACACCGGCATTTCCGATGCGCAATGGCGGAAGATCGTGTTAGAGCCGATCAACGCTACCTGGTATCCCATCCGGCTCACGCAAGTAATGTTGGATACCTTGGATGCGACTCAATTGGATGCGAGGTACCGGTATGAGTTGGTGCGGTGAAACGAAAACACGGGAAGATGAGGGGTATTGAAACAGATATTCAAAGGCCAAGCATACAAGCGTGGACGAGCCTCCCGTCGCAGGGTCCGCCAAGTATCGCTGAACCCGCTTTGCGTGACCCTGCGCGTTCGGCCAACCGCGCCCAGATCGAGATCTTGATGGACTCCGTGAAAGCAGGCATGGTGCAAATGGATGACAGCACGCTTACGGACACGCAACGTAGCGCGATCCTCGCGGGGCTGAGCGGCTACCGCAGCACCATCGGTACCCTCACCGCATGGAACCACACAGCTCTGCAGTTGTCCGCTACGTCCAAGGTGCTTACGGCCGATGGCATAAAGGCAGCCAATACCAACGTCGGAACTACGAAGCTGATCGAGACCAACGAAAAGCAGGTGAACGAGATCTACCTCTCCACCGTGGGCAAGGACGTGGACACCTTTACCGTGGACCAGACCAATACGCTGTTCTACATCGCCAATCAATGCCCGATGGTAGGCGGGAACTCCGTGTACCTGGCACGCTCATTGTACCGCCTGATCGATGATGAGCAACAGTTCGACGACCCCATGCTCTGCCTGCAGCACGGCATCATCGTGAAGAGCTTGGTGGCACGTGAAATGAACATCATTGGCGTAGTGCCCAACCCTACTCGAGATCAAGCTGCACTGGTGCTCGAAAAACCACTGGATGCGCCGGCGGTATTCATCATATTCAACGCGATCGGTGTTGAGGTGATAAGGCACAGCATCCCTATGGACATGGTGCGCTTCGAATTCAGTACGACATCATTAGCGGCTGGACTCTATCACTATCAGGTGCGCGGCCCATCGGGCAATATGGGTGAAGGCAAGCTTTCGATCATTAGATGATACGGTCTTGCATCATGATGCGCCGCACGTACGCCATGAAGGCTGTACGTGCGGCGTTAATGCTTGCCATGGCGACCATAACCGCTGTTGCACATTCCCAGCAGGGGCTTAGTAATCTTTGGATGGGAGGTTATGGGGAGCAATGGGGCGAGCCTTGGGGTGGAGGGGATATGGAGTTTGGCACCGGAAATTTGGTGGTCTCCGCAGCGGAACGCGGAATCGATTTCGTTCGCACTTCCGCCAACATCACGGACACTGACGGCAACCTCCTCTTCAGCACCAACGGGGCCTACATTGCCAATGCCGTCGGGGACACCATGTTTAATGGGAATGGATTGAACCCAAGTATATACACCTCGTGGTGGCCGGAAGGGTTGCGCATCTCACAAGGCTGCATGATCCTTCCCAAGCCCGATACGTCCGGTATCTATTACCTCTTTCATGGGACCATTGACGATCTGGCAAGCTCCCTTTCGCACCACCTGTACCTGACATGCATCGATATGAGCTTGGACAGTGGCCTGGGGGGGGTACTAAGCAAGAACGAGGTCCTGATCGCGGACACCTTGAACGAGGGCCGGATCACTGCCGTGCGACATGCGAACGGACGGGATTGGTGGGTATTCTGCTTTAAGGCGAACACGAATATCCACTATCGCCTATTGGTAACCTCGAATGGTGTGAGCGTGGACGGTACGCAGGCCATCAGCGAAGTCCGCACACCGGATCACGGTCAGGCATGCTTTTCCCCGGACGGTAGCCGGTATGCCTATTACTCCGGCTTCGGGACGGCCGATCTGGACATCTTCGATTTCGATCGCTGCACCGGCTTGTTCTCCGATCCGGTGAACATAACCATCGATGATTCCAACAGCTTAGGCGGCTTGGCCTTTTCCCCCAACAGCCGCTTCCTCTATGTTTCCTCGGTACTGGACGTGTATCAATATGATACTGAGGCTTCCGATATCGCCAGCTCCATGGTCCACATCGCCCATTGGGACAGCACCTATTCGCCCAGCCCGCCCTTCGCAACGGTGTTCGATATCGCCCAATTAGCTCCGGACGGGAAGATCTACATCGGCACCGGAAACAGCACGCTACGCATGCATGTGATCAACAACCCGGATGAGCCGGGCCTGGCCTGCAACATGGTGCAGCACGGCATCGAGCTTCCCCGATACTATGAGAACTCCCTGCCCAATCACCCCAACTACTTTTTGGGGCCTGTGGATGGGAGTGTTTGCGATAGTTTGGGCATAAATGTGGGTGTGCATGAAGTGGTTTCAACAGCCACGTTAAGGGCTTATCCAAATCCTTCAAAAGGAGCCTTTACGCTAAGCTACGCGGCCCAGCCCACCGTAGGCGCGTTGGAGGTACGTGATGTAACCGGGCGGGTAGTGCTGCGCGAGCGTATACCGCAGTGGAGTACCCTGCACCAAGTGGAGCTAACAGGGCAGGCTGCAGGCATGTACCAGTGCAAGCTTACGTGGGGGCAGCAGAGCGTTGCCACGCATATAATTTTGGAACGATGAGCAAGCGGAACATCATAGCCCTACTGGCCTTGGTGCCTGCCATGGCATGGGCGCAAAGCCCCGCCCCGGCAGGGGCACCCGATCCTGTCAATCCTGTGATCCTGTCCAAAAAAGACCCTGTCAGATCCCATCCCCCGAACGCGCTCACCATGCAGGTCATCATGGCGCAAAAGCACACCGGTATTTCCGATGCGCAGTGGCGGAGGATGATGCTGGACCCGGTGAATGCTTCGTTGTATCCCATCCGGCTTACGCAGGCGATGTTGGATACCTTGGATGCGACTAAATTGGACATGCGGTACCGGTATGAGCTGGTGCGGTGAAAACGAAAGCACGGGAAGATGGGGAACATTGAAACAAGCACAGACCGCAGGGTCCCGAAGCGGAGACCCGGCGGGAGGGAGAAGGCGGCCAACACCAACGTGGGTACGACCAAGTTGATCGAAAGCAACGAGAAACAGGTGAACGAGATCTACCTCTCCACCGTGGGCAAAGATGTGGACACCTTTACCGTGGACCAGTCCAACACCTTGTTCTACATCGCCAACCAATGCCCCATGGTCGGTGGGAATTCGGTCTATAGGGCACGCTCATTGTACCGCCTGATCGATGATGAGCAACAGTTCGACGACCCGCAACTTTGCCTGCAACACGGCATCATCGTAAAGAGCTTGGTGGCACGTGAAACGAACACCATTGGCGTAGTGCCCAACCCGGCAAGGGACGGGGCAACACTGGTATTGGGCAAGCCACTAGAAGAACCCGGTGTCTTCATCCTGTTCAACCCGGTAGGCAAAGAAGTAATGCGGCTGAAAGTTCCCGCAGAGGAATACCGCATGTCCTTTGCCACAAGCGGGCTGGCCACCGGCGTGTACCACTATCGGGTTGTCACCGATCTGGGCTTAGTGGGTAACGGCAGGTTGTCCATTGTCCGCTAAGATTTGACCCACTGAAAGATGGCACAGAATGGAACACTCCGGTTCCTTTTGATCTGTTGCATAGTGCATGGTGCGGGAATCACGCACCATGCACTTGCCAAGGTGTGAACAATAGATGGTCAATGGGATACAATGGTTCGGGTGGATCACCGGAACCTTGGGGTGGTTTGGATCTGAATTTCACCCCCTCCGATGTTTTGATCACAACGGAGGACCGGTGGATGGACTATGGACGCACGGTCGCCAATATCAGTGACGAAGGTGGCAACTTGCTCTTCAGCACCAACGGCGTGTTTGTGGCCGATGCCAATGGGGATCTGATGCAGAACGGAAGCGGCCTTAACCCCAGTTCGTATACCTCGCAACACTCGTCCCCCCCGAGCGGGTTGTACATTTCACAAGGCTGCTTGATCCTTCCCAAGCCGGATACGCCGGGGATCTATTACTTGGTACACAGTACGATCGACATACTGCCCTACGCAAGGGCGATAGCCTTGTACCTCACCACCGTCGACATGGCGTTGGCCAATGGTTTGGGCGGAGTGGTGAGCAAGAATCAGATTTTGGTTGCCGATACCTTGAACGCGGGTAAGGTCACTGCCGTGCGGCACGCGAATGGACGGGACTGGTGGGTATTCTGCCACAAAGCATACACCAATGCGTTCTACCGTATACTGGTAAGCCCGTCGGGAGTTTCCGTGGACGGGGTGCAAAACATCGGCTCCGTGCGGGCACCAGATCATGGTCAGGTCTGCTTTTCCCCGGACGGCACCAAATTCGCCTATTACGGGGATTTGCAGAGTGGTGATATGGACATCTATGATTTCGACCGTTGTACAGGCTTGTTCTCGAACCCCGTAACGGTCCCGATCCCTGATGCCAACAACATGGCCGGCGTGGCGTTTTCCCCCAACAGTAGATATGTATATGTCACCTCCGTTCTGGATGTAAACCAATTCGATACGGAGGCTTCCGATATCGCCGCCTCCATGGTCCACATCGCACACTGGGACAGCACCTATTCCCCCAGCCCGCCCTTCGCAACCGTGTTCGATATCGCCCAATTGGCACCGGACGGGAAGATCTATATCGGCACGGGCAACGGCACCCTGCGAATGCATGTGATCAACAACCCGGACGAGCCGGGCCTGGCCTGCAACATGGTGCAGCACGGCGTCGAGCTTCCACGCTACTATTTCAACTCCTTGCCCAACCACCCCAATTATTTCTTGGGGCCTTTGGCGGGCAGCCCTTGCGATACCTTGGCCTTGGGTGTGCAGGAGCGGCCACCATCCCTTACAGTAAGCGCCTACCCTAATCCATCAGCAGGCGGCCACTTTACGTTGAGCTACCCGGCACAGCCCACGGTGGGCGAATTGGAGGTGCGCGATGTGGCCGGGCGCGTGGTGCTGGATGAACGCATACCGCAGTGGAGCACCCTGCACCAAGTGGAGCTTGCCGGGCAAGCTGCGGGCATGTACCAGTGCAAGCTCACATGGGCAAAAGGGAGTGTTGCCACCGATATCATGCTGGAACGATGAGCATACGGAACTTCCTTCTTCTTGCCGTTTTGGTGCCGGTGTGGGTTTGCGGGCAAGATGTGCAGCGCGCCCGCATCGCCGCAGGGCGAAACAATCCTGTCAATCCTGCAATCCTGTCCCAAAAGGACCCTGCCAGATCCCATCCACCCAACGCGCTCACCATGCAAGTGGTCATGGCGCAAAGGCATACGGGTATTTCCGATGAGCAATGGCGAAAGATCATGCTGGGTCCTGTCAACGCTACCTTGTATCCCATCCGGCTCACGCAAGCCATGTTGGATACCTTGGATGCGACCCAATTGGATCCGAGGTACCGGTATGAAATGGTGCGGTGAAACGAAAACACGGGAAGATGGGGAACATTGAAACAAGCACAGACCGCAGGGTCTCGAAGCGGAGACCCGGCGGGAGGGAGAAGCAGTTCCACGCGATGCTGAACGGATATGGCATCACGGAGCTGGACCATTTGATCGCCAAGGACAGCTTGCAGAACGACCCCTATACCGAAGAAAGCAAGTACATGCTGAAAGGCGGCCTGTACAAGAAGCTGGACGAGGACTCCGACCTGCGCAACAGTGATCAGGAATTGGCCGACTTCTACAACGACCTCCAAGGCAGCACCACCGCCGCCTTCAAATCCATCGACGACAGCCAAAAGACGCTGAGCAACATGGACAGCAGCGTGGTGGCACAATTGCAGGCCAACCGTGCTCAGATCGAAACCTTGATGGACTCAGTGAAATCAGGGATGGTGGAAATGGATGACAGCACGCTGACAGACGCGCAACGCAGTGCGATCCTTTCCGGGTTGAGCGGATACCGCAGCACCATCAGCACCCTCACCGCGTGGAACAACTCCGCGCTCCAGCTGGCCGCAACCACCAAGGTGCTTACTGCCGAAAGCATAAAGGCAGCCAATACCAACGTCGGCACCACCAAGTTGATCGAAAGCAACGAGAAGCAGGTGAATGAGATCTACTTGTCCACCGTGGGCAAGGAGGTGGACACCTTCACTGTGGACCAGACCAACACCCTGTTCTTCATCGCGAACCAATGCCCCATGGTCGGCGGCAATTCCGTGTACAGGGCACGTTCCCTCTACCGCCTGATCGATGATGAACAGCAATTCGACGATCCGCAGCTCTGTCTGCAGCACGGCATCATTGTGAAGAGCTTGGTGGCACGTGAAACGAACACCATTGGCGTAGTGCCCAACCCGGCAAGGGACGGGGCAACACTGGTATTGGGCAAGCCACTAGAAGAACCCGGTGTCTTCATCTTGTTCAACTCGGTAGGCAAAGAAGTAATGCGGCTGAACGTTCCCGCAGAGGATTACCACATGTCCTTTGCCACAAGCGGGCTGGCCACCGGCGTGTACCACTATCGGGTTGTCACCGATCTGGGCTTAGTGGGTAACGGCAGGTTGTCCATTGTCCGCTAAGATTTGACCCACTGAAAGATGGCACAGAATGGAACACTCCGGTTCCTTTTGATCTGTTGCATAGTGCATGGTGCGGGAATCACGCACCATGCACTTGCCCAGGGTGTGAACAATAGATGGTCAATGGGATACAATGGTTCGGGTGGATCACCGGAACCTTGGGGTGGTTTGGATCTGAATTTCACCCCCTCCGATGTTTTGATCACAACGGAGGACCGGTGGATGGACTATGGACGCACGGTCGCCAATATCAGTGACGAAGGTGGCAACTTGCTCTTCAGCACCAATAGTGTGTACGTGGCCGATGCCAATGGGAATTTGATGCAGAACGGCGCAGGGCTGAACCCCAGTTCGTATACCTCGCAATACACATCACATCCAAGTGGCTTGCACATTTCACAAGGATGCTTGATCCTTCCCGCACCGGTCACGCCAGGGATTTTTTACCTTTTCCATGGGACCATTGACGACCAAGTGGCTTTCACGGCCCATTCCTTGTATCTCACCACCATCGACATGGACTTGGAAGGTGGCTTGGGCAGGGTGGTGAGCAAGAACCAAGTATTGATCGCTGACACCTTGAATGTGGGCAAGATCACGGCCGTGCGGCACGCCAACGGACAGGACTGGTGGGTGTTCTGCCATAAAAAGGATACGAGCACCTTCTACCGGCTGCTGGTAACACCGCAGGGCGTGCAGGTGGATGGAATACAGTCCATTGGGACTACGAATTCAAACCCTATCAGCCAGGTTTGTTTTTCTCCCGACGGCAGCAAGTTCGCCATGCCCCGGAGTTCGGTGGTCGACGGAACAGAGATCTTCGGGTTCGACCGTTGCACGGGGCTGTTCTCCGAGCCGGCACCTGTCCAGGTCCCAAACCTGAATTTCAAGGTCGGCGTGGCTTTTTCCCCGAATAGTCGCTTCTTGTATGTCTCGGCAGTGACGGACGTGTACCAGTACGACACGGAGGCTTCCGATATCGCTGGGAGCATGGTCCATATCGCCCATTGGGACAGCACTTACTCACCCAGCCCGCCCTTCGCCACTCTGTTCGACATTGCGCAATTGGCACCGGACGGGAAGATCTATATCGGCACGGGCAACGGTACATTGCGCATGCACGTGATCAACAACCCGGATGCCCCGGGCTTGGCCTGCAACATGGTACAGCACGGCATTGAGCTTCCCCGCTATTACTCGAACTCCCTACCCAACCACCCCAATTATTTTTTGGGGCCTTTGGCGGGCAGCCCTTGCGATACGTTGGCTTTGGGGGTGCAGGAGCAAGCGCCAACACTTACGGTGCGTGCTTATCCGAATCCCTCCAATAGTGCCTTCACACTCAGCTACCCGGCGCAGCCCACGGTAGGCCAGTTGGAAATACGCGATGTGGCCGGGCGGGTGGTGTTGCGCGAGCGCATACCGCAGTGGAGCACCCTGCACCAAGTGGAGCTGGCCGGGCAGGCTGCGGGCATGTACCAATGCAAGCTTACGTGGGCAAATGGGAGTGTTGCCACGCATGTAATTTTGGAACGATGAGGTTGCGGAACATCATAGCCCTACTGGCCTTGGCACCTGCGATGGCATGGGCGCAAAGCGCCGTCCCGGCAGGGACGCCCGATCCTGTCAATCCTGAAATCCTGTCCAAAAAAGACCCAGTCCGATCCGAAGCTCCTAACGCGCTCACCATGCAGGTGATCATGGCACAAAAGCACACCGGCATCTCCGATGAGCAGTGGCGGAAGATCATGCTGGAGCCTGTCAATGCTTCGTTGTATCCCATCCGGCTTACGCAAGGGATGTTGGATACCTTGGATGCGACTAAATTGGATCCGAGGTACCGGTATGAGATGGTGCGGTGAAAGCAACCTTTTCACCCCCCGAACAAGCGCTGCGAGATAGCCAGCAGCCGCTCATCATCAAATGGTCTGGCCATGAGCTGGATACCGAAGGGCAGTCCGTTGGAATGCGTACCCGTGGGGAGCGAGATGGCCGGTGTGCCCGCAAGGTTGGCCTGCACGGTGAAGATGTCCTGCAGGTACATGGTCACGGGGTCGCTGATGTGGCCGTGCGGGAAGGCGGTGGTGGGGCAAGTGGGCGTTAGCACGAGGTCGAAGCGGGAAAGGGTGTCCAGGGTATTGTCCCGGATGATCCGCCGCACCCGCATGCCTTGGGCGTAATACGCATCATAGAAACCGGCGCTTAACACGAAGGTGCCCAACAGGATCCGGCGTTTCACCTCGGGGCCGAAGCCCTCCGTGCGGCTTTTCCGATAGGTCTCGTCGATCCCTTTGGCGCTCTGGGAACGATGCCCGTAACGTATGCCGTCGAAGCGGGCCAGGTTACTGCTGGCCTCGGCGGTGGAAAGGATGTAGTACGTGGGCACGAACAGGTCCGCCATGGGCAGTTCCACCGGCTCCACGGTGTGCCCGTCGGCGCGGAGCCGTTCGATCTGGCCGCTCACATGGGCCTTGATCTCCGGGTCCATTCCTGGATGCTCCAAGCAATGTTCGTAGTAGCCGATCTTCAATTTTCCCGTTTCCGCCGAAATGGAAGGCAAGGGTTTGTGGCTGCTGGTATTGTCCCGCTCGTCCGGCCCGGCGATCACACGGTACACACTGTCAATGTCCCGTGTGTCATGGGCAAAGGGCCCGATCTGGTCGAATGAGCTGGCGAAGGCGATCAACCCGTAACGGCTCACGCGCCCGTATGTGGGCTTGAACCCGGTCACGCCGCAAAAAGAGGCCGGCTGGCGGATGGAGCCGCCCGTATCGCTGCCCAGCGCGATGTGGCAGATCCCGGCAGCCACCGAGGCCGCCGCGCCGCCGCTGCTTCCTCCGGGCACCATGGCCGGGTTTGCGGGGTTGCCCACCGCGCCGAACGCGCTGTTCTCGTTGCTGCTGCCCATGGCGAACTCGTCGCAATTGGTGCGCCCGAGGATCACCGCGTCAGCGGCCAGAATGCGTTCCACCACAGTGCCGCTGTATGGGCTGACATAGCCCTCCAGCATGTGGGATGATGCGGACACGTGATGGCCCGTATAACAGAGGTTGTCCTTGATGCTGATAATGGCCCCGGCCAATGGACCGGCCGTCCCCGCTGCGATCTTCGCATCCACCTCTGCGGCCTTCGCCAGAGCGGTTTCCTCGAACAGCTCCAAGAAAATGTTCAGATCAGCCAGCGTCCGGGCCTCACGAAG
Source organism: Flavobacteriales bacterium (assembly GCA_016700415.1). NCBI lineage: Bacteria > Pseudomonadati > Bacteroidota > Flavobacteriia > Flavobacteriales > Flavobacteriales bacterium. The sequence goes on from CP065018.1 coordinate 2,491,903, forward strand.
CGCCGCGCGGGTCATCTCCACCACGGTCGTGGTTCCGGATGCCAATGCGGCTTTGGCCTCGTGAAAGGTTCGCGTCATGCTCATCGCGCCGGGGGACGCGCGCTCAGGAGTTGCCCGGAGGCGGCGTGGTGTCGTCCTTCTGGGCATCCTTGAACTCCTTCATGCCTCTTCCGAGGCCACGCATGAGTTCGGGGATCTTCTTGCCTCCGAAGATCAGTAGGATGACCGCGACGATGAGGATGATCTCCGTAGGACCTAATTTTCCCATGATTGAGCGGGCGGCCGAAAGAGCGGTCCGTCCGAGGTGACAAATGTAGTGCGGGGGAACTTCCCCCCTTCCTATTGCAGGATCCAAATTGCGGGATCCACTTTTTGCAGGGAACCGTCACTGGCGATCTTCCAGATCTCGATATGCGCCGTACTGGCACCGTCCTCGGTCATCACGGTGCCTACCTCCTGCTTAGTGTCCACCCGGTCGCCCTTGGCCACGGACACCTCCCGGAGGTTGCTATACACGGTGCGATAAGCCCCGTGGCTCAACATCACGGCTTTGCCCGCGCCCGGTATCACGATCACGCTGCTGACCTCGCCGCGGAAGATGGCCCTCACCGGCGCACCGGGCACACAACCGATGTCAAGGCCGTTGTTCTCGATCATGATACCACGAAGCACCGGATGGGCCTGTTTGCCGAACCCGCTGGTGATGGTGCCCTTTGCGACGGGCCAGGGCAATTTGCCCTTGTTCTTTTCGAAGTCGGCGTTCAGCTCCTTGGCTTCCGGGGTCATGGTGAACTCCATTTTCCCCGGTGCCGTGCCCGGCGCTACGCTCTTGCCTGCGGCCTTCCTGCTCTTGGCGATCTCCGCCTCGATGGACTTGCGGATGGCGGCCGCTAATTCCTGTCGTTGCTTTTCCTGCTTCTTTAAGGCTTGGCGCAGTCGGCCTTCCTCCTTTCTCAATCCATCCAAGGCACTTTGCTGGCCCTTTTTGTCTGCGTTCAACTTATGGGCCTCCGTCAATTGGCGATCCAACAGGTTGGTCTTGTCCTTCCGTCTGGCGGCCAGCACATCCACTTTACCGGAGAGCATGGTGCGCGTCTCCTCGATCAAAGTAGCCTGTTGCCTGCGCTGCTGTGCCAATTGCTCCAGATATCGCGATCGCCGGAACGCTTGGGCAAAGCTTTCCGCCGCAAAAATGTAACTGAGCCGGTCGTAGGCGTTCCTGTTCATGTAGGCGAACTGCACCATCCGTCCATATTCCTCCTTGAGGTTCTCCAGATCGGTCTCCAAGGTGCGGATGCTGTCACGCGTGTCCTGGATCTCTTGATCGATCCGGAACACCTCACTGTTCATGGTGTTGATCAGCTCTTGGCGCTGGCGGATCTGCGCTTCCAGCAATTGTACCTGCTGTTGAGTGCTACGCTGGTCTCCGCGGGTCTTTTCGATCAGCGCGCTGGTCTCCTTGATCTGTGCGTCCAGAGCGTCGCGCTTCTTCTCCAGGTCCTTTCTCCCCTGCGCGGCTGCCGGGATCAGGCAGGTGCCGAGGAACAGGACCAGCGCTAATGACCTAGTCCATCGGAGTGAACTTCTCCGGAATGCGGAAGGGAAGGTTGAGCGGTCCATTCAGTTGGATGCGGTCCAAGCGCAACGTGCCTGTGGCTTGTTGGTCCGGAGCGGACAAAGAAAGTATGACGAGAGCGGGGATCGAGCGCCCGTCCACGGTCTTTCGTTCCATATAACGCACATCGGCCTGTTGATCGTGCGCAAGATCGCTAATGAGCACACGGCTTACGCGCATACTGTCGGGATCTATCCAATACTTGTACACCATCGCGTCGTGCCGTTCGGCCCTTCGCAAGGTCCGCTCCAACCTTTTTTCGCGCATGTCCCTGTCGTTCGGCAGGGTATCACCGGGAGCAATATCCTCAGCGGCCCGAACGAATTTCCGTCTTTCCTTACTGGTGAGCGTGTACATGCCGTCCTCCCGGTCGCTGCGGTATTTTTCCGTGGGATCGAGACCGATGGGCAGCCCCAGCAAGGCGTCCTGAAAGAGCTGCAGCGTGGGCTTCACGCCGAATTTGGTCTGAGCCTGGGTGGTGTCGCCGAGCCAATAGGTGTCATGGATCTTGTCGATCAGGAAGAGCGAGTCCGTGGTCAGCAATGCCCGCGCCACTTCGATGCCCAAGGCCGGGGTTATGCTGACCCAAGCGGCGCTGTCCCGCACCACCCGCAGGTGCGCCTTGAAGCTCTTGTTGTCGGTGGTGGTCTTCAGTGAAATATCCGCCTTGGCACTGAAATAGCGGGCATTGGCCGGGGTGCGGGCCGCCAGGTCTTCTTGGAGCTCGGCAGCGCTCTTCGGATGGAGATCGCTAGTGCTTCTCCCGATCAGGGGCTTGCCACTGTGACAAGCGGAAAACAAGACAACAAGTCCCGCGGGGATGACCCAAAGCGGTAGCCTCATTCCACCAAGGTCCCTTCGCTGACCTTCCGGTCGATGAGATCACCAGCCCCTCCAGCGGCCTGAGCCTTTTTCCATTGCTCCAACGCCCCAGCGACATCCCCCAGCTTGAAGAGTATGTCCCCGTAGTGTTCCAGCAACACACCCTCGTCCTTGTCGTTGGCCTTCAGGGCTTTCTCTTGCCACTCCTTGGCCTTGTCATATTGGCCTTCCTTGTAGAGGATCCAGGCATAGGTGTCCATATAGGTGGCCACTCCCGGGGAAAGATCATTGCACTTCCGGCTCATTTCCTCGGCCTTGGCGAGCTTTTCGCCACGCTCGCTGAGGTAATAGGACCAATTGTTCAGCGCGCTGGCATCGTTGGGGTTGATGGCGAGCGCCTTGCCATAAGCCTCATCGCTCTGGGGATAATCCTTCGCGGAGTTATATGAATCACCGAGCAGGCTCCAGAACTGGGCTTCCAGCGGCTTGTTGTCCACCACCAGGTCGCGCCCGGTCACCAGCGCTTCAATGGCTTCTTCGTTCCGCTTGAGCTGGGTGAGCGCAATACCCTGATAGAGATAGAGCTCAGGTTGTGTCGGAAAGAGATCCGCAGCTTTTGCGGCATCCTCGTCCAGTGACTTCCAGTCCGCCAGCTGGTAGTCCAGCTGTAGCAGGGCGCTCCATATCGGGAACTTGTCCTGCTCATGCGCCAGTGCTTCCCTAAATGCGTCGCGCGCTTGTTCGGGTTTCTTTTCCCGCATGAAAAAGTCCCCTTCGATGGACCATGGCTTTCCGGACTGCGGATGGGCCTTCTTCAAGACGTCGATCAAATGGTGGCTCTGCTCGACGAGCTGCTGGTTCACCGAATCAGCTTGGGCCGCGCCGGTCATCTGGTAAAAGCCCAGCAATAGCTGCATCTTCGGGTCGATGTCCAGGTCGGGGTCGGAAAAGGCCTCGCGCAATTGCTCGTAACCCTGTTCCAGGTCGCCCTTATCGTAGTAGAACTGCGCCAAGGAGATGCGCGTCATGCTGTCATCGGGGTCGGCGGCGATCGCCTTTTTGTACAGCTCCAACGCCTTGTCGTCCTGTCCCAGTTCCTGGTACACCTCAGCGAGCATGCCGCAGTAGTGCGTATCCTCCGGGTCCGCAGCGATGGTCCGCTCCAAGAGGTCGCGGGCCTTGCCGATCTCATTGGCTCCGACCAACATGTCGTATTCACGCATCACCAGCTCCTCACTGGGCCCGATGCGCTTCTCCAGATCGCGGTAGACCTTTTGGGCCTCGTCGATCTTTTTCTGTTTGCTCAGCACGTCGGCCAAGCCGAAGTACACCTCGTAGCGTTCAGGCCATTTATCCAGAATGCCCTGGTAAGCCTTGGTGGCACCCGGAAGATCACCAAGTTGGGTGCTGAGGTCCGCCAGCAGAAAGCGGTACCAGATGTTGGTCTTGTCCGTTGCAACGGCCTTCTTCGCCATGGCAAGCGCCTCGTCGCCCTGTTGCGCCTGGTGGTACAGCTTGGCAAGCTCGAACATGGCCGCGGCGTTGGTCGGATCCACCTTCAGTGCAGCACGGTACAGCTGTACGGCCTTTCCGGGATCACCTTGGAGCCGGGCACTGGTGGCGTCCAAGAAAAGACGCATCTCCATCGCCTGCTTGTCCTTCGGCGCGGAGCCTTCCGTATCCGGCGAGGAGGGGCCGCTGTTTACCGCTTTCGTACCGCTGCAAGAAGCCAGCAGAACGATCAGGAACAGAGGGAGGAAGATGCGTGTCATAGAGGGGTTCAGGCTACAGCACAATCGTCACCGATGCTGAGGTCCATGGCTTGTCCGCGCACGGAGCTGCGCTCGCCGAGCATGCTGTTGTCGATCACGGCATCGGTGATCGAAACGTTCGCACGCACGATGGAATTGCGCACCACGCTGCCGGTGATCGTACTACCGCTTTCGATGGAGACATAAGGTCCGACAATGGCCTTGTCCAAAGTGACGCCTTCGCCGATGAAGCAGGGCGGGATCACCACGCTGTCGTTCATCTTCAACTTGGGGTCCACCAGTCCTTTCTCATCCTTGATGAAACCGAGCACCTTGGTGTTGGTATCCACCATGGCGTTCTTGTTGCCGCAGTCCATCCACGCGCTCACGGTGCCGGCCTTGAAGCGGGCACCTTTCTGCTTCATGTGCTCCATGGCGTTGGTGAGCTGGTATTCGCCCTTGTCGCGGATGTCGTTATCGATGAGGTATTGCATCTCACCGCGCAGCCGCTCACCATCCTTGAAGTAGTAGATGCCGATGATGGCCAGATCGCTCACGAATTCCTGCGGCTTCTCCACGAATTCGGTGATGATGCCTTTGTCATCCAGCTTTACCACGCCGAAAGCGCGCGGGTCTTCCACTTTGTTCACCCAGATCACGCCATCGGGATCGGCATCCAGTTTCATGTCGGCACGAAAGAGCGTATCGGCAAAAGCGACGATCACGGGGCCGGAAAGTGCGCTCTGTGCACAAAGGATGGCATGGGCGGTGCCCAGTGCCTCGGTTTGGTGATGGATGGTCCCCTTCGCTCCAACGCCCTTGGCGATGGCTACCAGCTGCTCTTCCACGGCGGTACCGAATGCCGGGTTGGTCACAAAGGCAACCTCCTCCACGGGTTCCCCGGCCACCTTGGCGAGGTCTTCAACAAGGCGTTGAACAATGGGTTTGCCCGCAATAGGCAACAAGGGTTTGGCGGTGGTGTGGGTGTGCGGACGCATCCGCTTGCCCATACCGGCCATGGGAACGATGATCTTCATATCGGGGTCTTCACGGTCAATGCGTACCGGTGTGGCCGAAGCCGCCGGTGCCGCGTTCTGAGGCGCGAAGGTCCGCGTTTTCCTCGAAACGAATGCGCTCGTAACGCGAAACCACCAATTGGGCCACCCTTTCACCGTCCTTCACCTCGAAGGCTTCCTTGCCATGATTGATCAGCAGAACGCCTATTTCACCGCGGTAATCCGCATCGATGGTGCCCGGTGCATTCAACACCGTGACGCCATGCTTGAAGGCCAGACCGCTGCGGGGCCGCACCTGCGCCTCGGTGCCTTCCGGCAGCTCGATGAACAGTCCCGTGGGTATGAGCTTGTATGTGCCGGGCGCGAGGGTGATGGGCGCATCCAAGTTGGCGCGAAGGTCCAAGCCTGCACTGTGGTCGGTGGCGTATGCGGGCAGCGGGTGGTGGCTTTTGTTCACCACGCGAACAGTAGTGGCTTGCTGCGTTTCCCGCAACAAGGTATTGGACTGAAGGTCGTTCGGCATGTTACAAAGGTCGGGGCTGGGGATGGGATGGTGATGCTATTTCACCTCTCACTTTTTAACTCAACTTGATGTCGCGCAATGCGACATCAAGAATTCCTGTTTCATCCTCCGGTATGGAGGTCACAAATTGTGACCTCAAGTTCAGGGCACTGAGACAGTAGAGGTGGCCGCAAATTGCGTGAGAGTATTCTGAAAAGTGTGTCAAGGATAGTTTGACAAACCATTCAGAAACTTGCCCCATGAAAAAGAGAAAAGTTGAAAAAGAGAAGGCGTTCGACTACGCCAAGTTCGAGCAAGAAGCCATCCAAGGATTGACAGAAGGCAAGGGCCTGATCGGAGAACACGGTGTGCTCACGGGCATGATCGGCCGCCTGCTTTCCGCCGCCTTCGAAGGGGAGATGGACGCGCATTTGGACCAGGAGAAGAAGCGGAGCAATAGGCGCAACGGCTACACCGACAAGACCGTGAGAACGGCACTGGGTCCCGTTTCGGTCAGGCCTCCGCGAGACCGCAACGGCAGTTTTGAGCCGACGATCATCAAGAAGTGGGACCGGTCGCTGGCCCCGAACTGGAGAACCAGATCCTGCATCTGTACGGCAAGGGCACCAGCTACGAGGACATTGGGGACCATCTAAAGAAGATGTACGGGGTGAGCTACTCCCCATCGTTCATCAGCTCGATCACCGACCGGGTGTTCGAGGAGATCGAGACATGGCGCAACCGCCCGCTGGAAGAGGTGTACGTGGTCATTTATCTCGATGCGGTCCACTACAAGGTCCGGGAGAATAGAAAGGTGTTGACCAAAGCCGTTTACTCGGTATACGGGGTGAGGATGGACGGGGAACGTGATGTTCTCGGCTTGTTCATCGGCGATGCGGAAGGAGCACGCCATTGGGCGCGCGTTCTGGAGAACATCAGGACCGCGGGGTAAAGGACGTGCTGTTCTTCAGCGTGGACGGCCTGAACGGCTTCAGCGAGGCGATCCAAGGCGTATTCACGCGAGCGGTCGTACAGCGCTGCATCGTCCATATGGTGCGCACCAGCTTGAAGTTCGTCTCTTGGAAGGACTACAAGACAGTTTGCCAAGGACTGCGTTCGATCTACCAGCAGGATAGTCCTGAAGCGGCCTGGGAAAAGCTCCAGGAGTTCAAGCGGGAATGGGTAGGAGATATCCGGAGATCGCGGCCAAGTGGGAGAAAGACTGGTGCGAGCTAAGCCCGTTCTTTGATCATCCCGATGCCATACGCAGGGGTGATCTACACCACGAACCCGGTGGAGGCCCTGCACCGCATTCTTCGCAAGGCCACCAAGACCAAGGGTGCGTTCATCAGCGAAAGTGCCTTGGAGAAGCAATTATATTTGACACTTAAGCACAACGAGAAAAGCTGGAAGAGAAAGGTCCGCAGCTGGCCGCAGATCCTTCAGTCGTTGAGCAACATGTACCCCGAAAGATTGGCCCATGTGCTGGTCTGAGGATCCGGCACGGAGACATTCTCCTTTGGCTTGGGGCCAGGAGAATGTCACCGTGCCTCAGTGCAGATTGACACACATTTCGGAATACTCCCAATTGCGTCAACCTTGAATTAGGCTCTCAAGCGATGGTGCAACTTCCCGCTTCACCGCTTGCTCTTCTCCTTCCCGGCTTTGAACCCAACGACCGGCCGGGGCTTGGTCTTGGCGACTTGCGCCAACAAGCGGCGCTCCTCATCACGCTGTTCCATACTTCTTCAAGTGCTTGAAGATCGCCCGGATGTCCCGGTCGTGATGGCTCACCTTGCCGTTCAATTTTTCCAGTTGGACCAGTACGTCCTTGTGCGTGGCGAACATGGTCCGCATCCGTGTGAATACGCGAATGATCTGGATGTTGACCGCGATGGCGGCTTGGCTGTTCAGCACGCTGGAGAGCATGGCCACGCCCTGTTCGGTAAATACCAAGGGCAGCTTTCTACGGCCTCCCCAACTTGATGTCACATTCTGTGATATCAAGATCTCCCATTCTTCAGGATCCAGCATGAACATGAAGTCAGCTGGGAAGCGCTTGGGATTCCTTTTGACGGCCTGGTTCAAGGTCCGGGTCTCCACTTGGTACAGTTCAGCCAAGTCGCTATCGAGCATCACCTTCTGCCCACGCACCGTGTGGATCTTGCTCATCACCAGCTCATCAGCAATGGCCGGTGTGCTTTCTTTCTTGCTCATGTTGATCGTTGTTTATCGACCTTCAGCGAAAAAGCAGCGGGGGCACGGGAAACCCCGCACCCCCGCCACTGTCGTTCGGGTCTTGGTCAGGCGGCTGCCTTGCTCTCGGCTTCCTCCTCGCGCTTGGTGTAGGCGATCACCTTGAAGTCGCTCAGCACGATCTCGGTGATGTAGCGCTTGAGGCCGTCCTTCCCGGCGTAGCTGCGGTGTACCAGGCGGCCTTCCAGCATCACGGGGGAGCCTTTTTTCAGCATCATCTCCACCTGGCCGGCGATGCGGCCCCAGGCCACCACGGTGTGCCACTGGGTGTCAGTGACCTTATCACCGGCGGAGTTGGTATAGCTCTCGTTGGTGGCCACGCTCATCCGGGCCACTTTGCGCCCTTTGGCGATCTCACGCACTTCGGGGTCGAATCCGAGGTTTCCGGTCAAGCGGACGAGGTTGTTCAGCGTTTTCATGGTGTTGGGGGTTTAGGGGTTTTCGGTTTGAGGGAATTGTTGGTGTTGAACTCCGCTGCAAACATTCACCGGTGCTTTCCCCTTATTCGGTTGATCTTGCGTTTGTAGTCGTTCATAGCTGTTTGCAGTCGTTTGCACAACGGACGTGGCCATTGGGTTTTAGTCTCCTATCCTCCGGATGGATTTACTGCTGGCGTGATCAGTCGTTAGTCCACTTGACGTGATTTTTTGGACAGGATTTCAGGATTGACAGGATATGGCCGCCTTGCGGCGGGCTCGCATGCTACCGATCGAGGGGCGTAGCCCTTCCAAGCCCATCATCGGGGCTAGGCATTCACCTTAACTTTCAGAAATTCATACACCGAGGCAGCGCGGAGCGGTGGTTCCGTGTCTTCTCCTCGGAAAACACCTTGACCCGACCGGTGCGAGAGCTAAGCGAATACGAGCTGGCACGAGGATGCCAGCGAGAGGAGCGCAGCGCGCAGGAGGCCCTGTACGCCCGTTTTGCACGGCGCATGTTCGTTGTGTGCCTCCGCTATGCGCGCCATCGGCCGGAGGCGGAGGACCTGTTGCAAGAGGGTTTTGTGCGGGTGTTCGACAAGTTGGGCGGCTTCCGCATGGAGGGCTCGCTGGAAGGATGGATACGACGGATCATGGTACACACCTGCATCAACCACGTCCGGAAAAAGTCCGTGCGCAACGAGGTCTTGGGCACGGACCACCTACAGGAGCGCTCCGTGGCCCCCGTGGCGATGGCGAACCTCGGGCAGGAGGAACTGATGACCATGGTACAAGAACTACCGCCGGGCTATCGGGCGGTGTTCAACCTGTACGCGATAGAGGGATACGATCACGCGGAGATCGCGGAGTTGATGGCGTTCGGGGAAAGCACCTCGCGCAGCCAATTGGCCAAGGCCCGGCAGATGCTGCAGCGGCGTTTGGAAGAACTGAAAGCAATGGAACAACATGAGGGAACAACATCCATTAGATGACCTTTTCGCCCGCACCCTGCGGGATGCCGAGGCCGCACCGTCCGATGCGGTGTGGGAAGGCATCGTGCAAGAACGCGGCTGGGCGCACCTGACGCTGTTGCGGCTGCGGCGGCGCTGGGTATGGCTGGCACTGCTACTTCTGTTGGGCGGTACCGCAGGATATGTGGGCATCACTTCCTCCGGTGAAAAACATGCCGGGGTGCCGGGAACGGACAGCTCGACTTCCGTTGCCGTTGTCCCGAACGCCTCGTTGGGCGCTACTTCCACTATGGCGGGGAACGCCTCCTTGGGTGGATCCGCACCGGAGATTCCGGAGCCTTCAAGCTCAGCGGCCGCAGCCGGACCAATACCTGCTTCATCCACGACCGCCTCGCAGCCAACGGATGACGCTTCCGTCGCGGAACACAGATCACCTGAGACCAGCCCTGATCATAGGGTAAGCGATCAAGGGCATTCTGCGATTAAGCTTCCTACCAGCACCTCGGCGGTAACCTCCGAAGCCGATGAGACCTTGACCGCAGCAGTCGATCAAACACTGCTTTCCGTTTCCGACGGACCAACGACCGGACCGACTTCCGGGACTTTGACGGCAGAATTACCGAAGTCGCACATCGCACTGGCAACGACATACGACCGGAAAGATGATAGCGAAGCACCGGGTCTGGTGATCAGTCGCATCGGCCTGCTGTCAACGCGCTCACCGAGGCTGGACCGAGCACTGCTTCAAGCAGTTCCGCAAAATGCTCCTACACCGACCTTTATTGGTCCTCGCCAAGCTTGGTGGTTGGCCGTAACGGTGGGTCAATACCGGGAAACGCGCAACTGGCAAGGCGGGGACGCACAATTGGTGACGGCCCTGCAAGGCACGGAAACACCCCACCGGACTACGAACTTCGGCGTGCTTGCCGGGTTGGAGGGGCGTAAAGGCTGGGGCATCGCCACGGGCATCGAATACGGTGCGGCCCGCTACGATTTCCAACATTTCGACCAGTTCCGTTCCACCCGGGATTCCTTGGTCACGCATGTGATCACCTTCAACACGCAAGTGTTGGACAGTTATGTGGATACGGTCACAACCTATACCGAAGTACGCCGGACAGTGGCCGCCGTGAACCGGTACACCTCGTTACGTGTGCCGTTGGAGGGTAGTTGGCACCGGGCTTGGCGCCGTTGGCACATAGGCCTTCGGGGCGGCGTGGCCGTGGAGTTCAACACCATGCGGTCCGGTGTCACTTTGATGAACAGCGATGGCGGTACGCGGAGCGTGGACGTTTCGTCGACGGAAAAGCAAAAGGCCACACTGGTGAGCGGCGGGCTTGCCGTGGATGTTGGATACGGGCTCACCGAGCGCTTGGGTCTTTGGGCCTCGCCCGGCTACGCCGTAGGGCTGTTTTCTTTGTCACCTACCGATGGCTCCCCGTACGCCGTGCCTGAACGCCTTGGTGTCCGCATCCGTCTCGCTTATACCCTTCGCCCCGGACGATGAGATCCCAACGACCTCGAACCACACGACCGCTCGCACTCCTGGTGTCAGTGGCATCCTTCGCCCTTCCCTCCGTGGCCCAGAATACATGTGACAGCCTGAACACGGTGACCTTCACCTACCAGAGCGCAGGGGCGTACAGTTACCTGTTCACGCCGGTCCCACCTGTCTCCGGGGCGAGCATCCTGTACACGGAATGGGGTTCGGTGGTCTCGCTTTCACGGATTTCAGCCTGGCGCCCCAGCCTCAATACACCTTTCCCGGACCGGGAGAATACTTGGTCTGCATGCGCGCCACTGTACCGGACGGCCCACAAACCTGCCAGTCAACTCACTGTGAACTGCTGATGGTCCCAGATGATCCGGCCTGTGCATACCTAGTCCCCGATTTTACCATCAGTTCCCAAAGCGGGGTCTTGTATTTCATAGACCAATCCACGCCCAGCACGCCGATCACGAGCTGGACATGGGATTTCGGGGATGGCACCGGTTCAACCGAAATGGCCCCCGCGCACAGCTATACTGGTGCGGGGCCCTATCAGGCCTGCCTCACCGTGGTCACCGATAGCTGTAGTTCCACAGCCTGCAATTGGATCTATATGGGACCGACCGGTGTTCCCTGCGACACCCTATTGCTTCCGGTCATCGGCGTGATCCAGTATGAACGGACCATCGCGGTGTTCGATCAAAGCGTCACCTCCGGCATGAACTCTTCCATCACCTGGGATTTCGGCGATGGCACTACGGCCAACGGCAGTCCGGCCATTCACACCTATGGCGATAATGGCTACTACCAAGTTTGCGGAGAGGTGGACCTGTGGGGTCCCTTGGCACTGGACACCTGCACGGCTTCGGCTTGTACCGACGTCTCCACTTTCATTGCCACCGGGGTCGGGCCGCACAGCGCTCCTGAGGTTCTGCGCGCTTATCCCGTCCCCTTCACCGATGCGCTCACTGTTGAGGGAGCTGATGCCAGCGCGCGCTGGGAGCTGGTGGATGTACTGGGCCGTACCCTGCTGAACGGGGTCACAGCAGCTACCGGGCCGTTCACCATTCACGGAGGAAAGTTCGCCGCAGGCAATTATCTGCTCCGGTTGATCACCTCCACACATGTGAAAGTGATCCATGTGGTCAAAAGCTCCGGCAGATGAATTTTATGGCGTAGGCGTCATGGGCAGCAGCATTGTGCGTCATAGGTCCACCGAACCATCATGCCCATGCGGATCTTGTACACCACTCTCCTGCTTGCCGTTCTCTCTGCAACCGCGCTTGCACAAAATCCCTGCGACGATCTGAACGCAGGCTTCCAGGTGACCGTGGATGGACCGGTGGCCATCTTCCACACCGGAAGCAACTCCAACCAGCACTACATCTGGTACTTCGGCGACGGCACTTCCGGTGAAGGACCGCAGCCCGTGCATACGTACTCCGCGCCCGGCACCTACACTGCCTGCCTCGCGGCATGGGCTTGGAACACGCAGACACAGGACACCTGCTGGGCTGACCATTGCGAGACGGTCGTCATCACCGGCCCCGATCCGTGCGATCAACTCCAAGCCTGCATCCTGCCCATCGACCAGGACAACGGCAACTTCCTGTTCGAAAATTGCTCCACAGCACCTACGGGAGCGGTGTTCGAGTGGACTTTCGGCGATGGGACGGGAACTGCTGGATATCATGTCGAGCACCACTACGATCAGCCGGGAACCTACACCGTATGCCTCTTGGCCACGTGGGGCAACTGTGCCGAGAACGCATGCATCACTGTAGTGGTGGAGAACAATGCAAGTCCTTGCGATCAGCTCAACGCAGGCTTCCAGGTGACCGTGGATGGACCGGTGGCCATCTTCCACACCGGAAGCAACTCCAACCAGCACTACATCTGGTACTTCGGCGACGGCACTTCCGGTGACGGACCACAACCCGTGCATACATATTCCGCTCCCGGTACCTACACCGCCTGCCTCGCAGTGTGGGCATGGGACCCGCAGACGCAGGACACCTGCTGGGCAGACCATTGCGAGACGGTCGTCATCACCGGCACCGATCCGTGCGATCAGCTCAACACCTGCTTCATACCCAACGACTTCGGCAACGGCACTTGGTTCTTCGACAACTGCACCAGCGGGCCCATCGGTACCCAGTACTCCTGGAGCTTCGGCGATGGGACGAACAACACGGTGACCCATGCAGAGCACCATTACGATCAGCCGGGCACCTATACGGTATGCCTCACCGCCTACTGGCAGAACTGCGTGGACAGCACCTGCACGACGATCACGGTACCCGATAGCAGCCCGTGCGACGAACTCACTGCCGGGTTCGAAGCGTCATCGGCCGGCCTTGGTGTGAATTTCGCAAATGATGCGATCGAGCTTTCGTGGACCTATTTGTGGCAATTCGGGGATGGGACCACCGGTTCCGGACCGAACCCTTACCACACGTACCCCGGCTCGGACAGCTACACGGTTTGCCTGCTTGTTTGGGTTTGGGACCCCCTAACACAGGACACCTGCTTCGCCGACCATTGCCAATTGATCACGGTGGTGAATGACGACCCCTGTGCGGACCTGGAAGCCTGCTTCGTCCCGAACGACTTCGGCAACGGCACTTGGTTCTTCGACAATTGCACCAGCGGGCCCATCGGTACCCAGTACTCATGGAGCTTCGGTGATGGAACGAACAACACGGTGACCAATGCAGAGCACCACTACGATCAGCCGGGCACTTATACGGTATGCCTCACCGCCTATTGGCAGAATTGTGTGGACAGCACCTGTACGACGATCACCGTGGGAACGACCGACCCTTGCCTTGGTCTGGTCGCGGAGTTCACCTCCACCACGACCCCGAACGGAACACACTTCTCCAACGGCACCACCGGCACCGGCTTTCAGACCTCCTTCTTCTGGGACTTCGGTGATGGGCAGTCCAGCAACGATGCGCAGCCTTTCCATACATACTCCTCGCCGGGCACTTATGAAGCGTGCCTCCAAGTCCTGAGCGTCTTCCAACTGGCGGGCGGTGTGGTCCATACCTGCTTGGACACCGTGTGCCATGTGGTAGTGATCGGCACCACCGACCCCTGCGCCGGTTTCGACGCGACCATGACCTGGGACGGTGGTGCAGGCAACACCGTGCTCTTCGCCGGGACCACCAACCTGCCCGCCGACGGCTACATGTGGTATTTCGGTGACGGTACCGAGGGATACGACCAAACGACCTCTCACACCTATTCGGCATCGGGTACTTATGAAGTGTGCTTCGCGGCCTATATCTGGAACAGCCAGACCCAGGACACGTGCTGGACCGAGGCGTGCCAAACGATCACCGTGGGTAGCGGAGGGCCATGTGATCAGCTCAATGCCTGCTTCGTGCCCAACGACTGGGGAAATGGCAACTTCTTCTTCGACAACTGCTCAGTCGGGCCTTCGGGTACAGTGTTTGAGTGGGACTTTGGCGATGGAACGACAAGTACCGTTACCAATGTCGAGCACCACTTTGACCAGCCCGGCTCATACACCGTGTGCATGTTGGCCACTTGGGAAAGCTGCACGGATAGCACCTGCTTCACCGTAGTGGTGGAAGGCGGTGCAAGCCCTTGCGACAGCCTTAACGCCGGCTTCCAGATGACCGTCGATGGACAGGTCGCCATCTTCCACACCGGCAGCAACAATGGACAGCACTACATCTGGCACTTCGGTGACGGTGCTTCCGGTGACGGACCACAACCCGTGCATACATATTCCGCACCGGGTACCTACACTGCTTGCCTCGCAGTGTGGGCATGGGACCCACAGACACAGGACACCTGCTGGGCCGACCATTGCGAGACGATCGTGATCCTTCCCCTGGGTATTGCGGAAGCTACTTCCACAGGCGGACTTATGGCCTGGCCACAGCCCTTTTCCAACGGCTTGAGCCTTTCCGGCAGCGACCTGCACGGCCCATACCAAGTCTCATTGGTCGATCCGACAGGACGAGTAGTGGACGACCGACGTGTCGTGGTCCAAGGAAGCATGTTGCTCGATTATGGTTTCGTTCCACCTGGACCCTATTTCCTTCGCGTTCGGGGTATCACCACGAACAGGGCGATCCGGGTGCTGAAGTATTGAGACCCGTTTAAAATGCAACGAGGGCCGCAGCATCTGCCGCGGCCCTCGCCGTCTGTTCGTTGTGGTCGGGACCTATGCCGCCTCTGCGATCTCGGCGGTCTTCTCCATGATCTGGAAGGAGTTCATGACCACTTCCGTGAAATACCGTTTTTGCCCCTCCTTGGTCTCGTAGGACCCGTGGACCAAACGGCCCTCCAGCGTGATGCGGGCACCCTTGCTCAACTGCTCTGTGGCCTGATCCGCCAGCTTGCCCCATGCCACCACGCTGTGCCATTGGGTGTCATCTTTGGTTTGTCCATCCCCGTAGGTGAAGCGTTCGTTGGTGGCCACACTGAAGCGCACCTTCTTCTTTCCTCCGTCAAACTCCCTGAGGTCCGGGTCTTTGCCTAGGTTGCCCATCAGTTGTACGCGGTTCTTGATCATCGTTTCCATGTTTTCGGTGTTTTTTAGGGTTTGTGTTCCGATCGGTTTGTTTGGCCGCTGCAAACATTCAGCGGCCTTCCGACAGCATTCGACCAGTATGCGTTTATAGGCGTTCATAACCGTTTGTTGGGCGGTTTTTTTGACCAAGACCACTTGCTTCGACAGGTGGATCCCGCCCTATCTTAGCCGCCCACGTACGAAAAAGCACATTGCTGTCATGAGCGATAAGAAACGGATCTTGGTCCCCACGGACTTCACCAAAGTGGCGGATTGCGCCATGAACCATGCATCGGCACTGGCTGAACTGATGGACGCAGAGGTCAATATCCTCCACATCGTATCCAAACAGACGGAATTGGAGGAGGCCCGCCTGAAAGTGGGCATGGAAGTGGAGCGGGCCAAGCGCTGGAGCGACCGCGTGAAGGTGAAGCCCCAATTGCGGGTCGGGTCGGTATACGAGGAGATCGGGAATACAGCCTCTGAGATCGGTGCGGAACTGATCATCATGGGCACCCATGGGATGCGCGGCATGCAGTTCATCACGGGCAGCCGGGCCTTGCGGGTGATCACCAACGGCAATGTACCGTTCATCGTTGTGCAGGACCGCAACATCCGGGAGAACGGGTACAGCGATATCGTGGTCCCGATGGACTTACAGCGGGAAACGCGCCAAAAGGTGGCACTGGTGGCGGATATGGCAAGCTATTTCGACAGCAAGGTGCATGTGATCACCCCTCGGGAATCCGACGAATTCCTGCATAAGCAGCTGGAGAACAACATCCGGTTCGCCAAACAGTACTTCGGGGAGCGCCGGGTGGAGCTGGATGCCACGATCGCCGATGTGGACAGCGGCAGCTTCGTGGACGCCGTGGTGAACCATGCACGCAAAGTGGACGCGGACCTGATCGCCATAATGAACTTGGCAAAGGGCAACATCTTCGGCGTGTTGGGCGTGCCTTATGAGCAGGAGATCATCACCAACGAGGCGATGATCCCGGTGATGCTGATGAACCCGCGCGAATCCGCGGGCGGTGGTGGCTGGAGCTTCCAGTGATCCCATCGGGCAAGTCCATCACCTCATCGCGAGGTCGGTGCGAACCGAACAAAGATGCGATGCTGATCAGCGGTTACGAGGTAGCTCCTTGTAGCCGGACCCTTCGGTCGAGGCGCATTCGGTGTGCTATACCCGCATCCCCATGACCAAGATGTCGTCCACCTGTTCCTGAGTCCCCTTCCAATCATTGAACGCCTCGATCAGCAGGGCTTTCCTGCGTTCGGGCGTTTCGGGCGTGATCCGTACCAGCAGGTCACGGAATTGGCGATAGAAGAATTTCTTCCCCCTGGGCCCTCCGAACTGATCGGCATAGCCGTCCGAAAACACATAGGCGGCATCGCCTTTTTGCAACTGCACAGTGTGTCCAGTGAACACCTTGTCCTCCAAGGCGAACCCGCCGATCGGCATCTTGTTCGGTGCGAATTGCAGCACCTCTTTGCCCCGCACCACATAGAGCGGACAATTGGCCCCGGCGAACTCCAGCACTAATTCCTCCGGGTGGAACGTGCATAAGGCCATATCCATGCCGTCGCGGACATATTGGTCCCGGTCCTTGTGGAGGGTTTCATAGGCGATCCGGTTCAGCTGGTCCAGCACTTCGCTCGGCTTGGTGAGACCCCTCTCCTTCACCACCTGGTTCAGGCCGTTGTGACCCACAAGGCTCATGAACGCGCCGGGTACGCCGTGCCCGGTGCAATCCACAGCGGCAAAGACCGTCTTTCCATCAATGGGTTCCACCCAATAGAAGTCACCGCTCACAATATCCTTTGGCCTGTATAACACGAAACTCTCTGGCAGGAGTTCGCGGATGCGCTGGTCCAAAGGCAGGATCGACTCCTGTAACCGTTTCGCGTAACGGATGCTGTCCGTGACATTCTTATACAGCTCCACGACTTTCTTGCTCTGGCGCTCCACCTCGTCCTTCTGCCGCACCATTTCCTCGGTGCGCTCCCTCACTTTCTCCTCCAGGATGCGCTCCCTTTCACCGAGTTCCTTGCGCATCATCAACAAGGCATGGCCCAGCACATCCTCGTTGCTCAGGGGCTGGTATTCAGCCTTGAAGTCCCCCGCCGCCAAGGCGTGGGAGAAATCCGTGGTCCGCTTCAACCCCTCCACCAGGCCGGTCAATGCACGGGACATGTCGCCGATCTCGTCATTGCGCGGGACGATCCTGGCCCGCGGGAACACGCCACGGCCCAGCTGAAGTAGGATGCCCCGAAGGCGGTGGACGGGCCTGACGATGCCACGGACCAGAAGGAAGGCCAGGATGGAACCGATCACAACCAAAGCGGAACCCAAATAGAGCACGAAAAATTTCAATGAATTGAAGCTGCGGATCATGCCGTCCCGCAATGCCTCCCGCTTTCGGCCTTGCTCATTGAGAAGTACGTCCAGGTCTTCCAGCACCTTATCTGTTTGCGTGTCGAGGGTGCCGCCTTCCTCCGCCAGGTCCCGGGCATTGAAGTAAGCCACAGGATCCTTGTAACTCTCGAAGGTGGGGAGCATGCGCTTCACGCTGTCATGCATGGCGAAGAGCACGCTCATGTCCTGGAAGGCCCGGCTCATGGACGCCACCTCATCTTTGTCCCATGCGGACTGTAGCGTATCGATACGGTCGATGAGCGCCGGGAGGTCGTGCTCCGTCAATTGCAGCAGCGCGGTCTTTTCCGGGGCGTCGGGGATGCTCTCCACCAAGGCCCAGTGCTTAATGAGGGTCCGCGCGTTGACCACTAAGTTCCGCAGGCGCACCAAGGCGTCCACCGAGGGGCCATAAACATTGTTGATCTGGGTGTTGATCGAACGGCTGTTCTCGATCGTGCGGTTGGTGAGCAGCACCACCACCAACGCAAAAAAGATGAATAGGCCGAAGCTGATCCCGATCCGGCGCCCTATGGTCATCCGTATCCGCATGGTCAAGGGTCACTGGCCTTTCTCCTTTCGCTCGTCGTGTTCGAGCTCCTCGTACAGATGACGATAGTGCCTGCTCTGCTCATCGTCCTGAAGGCTGTAGTGGATCCCCTCAAGTCCCAGAATGGTCTCCTTCCGGTCCGGCCTCATCCGGTGTGCCTTGAGCATATAGGGCAGGGCCAAGGTGAAGAACTCCCGGCTCACCTCCTGGATCTGCTGGATGCTCGGTATGTCATTGTCCGCCGTGATCAGCTGGATATTGTACACGCCGCGGTTGTAGTACAGCGTGGCCAAGTTGTAGTTGGCACCGTAGTTTGAACTGTCCAAGGCCAGGACCCGCTTATAGGTATCCACGGCCTGGTCATACCGCTCCTGCCGCTTCCGGTCCTGGGCATATAGTTTCACATACACGGTCCCCAAGGCGTTCCCGAACTCGATGTCCCGTTCAGTGATCACGGTGTCCGGCGCCATGCGTCGCAAGGCCTCCCCGTACTTGTCGTAGAGCCCGATGGCCCGTGCGGGGTCTTGATCGTTCAGTGCGTGGGCGGCATCATTGTACATGGTCTTCGCCAAATAGTAATAGGCCGGCACACTGCTCTCGGTATATTGCTTTGTGCTGTCAGTAACGACCGCCGTGTACAAGCTGGCCAACGCTTCATCCCGCAACACATCGGCCTCCTCGCCTTTCGCGTCCTTGCACAGGTCCTTATATATGAAACCCCGTAATACCCAGAGCTCTGGCGAACGCGCCAAGACCTGGTCCGCCACAGCCTCATCCACCAACGTGCGGGCACCCTTCAGGTCACCGTCCCGGTACTTTTGGTTCGCCTTGCCAAGCAGGTCACCCTGGGCAACCGCCAAGGCCGTGAGGACCAAGGTGCATAGGAGTATGGTGAGTGCGCGTTTCATGGTCATTCCACTACTCGGTCCGCCAGTTGCTTCAACGTCAGCCCCACATCGATGTTCTGCTTGTTGGCGTTCACTACGCTGATCTCATATTTCAAGGTGTTCTTGGCGGTGACGAAGTTCACCACGGAGCCGCTGGCCAGTGCGTCGGGAAAATCGGTGATCACTAATGTTGACCGGGCATTGGCCTGCTTCATGATCCCGGGCAATAGCGCCCGGTCCTCCTCCGGTACGAACAGAATATGGCACCGGTCCACCTCTTGTGTCTCCGGTAGCTTCCGGACCTCGATGGGTTGTTTACCAATTGAACGGGTGGCGTACTTCTTAACGAGTTCCTGATAGAGGTTCCCGCTTCCCAGCACACCGATCACGAACGGCCCCCTCCGCAAGGCGGGCTCGCGCCACTCCACCAATTTGGCGATGTTGTAAATGTAGCTGGCCTGAATGATGGCGGTAGTGTCCTTGTCCGGTTCACGCTGGGCCGCGCCACCGAACAGAACGGAGGTCAGCAGCAGCAGCAGAACGGAGACCATTCGCCACAGGGCGGTCCGCCCGGCCGGGTGCGTATTGCGCCCTACGGAGAATGGAAAAATGCGGATCTTCATTGGCCAAGGAAGTGCCAAAGTAGCCCCCAGCAACATCAATGCCACCTATATGGAAACCCCGCTTTACACAGGCGGTTGTGTGTTGCCCCTTCCCGGATGAGGGCGGCCGGTCCGGACCGGTCAGGGTTTTGACGATGCGGCACCGCTCAGGTCGCGATCGAACAGGTACAGACCACCCTTGTCACTGCCGATCAGGTTAAGCTTGTCGAGCATGGTACGCGCCAAGCGCTCCTCTTCGATCTGCTCGGCCACATACCATTGCATGAAGTTGTGGGTGGTGTAATCCTTTTCCTTCAGGCAGAGGTCCACTATGCCATTGATCTCACCGCTCACCTCGACCTCCTGCTGCAGGATGCTCTTGAACACGTCCATGATGCCCTTCATTTCCTTGGGCGGCTTGGCCAATGCCGGTACCACCGCATGTCCGCCGCGCTCGTTGATGTAGCGCATCAATTTCAATGCGTGCATGCGCTCCTCATCGCTGTGGCTATAGAGGAACGCGGCAATGCCTTCCAGGCCCTGCACCTCCGCCCAAGAAGCCATGGCCAAGTACACTTGGCTGCTCATCGCCTCCTTCGCCACCTGCGCGTTCAGCGCGTTCTCCACCTTCTTCGATACCATCTTGGGGAATGTTTTGGGTTAGTGCGTGAAGGTAATCGATCCCGTCATCTTTTATTGAATCCGTTCATGGCCTGAGCGATCCCGAGCAGCCCGAACTGCAATACGGCCTTTCCTGACAGTTCGACCCGGTCGGGCAATGCCTCCTTTTCTTCATTGGTCCACGCACCCAGGACATACTCACTTTGCCTCCCTCGTGGGAATTCACCGCCGATACCGAACCGCAAACGCGGAAATGCCTCCGATCCCAGCAATTCGATGATGCTTGTAAGACCGTTATGCCCACCAGCCCCGCCGGAGCCCCGCAGCCGGACCTTGCCGAAGGGGAGCGCCAAGTCGTCGGTGATCACCAACAGGTGCTCTGGATCGAGACTTTCCTGATCCAGCCAATAGCGAACCGCTTTGCCGCTGAGATTCATGTAGGTCTGCGGCTTGATCAGCACGAAGGTGCGCCCCTTATGCTTGAAACGCGCGGTGTCGGCATAGCGGCCCGGGCTGAAGGAGGCGTCGAACGCATCCGCTAGGGTGTCCACCACTTGGAAACCAATGTTGTGCCGCGTGCCTGCGTATTCCGGCCCGGGATTGCCCAAGCCTGCGATCAGGTATTTCATGGATCGGCCGTGAAAGTACAAGCCCCGCACGAGGCGGGGCTTGCGGACGGAAAATTGGAAGCTGCTTCACGCAGCTCCAGATCATTTTTTGGCGGCTGCGGCGGGTTCCGCCTTCTTATCCGCGTCAACAGGTGCGGCAGCTCCGGCAGCGGCAGCGGTCTCGGCCGGGGTTTCTGCGACTTTCTTAGCCATTTTTACGCTGACCACCACATCATTGGGCTTCTCCATGATGGTGATCCCTGGCAGGCTCAGGTCGCTTACGCGGATGCTATCCCCCAGCTCCAGCTTGGTGATGTCCAGCTCGATCAGCTCCGGCAACGCATCCGGCAGGCCCTTCACGCGCAACTTACGCATGGTCTGGTTGAGCTTTCCGCCCATACGCACACCGGCACTTTGTCCCTTCAAGCGTACGGTCATGCTCAAGCGGGACTCCCTGTTCGCGATGGTCTCCAAGAAATCGGCGTGGATCACCGCGTCTGTCACGGGCTGGAACTGCTTGTCATGCAGCAATGCCGTGCGCTTCTCTCCATCGATGTCCAGCTGCACGCTGTATGCTTCCGGTGAGTGGACGATCTTGCTCAGCGCACGCTCGTCCACGCTGAAATGCACAACGTCCTTGCCGCCGTAGAGTACGCAGGGGACTTGCTTATTGCGGCGGACCTCCTTGGCACCGGTGGTGCCCTTTGTCTCGCGCTTGGTGCCGATGAGTTCGACGTTCTTCATTTTGACCTCGGGGTGTTATGCGATGATGAAGTGGCTGCTGATGCTCTCGTGATGCCGGACCCGTTGGATCACGTCGGCGAACAACTGCGCCACGGACAGTTGCTTGATCTTGGTTGATGCTTGAAGTTTTTCCACCGCTACTGGGATGGTATCGGTGACGATGAGCTCCACAAGGTCGCTGGCTTGGATGCGCTCGCAAGCGTCACCGCTCAGTACGGCATGGGTGCACATGGCGCGAACGCTGAGGGCGCCCTGCTCCACCATCATGGTGGCGGCCTTGGTCAACGTTCCGGCGGTATCCACCATGTCGTCCACGAGCACCACGTTCTTGCCGGCAACATCGCCGATCACCGTCATGCTGTCCACCTTGTTGGCCACTTTGCGCTGCTTATAGCAGATGGCCATGTCCACGCCCAAATGCTTGGCGTAGGCGTTGGCCCGCTTGGTGCCGCCGGTGTCCGGTGCAGCCATGATCAGGTCGTCGAGCTTCAGGCTTTGGATATGGGGCAGGAAGATGCTGCTGGCGAAAAGGTGGTCCACAGGCACTTCAAAGAAGCCCTGGATCTGGTCCGCGTGCAGGTCCATGGTCATCACGCGGTCCACGCCGGCGGCGGTGAGCATGTTGGCCACCAGCTTGGCACCGATGCTCACGCGGGGCTTGTCCTTGCGGTCCTGCCGGGCAAAACCGAAGTAGGGGATCACGGCTACGATCCGCTTCGCACTGGCCCGTTTGGCAGCGTCCACCATCAGGAGCAGCTCGAACAGGTTGTCGCTGGGCGGCATGGTGCTTTGCACAATGAAGACCACGTTGCCACGCACCGTCTCCTCGAAGCTGGGCTGGAATTCCCCATCGCTGAAGCGGCTTACGGTGACCTCGCCGAGCTTCTGCCTGCCTTCCACAGCAATACGCTCCGCGAGGTCGCGAGTGGCCGTGCCGCCGAAGATCTTTGCGCTATCGTGCTCGTTGTGGTCCATGCCGCTGGGGCCGAAGCCTCCGAAAAGGGCCGCAAATGTAATGATCCTCCGCCAGTTATCAACGATCGTTGATCGGATCTTTTATAACCCCGGAATGACCGCGTCCATGGGGACTTGCCGCGCAATTCTTCCCACCTTCGCACCCAATGAGTAAAAAGACCAGGGCACGGCACACGAACGGCCCCTCCCAACAAGGCCTGCTGGCCTTGGTCCGTGATGCTGGCGGCACCGGCATCACAGCCCAGCAACTCCTGTTGAAGCTCGGCTTGGACAAACGGGACCGCGAAGCCGTCCATGCCATGCTTTCCGACCTCATCGCCAAGGGAAAAGTGGAAAACGCGCCGCGCGGTCGCTTCGTGGCACATGGCGGACGCACAGACCCCGGAAAGCAGGTCGGCGGTACCGAGGCCACTATCGACATCATCATGAGCGGTGCAGGATATGCGCGCTTAGGCCCCGGAAAGGACGATGTGTACGTACCCGAAAACGCCGTGGGCACGGCACTGCACGGAGATAAAGTGCTGTTGCGCATCAGCAGCGGGCGCGGCCGGCCAGAAGGCAAGGTGCTGCAAGTGCTCGAACGCCGCCGCACCCGCTATGTGGGAAAAGTGGAGAATAAGGGTGCGCAGATGCTGCTCAACCCGGACGACCAGAAGATGAACCGCCCGTTATTGATCCGGCCGGACGGATTGAACGGTGCCAAGGTGGGCGAGAAAGTCATCGCGGAAATGGCCCCTTGGACCGATGCCCGTGAGATGCCGTGCTGCTCCGTGGTGCGCATCCTGGGAAAAGCGGGCGAGCACGAGGTGGAGATCCACGCCATCCTGGCGGAATTCGACCTTCCGGCAGAATTCCCGGCGGAAGTGGAGGAGGCCGCCGAGAATATCCCTTCCGGCATCTCCAAGGAAGAGATCGCCAAGCGCCGCGACGTGCGCAAGATCACCACCCTCACCATCGACCCGGACGACGCCAAGGACCTCGACGATGCCCTCAGCGTACGCAAACTGGAAAACGGGAACTGGGAGGTGGGCATCCACATCGCCGACGTGAGCCATTATGTACAACCCGGTGCCTTAGTGGACAAGGAGGCCGCAGCTCGCGCTACCAGCGTCTATTTGGTGGACCGCGTGGTGCCCATGCTGCCAGAGCACCTCAGTAACAACCTCTGCTCGCTGAACCCGCACACGGACAAACTCAGCTTCAGCGCCATTTTCGAGATCGATGACAAAGCCCGCCTGCACGGCGAATGGTTCGGCCGCACCATCATGAACAGCGACCGGCGATTTGCCTATGCCGAAGCACAGGCTCTCATCGACGGCGGTCAGGGCGAGTTCAAGGACGAGGTGCTCACATTGTACGAGCTCTCGAAGATCCTGCGGAAGGAGCGCATGGACAACGGCGCGTTGGAAGTAGGTGGCAACGAGGTGAAATTCAAACTGGACGAAAAGGGCCGCCCCATCGAGGTGTACGAGAAAGTGATGGGACCCGCAAACTGGCTGATCGAGGAGTTCATGCTGCTGGCGAACAAACGCGTGGCGGCCTGGGTCAGCAGTCGCAAGGGGGGTGCCCCGCCGTTCGTGTACCGCATCCATGACCTGCCAGACCCTGAAAAAGTGCAGCAATTGCGCGTACTGGCCAAGAGCTTCGGGCACAACTTGAAGACCGACGGAAGGCCGGAGGACCTGCCCAAGGCGATCAACCAGCTGATGCGTGCGATCAAGGGCACCGAGGAGGAGAACATCCTCAAGCAGGTCACCATCCGCAGCATGAGCAAGGCCATCTACAGCACGGAGAACATCGGGCACTATGGCCTGGCCTTCGAGGACTACACGCACTTCACCAGCCCCATCCGCCGCTACCCGGACCTGATGGTACACCGCGCCATGGCGCACTACTTAGCGGGAGGCAAGCCCTTGGACGTGAAGAAGCTGGACATCAGCTGCGCCCACAGCAGCGCCATGGAAAAGCGCGCCGCCGACGCCGAGCGCGCCAGCATCAAATTCAAGCAGGCAGAATACATGCTTGCGCGCGTGGGGCAGACCTTCGCGGGCATCGTCAGCGGCCTTACCTCCTGGGGCATGTACGTGGAGGTGATCGAGAACAAGTGCGAAGGCATGATCACGCTGCGCGACCTTCCCGGCGACCACTACAAATTCGAACAGGAGAAATACTCCGTGGTGGGCCAACGCACAGGGAGACGCTTCAGCTTAGGCGATGACCTGCAAGTGATGGTGCGCGGTGTGGACATGGAAAAGCGCGTGATCGACTTCTCCCTGGTGGATGACGGTCCGGTCAACATTCCGCCCGAACGGTCCTCCCGTGGCCAATGGGACGAAACCCGCCCCTACCCTGCCGGTGGCGGGAACGGAGCCAAGAAAGGTTTCCGCAGTCCGAAAGGAACGGACGCTAAAAAGGGGAGAAAGAGTGGTGGGAATTCGAAGGGAAAGGGGAAGAAGCGGAGGTAGATCGCTGAGGAATCAAATACGCACACTCATTTCCCCTGCATGAACTTCACCACCAGCGCCATCAGCTTGTCGTTGACCGACTCATAGCGCGCCATCAGCTTTTCCATCACTTCCGGTGGAAAATTCTGCTGTTGCTTCTCCACATACCCATTGGAGGACTGGTCGTTCATGGTAATGCTCACCGGGCCACGCAGGCTGTAGAAATAACTCAGGTCCTTCTTGTAGTACTCTGCGGCCTCCAGCACCTTGCTGCAGGGACGTTGAGCACACCCCGCTCATAATCACTGTATGTGCTGGAGGCCACACCCAGATCAATGGCAACCCCTTCCTGTGTGTACTTTTGTTCATCACGCAGGTGCTTCAGTTTCTTACCGATCAAGAACATATCTTCCATGATCCATCTGGTTTGGCCGAAAGTATCCGGGTTCTCCGGAAAAGTTCCGGGATTGCCGGAGAGGTTTTGAACAGGCTATCCACAGGTTTGTATCGCCGCCCAATTCCGGTCGGCGTAAAAACCAAACACCAATGAAAAAGCTGTTTCTGACGCTCGTGACAATGATTGTTGGCTTATCGGCGTATTGCCAAATGGGTCCATGGCATCCCATCGGTCCGGTGCTTCCTCCAGCCGCTAATTCCGGATACGCTGCAGGAGCTGAGATAGTGAACGGCACATGTCACGTGCTCTGCCTTGATGACCCCGATCACACTTGTATGAAAAAGGAAACAGCTATGGGGAGGAATCCAGCTGTTGATGTGCTTGGCTCAAAAGGGGAGATTCTCCTTAAGGTCTCCTATAGCAAGGGGCAGTATCGGACCGACCCAAAGACCGGCCAGACGGAATTTGAACTTCTTGATGCCGTCAAATTGTGATCTTATCGCCGGGGGCGGGCATGTCCGCCTCCGGCGATCCGCTTTGCCTTGGATGAATCGGTTGGCGCATTTCCTTATTGCCGTGCTCATATGCGTTGGCTGTGCGCTTCCACAACGGCTCAACGTATATCTGAACACGAACGATTGTTTCAATTGCATTTCGGCCATTGACGAACTGCCGGAATTATCCCAAAACGTCTTCACAAGGATCATTTGCGACGAGACAAAAAAGCGCTTCATCCCCGACCTCCTTGCACAACATGGCATCAGCCCGTCATCCAACCTCGTCATAGACTACGTCCCACCCGAAACACTACTTCGATCGGCACCGACCTATGCTACGTGTGAATTAGTGCTGAGCGATAGCGCGAGGACCTCGTTCTATCTTCGCGAACTTGCTCCACATCTGCCCGGTATCCTGCGCACGGCCCGATCTTACGATGGAACCGAACGTCTACCGCTTGCCGTTAACAAGGCCCTTGGCGATCGTCTTACCATCTTCCCTCTCGGGGAACGCATCATGATCGTGGACTACTTGTTCAGAAGATCATATTTGGCGATTATTGACCGTAAAGATAGTGTGCAGCTATCGGCATTCGAACCGGACCTGGACCTCACGCGGCAGGCAGTTAGCCGCTTGGTGGGGGTGGGGGGCCTGGCGTCAATCGACTCCTTGAATGTGCTCTATTCCACCAGCCCCGAATTCTCACACGCGATCCTGGCCGCAAATGAGCATGGGGAAGGTTTCGAGTTTGCCGACGCCATTCATTACGTGGGCCTGTTCCATGATGGCAGTCCAATAAACACGTCACGGTCAGCCTATTTCAATTGGGCGAACGGGGTCTTGAGTCCTGCGCTCTATGGGTGCTGGCAGGTGATCGACCCTTATATGATCGTTCTCAACTTCGGTTTTCAGCTTTCCGAGACCTTATTAACGACATCCGTCCTTCGAAAGGAGACGAATGACGACCCTTTATACCTCTTGGCCGATTGGGATAAAGTAGCTGACAGCATTGCGTTCCGAAGTTTCAGGCCCCTGATATGCCCACCGTCCTTGCAGCATTACATAAACGGGCATTCACATGTGGTCTCCGGTCTCATTCGCGATGGGTACTATGTGACCACTGCCTACCCGTTGATCTACTCGTTGAAAACGGACAGTGCGCTGGATCTGGGGCAACTGCTGGCCCCGGATGAACATGACTGGTTCAGCAACGGGCAACCGTATTACACAGCGTGGGATGTGCTCCCTTGTGGTGATGAACAGGTGATGATCCTGTTCAATCTGGGAAGAAAGACCGAATTGGCATGGGTTGATATGAACACCCGGCGCATCCTTCGTCGGCGATCTATACCCATTGATGATGTTGATGTGAGCACCATGCGGATCTTGAGCGATGGCCGTTTGATCGCCTTTTCCAAGAGCTACGATGCCTTGATCATCCGACAATGAGCCAGTGATTTGGTGATCCGCGTGGAGATGAACGCCGTAACAGACTGCGATTTCCGGTTCCTCCCCTTTTTTCTGGTCGGCATTCTTTCTGTCAGCGGTGATGTACTTTCCAATGCGAGCGCTCAAGTGGGCGATACGGCCCATGCTGTAGCGCTGCATCAAATGGATACCGCAAGAATCGCGACCACACTTGAACCACGCCTCATTACCTCCTCGCTCTACGGCTCCCTCAGTGCCAGCTATGCCAGCAGCAGCAACTGGAACGGTCAGAATCTGCGCAATTTCGCCTTGGTGAGCAACCTGTTGTACGCGCACAGCCTCATTGCGACGAAGCATGCGCACCTCCATCAAGTGATGGCTGATCTCGGTTACCAGAAATTCGTGGACAGCACTTGGGTAAAAAGCATTGACCGCTTGCAGGTGAACCTGCTGTGGAACAAAACGAGCAGGAAGTTCAACTCCTCGTACAGCATCGCCTTCGGTACACAATTTATGCCAGACGCCGTGCCAGAGTATGATCCCGAACAGGATAAAACAGTGGAACGCTCTGTGGGCGGCTTTCTCAACCCATTCAACCTCCAGCTAGGTTACGGCTTGGTATTCTCGTTCTGGGAAAAGAGCAATATCAACTTCGCTTTCGCCACCTTGCAAATGAGCAGTTCACCCAAAGCAACCACCTCGCCCGCCTTCACAGGTGCCAATGTGATCGAAGGCAAGAAGGCCTACTACTTCATGAACTACGGTTTCTCTGTGTCCACGGCCATCAACAAGAACTTCGGGGAGCACATCCAGTGGATCAACAACACGCGCATCTTCGGCAACGGATTGGACCGCGACCATGTGAACCTTCAGCTCAGCAACATGGTGATCGTGAAGCTCTGGAAATACCTCCAGCTCCGCTTCGATACGCGCTTGGCCTACAACCCGATGCTGAACTACAAGATGCAGTTCCGGCAGGAGGCGTTGATCGGCTTCTTTTATGAGCGGAACAAGTGACTTTTAGTTGTCAGTTGTTCGTTGTCAGTTGTCCGGCGTTGCCGCGCCAAAGCGCCTTAGCGTTCTTAGCGCCCTTTGCGGTAAACCTCACACCGCTCAAGTCCGCATTTCTCTGCGTCTCAGCGCCTCTGCGTCCTTCTCCCTCACACCAGGTTCAACCGCTTCGCCAAGTCGTCCTTGTAGCTGCCGCCGATCGGGATGATCTTCTTCTCGTTCTCCAAGATCAGGTTGGGCTGCTCGATGGCGGTGATCTTGTCGATGCGGACGATGAAAGAGCGGTGTACGCGCATGAAGTCCGCCTCGGGCAGCTTGGCCTCGATGTCCTTCATGGTGCTATGGATGGTGTAGCGTGTGTTCAAGGTGTTTATCACCACGTAATCCTTCAACGCCTCGATGTAGTAGATGTCGTTGGTGCGGAGCTTTACCATGCGGCTGTTGCTCTTCACGAAGAGCAGGTCGCGGTTGCCGCTTTGGCCTTCCACCAAGTTGAACAATAGATCGCGCTCCTTCAGCACCTCGGCCTCCTTCTTGTGCTTGTAGAGGGCCATCTCGATCGACGTGTGGATATCGATCTCCTTGAACGGCTTGATGATGTAGCCGTAGGGCTGGGTCACCTTGGCCTTGCCTAAGGTGCTCTCGTCGGCATATGCCGTGAGGAAGATCACCGGGATGTTGGCTTCGGCGCGGATGCGGGTGGCCGCTTCGATCCCGTTCATCTCGCCCTTGAGCATGATGTCCATGAGGATGATGTCCGGTTTGGCCTCCAAGGCCAACGCAACGGCATTCTCGCCCGTGGAGGCCGCGCCCACCACATTGTAGCCCAACTTCTTCAGGCTTTGCTGGATATCCTTGCTGACGATGCTTTCATCCTCAACCACCAATACATTCGTCTGCGCCATGGTCAGTGATCAGTAACGTTCAAAAGTAATCAAATAGGAGGTTCCCTGTGCTTCTTCTGGACCGGATCGTCCAATTTGTCCGTCCAGTTGGTCGATCAGCATCTCCACGAGCTCCATACCAAGGCCCCGGTCCCGGTCCTCCACATAGTCAGCCGGGAATCCCGCCCCATCATCACCCAAGGTGATGCGTACAGTACCCTCCTCCTCGACCAGCCCGATGTTGATGTTACCTCCATTGTTCCCCGGGAATGCGTGCTTTAACGCATTACTGATCAATTCGTTCAAAATAAGCCCGCACGGGATGGCCTTGTCCAGATCGAGCATCAGGGGTTGAAGTTCAGTATGGAGCAACACTTTTCCGGTGAGTGAATAGCTCATCACCAGGTTGCGGCTCAAGCCCCCGATATACTGGGCAAAGTCCACTTGGCTGAAATTCGTGTTCTGGTACAGGCTTTCATGGATGAAGGACATGCTGCGGATCCGGTTCTGGCTCTCGTGCAACAGGGCCAAGGACCGGGGATCGTCCGCTACGTGATCGCGCTGCAGGCTGAATATGCTGCTGATGATCTGCAGGTTGTTCTTCACGCGGTGGTGTACTTCCTTCAATAGGACCTCCTTCTCCCGGAGGCTTTCCATCACGGCCTGTTCCGTCTTCTTTTTCTCGGTGATGTCGTGCGCCATGCAACTCACCTCGTTGATCACCCCGTCCGCCATGATGGGGCTGACAAAGAACTCGATCCAGATCACGGAGCCGTCCCTCCTCCTCATTTCTGTTTCATGGTGTTGGGCATTTCCTGCGAACACCGATCTGGCCAATTGCAGAAATTCCCTTTCCTGTTCCGGCAGTATGAACCGTTGAAATGCACTTCGAAGATCCACGCCGATCTTCACATCCATTCCATAGTGCAGCTTTGTAATTTGCCTGAAGTGCTTATTGCAGGCGGTGACCCGGAAATCCCTGTCCAAGCCCCAGATCATCACATCGGCGCTGCTCTCGAAGATGGCGTTGAGCTTTGCCGCCTGCTCGCGCACCCGGGCCTCGGCAACGCGTTCGGCGGTGATCTCGTGTCCGATGCCGAAAGCCTCCACCACGTTGCCCTCGCTGTCCCGCACGGGGCTGAGGTAGATCTCGTTGCAGACGCGCTCCCCGTTCCGGTCTGTTCGGTCCGTTTCAAAACGTACCGTATTTCCTGCGAACACCTCATCGTATTTCCCCTTCCAGAAATCATGGTAGTCCTCCGGGGCGAAGAGGTCACGCGGCATGTCCGGGTCGGTGTTGATGTGGGGAACGGTCCCATGGAGCCGCTTCACCATGTTCAGGTAACCTTGGTTGAAGCTGGTGAGGGCGATGCGGCGGTCCACTGTCCAGAACAGGTGTTCGCTGGCTTCAAAGAGGGCTTTTTCCTTGGCAGCATGCTTAAGCAGCTGCTCCTGTGCCGCGTTCGCGGCGGTGATATCGCGGAAGATGCTGCGTACGGCCACGGTTTTTCCCTGTTCCTGTCGAAGGCTGGAAGTGCCTTCCATCAACAGTTTCCTGCCGTCCTTGGTGATAAAGACCGACCGCCATGGCGTGGGATCGACCTCTTCGGTCGCTTGTGCCAGCCATACCCGTGCCGGTCCTTGTTTGTCCTCCGGCAAAAGGTCGAATACGGTCAGAGAGGCCGTGTCCTCCTCGGCATGGCCCAATGTTCTTTTCCAAGCACTGTTCACGAACAGGATCCGACCCGTAGCATCCACGCTGTGGATCAGGTCCGTTGCATTGTCCACGAGGTCACGGTATCGTTCCTCGCTGATCCGCAAGGCCTCCTGATCCCGCTTTGCTTGGGTGACATCCCTACTGACGCCCATACCACCGAGCAACACACCATCCTCATCGAAAAGCCGCGAGGCGGCCAAGAAGCTCACGAATACCTTTCCCTCGGCCGTGATGTTCCGGACCTCGCCGGCATAAGCCCCATAACCTGCCATTTCCTCCTGCACGCGATCGAATTCGGCCTGGTCGGCGTATAACATGCGGGAATTCCGGCCCAGAATGTCCTCCGCCTCATGGCCGAACTTGATCATGGCGGCGGGATTGAACTCGGTGATCAATCCTTTCGGGTCCACCGCAACGATCATGTCCAATGAACTATCGATCAAGCTCTTCGATAAGCGTCGGCTTTGTAGTAACGCTTCTTGTGTGCGCTGGTGTTCATCGATCTCCGAACGGAGCATGGCGTTCACTTCCTCCGCCATCGTAGCGCGCAGCCGTTCCTGCATCAGGCTCCGCTCTGTCTCGGCATCATGTAATGTGAGCTGAACGGCCGGGGCGTCCAGGTGCCAAGTGATCGTTCCAAAGACCATTAAAGGGCATGGTGCGGCAACTCCGGTCCTGAAATTGATCCTCACGGTATCTGCTTCTTGTCCGCCCTGGATCGCTACGAGCAGGTCGTTCAGTACTGGGACATCCTCATCCACCACCAATTGGGCCAGTTCCATATCCGTGGGAAAGGTTGTTCCCAACACGGTGGAGGCGGAGGGATTGGCGTACGTCACCTTTCCCTGCTGGACGATCAGGATGCCGTCCCTGATCCGTTCCGTGAGCTGGCGATAGCTGTTGGCCAATTCACGTTGTTCCATCTCGGCTTGGCGAAGTGGTGTGATATCGATGATGATCCCTTCGATCACGGAGGCCCTTCCCGGCTCTTCCCGCACCACCACGTTCTCCAGCACATGTACGGCCCTTCCATTGCGGTGTTTAAGCAGGACCTCATAATTGTTCAAACGCTTCTTGGAAAGAAGATCCTCGATAAAGCGCTGGCGCTCTACCATATCAAAATAGAACTCCTTCACCGGGATCTCCATGAGCCCTTCCCGGGTGCCATAGCCCAAGAGGTTCGAAAGGGCTTGGTTACAATCCAGCATGCGGCCCGTTACGGATGTGCGGTACCAACCCAGCAGATCCCCCTCCAACAGGTCCCCGTAGCGCGGCTGGTGATCGCTCACCGGCCCCTCAGCCTTTCCCTTGCTTGACATTTCCTTGGATCTCTGATAAACAGAAACATGGTCACCTTATGGCATAAAGCCGGACGGCTCGAAAGGTGGTGGAAGTTTTTCATTGTCAAGGCGCATTTCCTTGCCGTCCTTGTACCGGATGGAGAGAAGCAACATCCCATTGCTGTCGTAGTAGTTGAAGTCACCTTGTTCCATGCCCGCCGTGTACTTCCCCTCCAGTTTCAAGCGTCCGTTCGGCCAGTACCACCGTTGTTTGCCGTTGCGTTCCCCGCCCACGAAGGAGCCTGTGAAGTTTTTCTTCCCATTGTCGTACAGGCTGATCCAGGGGCCGTCCCGCAGCCCGTCCTTGTAGGCTCCGTTTTCGGTATGTCCGCCCACGTGGTAAGTCCACATGCCATCCTTTAAGCCATCGATGTACTCCCCTTGAGTGATCACGGTGCCATCCTTTTCATACTCCACCGAGGCCCCCTCCTCCTTGCCTTTTCTGTAATTCTCCTCGCGATGTAGCTCTCCCGTCCGATAGTACCACTTCCAGTTACTTTGTGGCAGGCCATTCAGGTAATTCCCTTTCTGCTCCACCTCACTGCTTCGGTGATAGAAGGTCCATGGCCCGTCCTTCTTGCCCTCCTTGTACTGGCCTTCCGCCCGTTTCTCTCCGGTGGAGTAGAACTCCGTCCACGGTCCGGTCATGGCACCGACCTCGCTCATTTCCCCTTCACTTACCAGTACATTATTCCTGAATATCGAAGCATCCGTTGGTTTCCCCTTGGCATCGAACCGGCGGAACAGGCCCTCTTTCTTGCCGTCCTTGGAATAGCTTCCGATGCTGGCCACGGCCCCATTGGAATGGTAGGTGTTTTTGATGTCCAACAAGGTGGTCTCTGCGGCGTCCGGTAGAACTTCGTCCTGGTCGAACTTCGCCAAGTCCTGCAGGTTACCCTGTTGGTCGTATTCCTTGAAGATCCCCTGGCGCTTGTCGTCCACGAAACGTCCCTCCCACTTCAGTCTTCCATTCGACCAATAGCCTTGCCAGGGACCCTGCCGTAGGTGCTGCGCATCATAGCGGTTGATGGCCTGCCTGCGTTGCAGAACACCCGCGCGCCAGTCCGTGATGGTAATGATCCTCCCGTCCTCGGCGTATTCATATGCCTTGGCTTCCTCCTTACCGTCCTTGAACTCCACCGTGGATCTCTTGGTCCCGTCCGGGAAGAAACCGATGGAAGGGCCTTCCTTCACGTCCGCTACATAGTTCTCCTCGCTGACGAGCGTATCACCCGGCGCATACGTCCTCGAAGGCCCGTTCTTCTTCCCGTCCTTGTATTCGATGGTGCTGGTCAAACTTCCGTCCGGGGCATGGAAGGACCATGTGCTGTCCAGCTGGAAATCCACCCTGTTCCCTTCGCTTTTGAGCACACCGGTCTCATAAAAAGTCTTCCAATGGCCTTCCGGCTTGCCATCCACCAAGATCCCTTCGCTGCTGACTTTTCCATCGGGGTAAAAGTACTGGTGGAAGCCATCGCCGACCTGAGCGGACAGCACACCCACTTCAACACACATCAGTATCATTATTACTCTTTTAAAAAAGAGATGATGATATGATAAGGGCTGTTGATCGTGTTGACGATCGGTTTGGTCCGGGCTTGACTTCATCACTTCTCAAAAGTATTCAACACGCCGTGAACAAAGGAGGTGACGGTGTTTGTTGCGGGGAACGGTGCCCACAGTGGAAGGAGCGGTCCATCATCAACGATCGTGCAAAGCCTTGGTTGCTTCCGTGTTGATGGATCATCCGGTCCAAGGGTCCCTCCGGATCGTTCGATCCCTGTTTGAATTCAGTGATGGAAGATCCTTGCAACCCCGGATATTTTGATCATGCAGGACGGGATCGGAACGGGCACAATATCTTCATCATAAGTTGTCCACGGGATAACTTCCTTTTCAACAGGTGGAATGTTCGATCATTGCGGTGGCCGCTATCTTTGAGGCATGCACATCGCAATAGGCAGTGATCACGCCGGTTTCCGGCTGAAGGAGCAGCTGAA
Organism: Flavobacteriales bacterium; assembly: GCA_016700415.1. NCBI lineage: Bacteria > Pseudomonadati > Bacteroidota > Flavobacteriia > Flavobacteriales > Flavobacteriales bacterium. The sequence continues at coordinate 2,526,415 of CP065018.1, forward strand.
GGAACATCTTTTGGCCACCGGCCACACCGTGGAGGACAAAGGAACCTTTAGTGATGACAGCACCGATTACCCGGACTATGCCCATGCCGTTGCACGGGACGTGGCGGAGAAGAAGGTGGATCTTGGCATTGTGATCTGCGGAAGCGGCAACGGGGTGAACATCACCGCGAACAAGCACCACGGTGTGCGGAGCGGGCTGGCTTGGAACGTGGAGGTGGCCGAGGTGATCCGCCAGCATAATGATGCCAACGTGCTCGCATTGCCGGCACGGTTCATTTCAACGGAGGAGGCCATTGCGATCACGGAGGTCTTCCTGAAAACGGATTTCGAGGGCGGCCGTCATCAACGGCGCGTGGCCGCCATTGAGCAATAGCAAGCATTATGTGGAGAGGCACTATTCTGGCCGCGTTCATCGCGACCCTCACTCCGGCCATGGCCCAGAGGGACAGTGCGGCCCTACACTATGCGTCCACCATCACCGAAGCGGACCTGCGCACGCACCTGACCATATTGGCGAGTGATGCATTCGAAGGGCGCGAGACCGGCATGAAGGGCCAGAAGATGGCCGCCAGGTACATCGAGGAACAGTTCCGGCAATTCGGTATTCCGCCGGTCCCCGATGCGGAGGAACGGGGCATGCTGGCCGACGGCTACCAGCAGCAATACCCGCTGGTATTGTCCAAGCCGGGCGGGCTCGCGATAGCGGTGGACGGTAAGGAGTACGGCTACATGCAGGACTACTTCTATAATGATGAGCGGCTCCGGCAGGACTTGGAGGCTCCGGAAGTGATGTTGGCAACGCCCGTGTCGCTCGGCGGGATGCGGCTGGGCGGCGGCAGCAAGGTGGTGATGCTCATTGACGCGGGCAAGCCGGATAACAACCTGTTCATGGACATGCGGGCGCTGACAAGTGCGCTTGACAAGACCGTGACCAAAGTGTTGCTGGTGGTGAACGACAGCGCCAAAAGCATGATGAAACGCTTCGGCCCGCTCTTGGACCGGGAACGGATGCGCTTGGCGGAACCAGGGAAGAAAGTGACGGACAAGGGCATGCAAATACTGGTGATCACCCCGGAACTGGCCCAGGCCATACTGGACAAGGGCCGCTATTCCATGAAGAAGGCCGTGAAGACCGTGAGCAAGAAACGGGTCATCATCAAGGTGCCGGTCAAATTCACCTATCGTTCACAGGATAAGGCACTCAGCGGGGAAAACGTGCTGGGCTATGTCGAGGGCAGTGATAGAAAGGGTGAGCTGATCGCAGTGACGGCGCACTATGACCACATCGGAGTGATCGACGGCGAGGTTTACAACGGTGCCGATGACGATGGCTCCGGTACGGTGGCGGTGCTGGAAATGGCCCAAGCATTCGCCAAGGCCAAGGCGGAAGGGCAAGGTCCCCGGCGCAGCATGCTGTTCATGACGGTGAGCGGTGAGGAGAAGGGACTGCTCGGCTCGGAGTGGTACACCGACCATCCGGTGTTCCCGTTGGACAGCACAGTGGCGAACCTCAATATCGACATGATCGGACGGACGGACACAGTGTATGGGGACAGCTCCTCTTATGTGTATGTGATCGGGAGCAAGCGGATCAGCAGCGAACTGGGCACCATCATCGAGCGGGAGAATGCGACCCGGACTCAATTGAACTTGGACTACGCCTTCGATTCCGACACCGACCCCAACCGCTTCTACTATCGGAGCGATCACTACAACTTCGCCAAGCACGGCGTGCCCATCGCCTTCTTCTTTAACGGCGTCCATGCGGACTACCACGGACCCTACGACGAGGTGGACAAGATCCGCTTCGACCTGCTGCACAAGCGGACCCTCTTGGTGTTCCACGCCGCTTGGGAATTGGCTAACCGCGATGCGCGGATCGTGGTGGACCACTCCGTCCTGAAGGAGTGATCGGTTCAGCCCTTCACCGGCTCTCGGAGCAGCTCCACGATGGTATTCTCCATACGGTCCTTGAAGCGGGTGTAGCGCGCTCCGGTCCCGGGTCCGTAGATGCCGGTGAAAATGCGCCGGACCGTGCCATCGCGACCGATGAGCAGGGTGGTGGGATAGCTCTTGAGCTGGCTGATAAAGGGGAGCTTCTTGCGCACACTGTCCGTGTTGGCGAAGCCGGCATAAAGCATGTCGTAGTCCACCCCCAGCTTTTCCTTGAAGTGGCGTATGGCGGCCACTGAGGCCGCACTGTCCGGATAACGCTCAAAGCAGATCGCCACGGCCTCTAGGCCGTCCTTGTGGTATTTCGCATAAAACTCATGCAGCATGCGGCTCTCGTCCATGCAGTTGGGGCACCATGTGCCCATGATCTCCACCACCACCGCATGGTCCCTGTACTTTTCGTCAGACAAACTATGCATGGTCCCTTCCGTGTCCGGGAAGGAGAACGCGACGGGATACTTCATGTCCAGCTGGGTCATGGTCTCATCGTCGGCCAGTGCGAAGTGCGGGTTGCGTACGGCATACCAAGGCTGTTTCCAGTGGTGGCCACTGCGGAATTCCCCCAGCAGGCTGTCGGGGCGGATCGCAGCACTGAACAGGAATGCTTGAGAGCCATTGAACGACGAGAGAAAGAGTGAATCCTTCGTGGTCACTCCCTCCAAGAAGCGCAGGTCGCCGGTCTCCGTGGCGAACGAACCCTTTACATGGCCATGGTCCACGGAGAAGATCCCGATGGCCGGTTCATCATCGCCATCGTCGGTGAAGTGTACCTCCCAGTCCCCGGAAACGTCCGTGGAGGCTGTGACTACAGCCTTTGCGAACCGCGGTTGCTCACCGGCGGTAGCGGTGAAGGGAATGGTGTAATCCGGCCCTTTATAGTGGTTGTACCAAAGGCCCTGAAAGAGCTTTTGACCTTTCACCATGCCCCGGAATTCCGAGTCGAAGAAGGGCATTCGGATACGGATGCTGTCCCCGTTCAACACAATGGAATCCACTACGATGGCCTCGTCCTGGTTATGGATGGTCATTTGCCATCCGGATCCCTTTCGGGCCAGCTCGAACTGGAAGGGAAGCTCCTTGTAGGCGCTTGTCGTGTCCAGGTCCAAGGCCATGTGCCAAGCCCCGGTAAAGAGTTTCTCCTCAGGAACCTTGGTAGCCGGTTGTTGGCAGGCACCGGTCAATAGCAACAGGATAAAGGCTGGGAACAGAGCTCTGGGCATCCTATATCTATAGAAAGGCACGAACATAGGTGTCGCCCACCGAAGTCACGGACATAAAACCACGCAGGCTTGAAGTCCCCACGCGGGGTTGAAAGCTGAGATCAGAAAGGTGAAGATCGAAACGGAGACAACAAGGTTGCCGTTGGCGGTTGCGGTCGTCCGATCACTCGCCACCCGCCGTGATTGGCATTTCTCTGTGCCTCAACGGCTTCCCTCCAACACGCTCAGAGGTCGAACTTGATGCCCTGTGCCAAGGGTACCGTGGTGCCGTAGTTGATCGTGTTCGTCTGCCTGCGCATGTACGCTTTCCATGCATCGGAACCGCTTTCCCGACCGCCGCCGGTCTCCTTCTCCCCGCCGAAGGCCCCGCCGATCTCAGCGCCGCTGGTGCCGATGTTCACGTTAGCAATACCGCAATCGCTGCCGGCCACGCTGAGGAAACGCTCCATTTCACGCAGGTCGGTGGTCATCACTGAAGAGGAAAGCCCTTGTTTCACGCCGTTCTGGATGGCGATGGCCTTGGTGACATCACCGGAATAGCGCATCACGTAGAGGATGGGCGCGAAGGTCTCCTGCTTTACGATCGCCATGTCCGGCGAGGCTTCCACGATGGCGGGCTTCACGTAGCAGCCGCTCTCGTATTTGGCGCCGGTAAGCACCCCGCCTTCCACGAGGATCTTGCCGCCTTGCTCTTTCGCGGCATCGAGGGCTTTGAGGTACATGTCCACGGCGGCCTTGTCGATCACTGGCCCCACATGGTTATTCTCGTCCAAGGGGTCGCCGATGCGCAATTGGCCATATGCCTTTACGAGCTTGTCGGTGAAGGCTTTGTAGACCGAATCATGGATGATCAGTCGGCGTGTGGAGGTGCAGCGCTGCCCCGCGGTTCCCACTGCTCCGAAGAGCGAAGCGTGCATGGCAATGTCCAGATCGGCTTTGTCGGAAATGATGATGGCGTTGTTGCCACCGAGCTCCAGCAGGGAGCGGCCCAAGCGCTGCCCCACGGCGGCCCCCACGGCCTTACCCATGCGCGTGCTGCCCGTGGCGCTCACCAAGGGGATGCGCTCATCGTTGGCCAACCACTCCCCTACTTCGCGTCCGCCGTTGATGATCACGCTCACACCTTCGGGGGCGTTATTGCGTGCCAACACTTCCGCGGCGATCTTTTGGCAGGCCAGACTGCACAAGGGGACTTTTTCGCTGGGCTTCCACAGGCAGGTATCGCCGCAGACCCACGCCAGCGCGGTGTTCCACGCCCATACCGCCACAGGGAAGTTGAACGCGGTGATGATGCCTACGGGGCCGATGGCATGCCACTGCTCGTACATGCGGTGCTCCGGGCGTTCGCTGTGCATGGTGAGCCCGTGCAGCTGGCGCGAAAGACCGACCGCGAAGTCACAGATGTCGATCATCTCCTGCACCTCGCCCAGACCCTCTTGATAGCTCTTGCCCATTTCGTAGCTAACGAGTTTGCCGAGTTCCGCCTTGTGCTTACGGAGCTCATCGCCGAACTGGCGCACGACTTCGCCACGCTTTGGTGCAGGCCAAGTGCGCCATTCCAAGAAGGCGTCCTGAGCGGCTTTTACCGCCTGGTCATACTCCGCACGGGAAGCACCGCGCACGGTACCGATCTCCGCGCCGTCCACCGGGGAAGAGGAAACAAGGCGCTCCCCCTCTCCTTTCATCCACTTGGTACCAGTAGAAACACCCGAGTGGTCCTCGGTGATGTTCCATTGTTTCAGCAGGTCGGCGATGCGGGAGGGGGAGGTGAGGGTGCTCATCGTATTTGGCTTCTTGTTTTCGGGCTGCAAAGGTACGGAGGTTTCGGAGGGGGTGAAATTGGCCTGATAGCTTCGTACTTCGCCTTCACACATTAGGAAAACCTTCCGGGCATAAATTGCAGACGGCGACCGCAAGTGGCGAGATGGTTACGGGGTGAAGTGCGGACCATTTTGATATTCAAGAACTGACCGATGGATGTGACGACGAAAGCCATGAGAACCCTGTTGCTCGCTGGGCTGGCCACTTTGTTGGCCAGCCCAAGCGGGGCGCAGGTACCGCTCACCTTGGACACCTCGTTCCGCTGCACTCCGGTAACCTACCCGCCGGGCCTGTCGGACGCCCTCCCCTTGGCCGATGGTAGCGTGGTCATTACCGGTTGGTTCGGCCTCACCACCAATTATTTTTCGAGCTGGATGGTGAAGCTGCTTCCCGTTGGCGACCTGGACGTCTTTTGGGGGATCAATGGGGGGGGGATATCCATCCTGTTGGTCCGTACTTCTATACTTCCGGAAACAGCTTTCCATCAAGGTATTTCCAAGCGACCGGGGAATTGGATTATGGGTTCCGACCCACCACTGTGAACCAACCCTACCCGGATCTTAGCTTTCTCAATAATGGCGGGATCTTCATCCAAACGGACGGCAAGGTGCTATTTACCGGGGACCATCATTTGGGTTACCCATACGGCCCCAATGCACCGGGCTACTATTCCTTGCTGCGTCTGAACACCGATGGCACATTGGACAGCACCTACCATTACCGGAAGACCAACGGGGTGATCTGGACCATCGAACCCACCACCCTGGGGCGCTTTCTGCTGAGCGGGGTGTACAGCACTTACGAGGGCGGACCGGCAGGACGCATCCTGCGCATCTGGCCGGACGGCAGCTTGGACAGCACCTTCCATTCCGACATCAGCCGGGGTTATGCGAAATACCTGCTGGAGCAGCCCGATGGGCGCATCATTGCGGGAGGGCAGTTCGTCTTCCCGAACGATCCGGACACCATGCACCTGATCCGGCTTATGCCGGACAGGGCCTTGGACCTCAGTTTCAACAACCACGCGGAGTACAAGGATATTCCAACGCACTCCTTCGGGGATTTCGGTATTAGTGTGGATGCTGTACTGCAATTGGGCGATGGAACGATCATGGTCGGTGGGAGCTTCACCCACATCGACGGGCAGTTGCGACGCGGCATCGCCCTGTTGGACAGCACGGGCCATTTGCTCAATACGGCCTTTACCGGGCAGGGCTGCGGCCTTACGCACGATTACAACTCCACGTTCATGTATAGTGGGATCTCCTCCATCACTCCGGCCCCGGACGGGAGCATCTTCTTAGCCGGAGCTTTCGAGGGATTTGATGACGGCACGGTGAACGACCCGGCACAGCGTATGATCTGCAAGCTGCACGGGCTTACCACGGGTGTGCAGGAACGAGTGGCGGGGTTGGAGGGGTTGCGGGTTTTTCCAAATCCCGGCAGCGAGACGTTGCATGTACAAACCGGGGTGCCAGGTTCCATGCAGGTGCGGGTGCTGGACGGCACGGGGCGGACGGTGATGGCCGCGAGTGGCAAGGAGGGATCGATGCAATTGGACTGTGGCACTCTTGCACCTGGAGTGTACCTTGTGGAGGTACGCACCGATAAAGGCCTGCGAACGGTGAAATGGACAAGACGATGAAAAAGGCGCTCCTCTTTCTTTTCGTTTGCAGCGGTCCGTGCCGGAAGGGCGGCAAACGGTCAAATGGGTGAACCGGCAGGTAGATTTTTGAATTAAACAGGAGTATAAGATAAGTCGCTGATAATCAATATAATACACCGACAGCATTAGCTGATACGCAGCGAACGTTCTCCCGGTCGTTATAGGTGAGCCACCAGACGGCGACTAAATCCCCGCAAATCGAATATTTAACCCCTTCCTGAGGATTTTGCCCTTCGAGCTAAATACAAAGAACTCGAAGTCGGCCGCCCGAAGGTCCAGGCGACAACATTCGACCACAACCCGAACAGAGCGCCTTTGAGCAAGGACCCCTCCGGCCCGGCTCCGCGGTACTGTTCGCTGAGCATGGAAACGTATGGGGCGTCGAACCACATGTGCTTTGTTGCGATCGGTTCGAAGCCGGTTTCCTGAAGGAGCCGCTTCATGTCCGCCCGACGGAAATGCGAGAGGTGGCGGGGGACATCCCAAGCGGCCCACTTCACACCATAGTGCTTGCAGTCCCAGCTATCGTGGTCGGGTACGGCGATCACCAATAGGGCATCCTCCGTGCAACGGGCATAAAGTTGTTCCAGAGTGTGCCGGGGATCGGGCACATGTTCCAGAACGTGCCATAAGGTGATCACCTGGAACTGGGCCTGGGCCGGTATGTCCTGTAGCTTATCCGCGACCTTCAGGCCCTTCGCTTCGGCAAGTGTACGGGCGTTCGGGCTCACCTCCACCCCTGCCGCCGAGTAACCTTTCTCTTGTAGGAAGGCAAGAAAATCGCCCGTGCCGCAACCGACGTCCAAGACAGCCCCGGAGGAATGGTAGCCGGAGATCAGCTTGTGCTTATGGCGTATCGCACGGCGGCGGACGCGGTGATAGATGCGGTCTTTGAGGCTGGTTGCTTTCGCGACGTGGGAGATATAATTTTCGGACAAGTAGTATTTCCCGATACTGTTCTGTTCGGGTCGCGGCGAGGTGAAATGGAACCCACAACCGTCACATTTGCGAATGTCGAAGTATTCTTGGCTTACGGTATGGTCGGTCGCGGTCAAGGCGACGGTGCTTGTTGTGGACCGGCATACGGGGCATATCTCAACGGTTTCCATGGGCATGTTCCACGTGGAACGATCGATGATTTAACGGCCAAGGTAGACCATGAGCACGCTGATGTCCGCTGGTGAAATGCCGCTGATCCGCGATGCTTGCCCGAGGGTGTTCGGGCGTATCTTATCCAGCTTTTGGCGGGCTTCAATGGAGAGTGATGTCAGCTTTGCATAGGGCATATCAGCCTGCAGCGGAACGTCCTCAAGGTGGCTCATCCGATCCGCCATGTTCCGTTCCTTGTCGATATATCCCTCGTACTTTGCCTTGATCTCCGTCTGCTCCACCACCTCGTTGCGGAGCTCCCCAAAGGACGCTGTGAGTTTGGAAAGGGTGGGGGACAGGGGTTCAATATCCACGTATGAAAGCTGTGGCCGTAGTAGCAGACCGTGGAGCTTGACCTTCTGTTTTACGGGGTCTGTTCCACGTGGAACGATCACTGCATTGGTGGGTTCCGGGTCTGCACTTTCGGTCCGCAAGGCGCTCAGAAGTTGGGCCGTATTAGCGGCTTTTAGTTCCGTGCGCTGCATGCGTTCACCACTTGCAAGTCCGATCATGTAGGAGAGGGGAGTAAGCCGTAGATCGGCATTATCCTGACGCAGGAGGATGCGGAATTCTGCCCTGCTGGTGAACATGCGATAGGGTTCTTCCGTGCCTTTTGTGATCAGGTCGTCCACCAAAACGCCGATGTAAGCCTGGTCACGACGAAGGATAAAGGGGTCCTTTTCTGCCACCTTCAAGTGTGCATTGATGCCGGCCATCAGCCCTTGGCAGGCGGCCTCCTCGTAGCCGGTGGTCCCGTTGATCTGTCCGGCGAAATACAGGCCATCCACGGGCTTCGTCTCTAATGTGTGCTGGATCTGGGTAGGAGGGAAGTAGTCATATTCCACGGCATAGCCGGGACGGAAGATGCGGGCCTCCGCAAAACCCGGGAGCTTGCGTAAAGCAGCGGTCTGCACCTCTTCGGGCAAGCTTGTGCTGAATCCGTTGATATAGGTCTCCACGGTGTTCCATCCCTCAGGCTCTACGAAGATCTGGTGGCTGTCCTTGTCGGCAAAGCGGTCGATCTTGTCCTCGATGCTGGGGCAGTATCGCGGGCCTACACCCTGGATCCTGCCACTGAACATCGGGCTGCGGTCGAAGCCGGTGCGCAGGATGTCGTGGACCTCGTTCGTGGTATGGGTTATCCAGCAACTAAGCTGTTTGGCAATAGGACGGGTCTCGGTGGAGAAGCTGAATTTTGCCGGATTTTCATCGCCACGTTGTTCCTCCAGTTTCGAGTAATCAATGCTGCGACCGTCCACACGGGGAGGGGTTCCGGTCTTCATGCGGCCGGACTCGAAGCCTAAAGTTGCGAGTTGCTCGGTAATCCCGTATGCGGCCTTTTCACCGGAGCGGCCCCCACCGAACTGCTTCTCACCGATGTGCATCACGGCGCTGAGGAAGGTGCCGTTGGTGAGTACTACGGATCGGCATGGAATGACACTTCCGATGCCGGTACGCACGCCCGTGACCCGAACCTTGCCGTCGTTTCCGGTCTCTGTTTCCAGGCCGGTCACGGTATCCTGGCGGAAGTGGACGTTAGGGGTTTGCTCCAGTTTTTTCCGCCAGGTATGTGCGAAGAGCTCGCGGTCGTTCTGCGTCCGCGGGCTCCACATGGCGGGTCCTTTGCTCCGGTTCAGCATCCGGAACTGGACTGTGCTGATATCGCTGACGATACCGGAGTATCCGCCGAGCGCATCGATCTCCCGCACGATCTGCCCTTTGCCCACACCTCCCATGGCCGGGTTGCAGCTCATTTGGGCGATCACGCCCATGTTCATGGTGATCAACAGCACGGAACTGCCCAAATTGGCCGCCGCCGCCGCGGCTTCGCAGCCGGCATGGCCTCCGCCCACCACGATGATGTCATAGCTATCGCTCATGAACGATGTTCCACGTGGAACTTTTGCCTATTGTTCCTGATCATCAGTCGGTTAATAGTGGCGAAAGATGAGCTGCCACTGTTTTCGGCTTCGTGTGGTCTGGGATTTGGATAAACTATGCAGGGGTGGGTCCGTGGTGCCCGGATGGTCCCGACGACCGAACCCGCAAAGGTAGGTGCCGCAAATGGTTTGATCCTTAGCTGCAGGGCCGCAACAGAACCATGTTCCGTGCGCTCGCATGGACGTGGGGGGAATTGCCCAATGCGTGGTGGGTTTTCCCCGCCATCAAAGCTTTGTTCATGGGCGGATCCGGAAGGTCCGTTATTTGCTTGACCCTTTGAGCATCGAATTCGTCGATCCGTGATCCGGGTTGATGCCCTAAAGCTCCTCCGATGATCATTGCAACTCCCCAATGAATGTCCTTCTGATCGACGATGAGACAGAGATCTGTTTCCTGCTGAAGAACATGTTGCGCCGCGAGGGCATTACCTGCGATGCGGCCCATTCGATGGCGGAGGGGCGGATGCGGTTGGGTTCAGCGAAGTACCAAGTGGTCTTCTTGGATATTCACCTGCCCGATGGTCTGGGTTACCAATTGATCCCCGAGATCCGTGAATCCCAGCCGGACACGCAAGTGATCGCGATCAGTGCCGTGGACAACGAGCGAAAAAATGCCAAGGAACAAGGGGCCGACCTCTTCATCGCCAAACCATTCGCCAAGGGCAGTATCTTAGACGGCCTACGCGCACTGGGTCTCACTTCCTGAACCCCGTTATACACCCCATGGCCAAATCCAACCTGCTCGTCATCGATGACGACGCCGACATCTGCACCTTGCTAACCCGCTTCCTCACCAAGCAGGGGTTCGGGGTGGATTCCGCCCAACGGGGATCCACCGCCAAGGACCTGTTGAAACAGAAGCACTACGATCTGGTGCTTTGCGACCACCGGTTGCCGGATACCGACAGTGTGGAAATGCTCCAGCACATCAAAGGGATCTCGCGTGATACGGCAGTGATCATCATCACGGGTTATTCCGACGTCCGTACCGCCGTGGACCTGATGCGAAAAGGGGCGTTTGATTATGTGGGGAAGCCATTGTACCCGGACGAGATCCTGATGCGGATCAAGGACGCGCTGGCCGAGGGGGCGGGGGAGAAGCCGGACGCGCCCAAGGCCAAGCCGAAAGGGACGGGCGCCAAGAGCACGGACTACGTACAGGGCAGCGGTCCACACGCGGCCAATCTGGCGGCGCACATCGCCTTGGTGGCTCCGACGGACATGACGGTGTTGATCACCGGGGACACGGGCACAGGCAAGGAATTCGTGGCCCAGGAGATCCACCGGAAGAGCAAGCGGGCGGGGAACGTATTCGTGGCCGTGGATTGCGGGGCTTTGCCTAAGGAATTGGCGGGTAGTGAGCTCTTCGGGCACGTCAAGGGGGCTTTTACCGGCGCGGTGAGCGACAAGCGGGGAAGCTTTGAGCAGGCCAACGGTGGCACCTTGTTCCTGGACGAGATCGGCAACCTGACCTATGAGAACCAGGTGAAGTTGCTGCGCGTCCTGCAGGAACGGCGCATCAAGCGGGTGGGGGACGAGAAGGACATCACCGTGGACGTGCGCGTGCTGGCTGCCACCAACGAGGACCTGCACGTGGCCATGGCCGAGGGGCGCTTCCGGGAGGACCTGCTTCACCGGGTCAATGAATTCGGCCTGGCTTTGTTGCCGTTGCGGGACCGGCCGGAGGACATCATGGTCTTCGCTCACTATTTCTTGGAGAAGGCCAATACGCAGCTTGGTAAGGCCGTGGAGGGCTTCGACGGGGCGGTGGAGGCGCGGATCAAGGCGCATGCATGGCCGGGCAACCTGCGCGAATTAGGCAATGTGGTGAAGCGCGCCGTCCTGCTCACCACTGGACCATTGATCCAGATGAACGGCCTGCCCGCCGAGGTCATCAGCGGCATGCCGGCGCTCCGGGCGCAGGATCGTAGTGCGGCGCTGTCCATGGAGGTCGAAGGGTTGAAAGGGGTGTCCCACTCAGCGGAACGGCAAGCGATCTTGAAGGCACTTGAGCGGAACGGCTTCAACAAGTCGCGCACGGCGGAAATGCTGAACATTGACCGCAAGACGCTGTACAACAAGTTGAAATCCTTTGGTATTGAGATCTGAACGGGGCACGAACATCAGCGATCAACGGCGTCCCGTGATCCGCTCATCGGGCGGCCCGAAGTTCTGCAAGCAAGATGTTCCGCATCGGTGACCCGGCCAAGCGAAACCTCAAGGAGCGTCGGTTGCTCCGGGGGTTGTATGCCGGCACGGTGATCCTGCTGGCCATTTTCCTATTCGCCACCATCCGTACCTTCGACCGCTATTCCTCCGCCAACCGGAGCATCCGGGAGGGCAATGCGGTGCTTCAGGAACTGGAATTGATGGTCTCCGGCCTGAAGGACGCCCAGGCGGGGTACCGGGGCTACGTCCTCACGCACGACACCTCCTTCGTGTTGCCCTTCCGTATTGCACAGCCGGCCGTGGAACAGAGCATCCGCCGGTTGGATTCACTGAGCCGTGCCGGTGCCACATCCCTTGACCTGAGCAAGATCCAGGAGCTCTCTCGGCAAATGCTCAAGGGCGTTCAGGAGCAATTTCTTTCCGAGCGCACCTCCCCGATCGGGCTTCAGGGTACGGAGCTGGCCCAAATGCAGCGCTCGCGGGACCTGATGGAACGGGTCCGGACCGAGCAAAGACAATTGACGGCCGAAGTGGAAAGGAGCCGGGACGTCAACCTGTCGGAAGAGCGGAGCCTGAAACCGGACACGCCCATAATGTTGGTGGTGTATTCCATCCTGGCCATATTGGCCACCGGCATCCTGTTCTGGCGGCTGTTCCGGGCGTTGGCCAAGGCGGAACGGGGCGAAACGGAGATCCAACGCAAGGTGGATGAGCTGAACAAGGAGGTCCGGACCCGTGAATTCGCCGAACGTTCGCTGAAGCGGGTGTTGGACAGCTCTCCCAGTTCCATCATGGCGTTCCGGAGCATCCGGGACGACCTCGGCAGCGTGGTGGATTTCGAGTGGATACTGGCGAACCGGGAAAGTGTGCGGATCTACGGTGGAAGGGAGGGAGGGTTGATCGGCAATCGCTTGTTGACAGTGATGCCCGAGCTTCTGGGGGGCGACCTGTTCAATGTTTTGCTGGAGGTGGTGGAATCCGGGATGTCCTACGAGAGTGACCAACAATCCACGCAGCGCCCGGATGTCTGGATCCATGTGCATGCCTTGCGCCTTCTGGACGGGTTCGTGGTGACGATCACCGACATCTCCGAGACGCGACGGGCCCAGGGGTTGTTGGCGGAAGGCGATCGCTTGGCCATCACCGGCGGCATCGCCCGCACCATCGCGCATGAGGTACGCAACCCGCTCACCAACCTGCACATGGCGCTCGAGCAGATGCTCGATGAACTGGAACCGGAGGTGCAGGAGGAGATCAAACCCTATTCCGAGATCCTGCAGCGGAACATGCACCGGATCAGCAAGCTCATCACCGACCTGCTGGAATCCTCCAAGGCGAAGGAACTGCACAAGACGCCCTGTAATGTAGAGGCTTTGTTGAACACCGCCCTGGCCTCGGTCCAAGACCGCATGGATCTGCTCGAGATGCGCGCCGACGTTTCCGTGGAAAGTGGCGTAGGGGAGGTGATGGCCGACCCTGAGGTGATCGGGGTGGCCTTGACCAACCTGTGCATCAATGCGATCGAGGCCATGGAGGAGGGCAAGGGCCACCTGTTTCTTAAGGCGGCGATGCATCGCGACAAGGTCCGCGTCTACGTGACCGACAACGGGAAGGGAATTGCCGAGGAGAACATCCAGCGACTTTTTCAAGCGTTCTATTCCGGCCGGACCGGGGGCATGGGGCTCGGCCTCACCAGCGCACGCACCATCCTCAATGCGCATGGTGTACACATGGACGTGGAAAGCACGCTGGGCGAAGGCACCACCTTTACACTTACTTTTCCGGAGTGATCTCGGTACCCGCAGGTCCGGCGGTCCGATAAACCGTTGCGGACTTCACACGTGCGACGTGCTCCGGTGCCGTCAACTTCCTTACATAAGCCACGTAAGAACGCCATCGATCAGAAAAACCACCAATGGAGATCAAACGCGCTTCGATCCAAGAGATGAGCCCCAAGCAGTTCACTGAGGAGCATTGGAAACCCGGCATCCCGCTCGTATTCACGGATGCCAGCCAAGTATGGGAGGCCAACGGCACCTTCACTCCGGACTGGTTCCGCAAGAACTACGGCGGCCGGCGCACCGTGGTGGAAGATACGGAATACACCATGAACGAGATCCTCGACCTGGTGGAGGGAAAGGACACCTCGCGCCCGGTGCCATATCCCTGCAAATACCATATTGAGACCCAGTTGCCGGAAGTGCGGCCCATGTTGAAGCCGCTCGGGCTGAACTATGCCACCCCGAACTGGATGGAAAGTTCCTGGTTCTCCAAAGGGCAATGGGGCGGTGCCATCGAACTCTTCATCGGCGGGCCGGGCGGGCAGTTCCCGTACATCCACTTGGACTACTACCACCTCAGCGCGTGGATCAACCAGCTTTATGGCAAGAAGCAGTTCACCGTGTGGCCGCGCGGGCAGGAGAAATACCTCTACCCGGATCCGAACGACCCGTGGAAATCCATGGTGACCGATCATGACAACCCGGACTACGAGAAGTTCCCGCTCTACCGGAACGCCACGCCCATCACCTTCACCGTGGGCGCGGGCGAAACGCTCTTCATCCCCTTCGGCATCTGGCACACGGCCAAGTCGCTGGAGCCCACGATGTCCATCGCGTTCGACCTGCTGAACGGGCACAACTTCCCGCTCTTTCTGAAGGACGTCTGGTGGTTCCGGCGCAACAACAAGCTAAAGGCACTGGCGCATTCGGGCTACGCAGCGTTGGCGGGCACGGCCTGCAAGCTGGGGGATATCGCCGGGGTGCGGCGGGGGTAGTACAGAAGCTTCCTGCCCAGATACTGCCTAACTTTCGGGACAATTCCAGCGGGGCCGAACCGTTCTACGGGCCCTGCTTCCCTGTTCCATGGCCTCGGACTACGATCTGCTCATCGCCAAGCTGGATGGCTTCATCCGCAAGTACTACAAGGACCGCCTGATCCGCGGGGCCTTGTACAGCGTGGGGCTGCTCGTGCTTTTCTTCCTGATGGCCTCGCTGGGCGAGTACTTCGGGAAATTCGGCACAGGGGTGCGCACCGGTTTGTTCTGGCTGCTCACGGCCGTGACCACCGTGGTGCTGGTGCGTTTCATAGCCATTCCACTTGTGAAGCTGTTCCGCCTTGGTCCGGTGATCACGCATGAGGAGGCGGCGAGCATAGTGGGCAACCACTTTCCGCAGGTGAAGGATAAGCTCCTGAACACCTTGCAATTGCGGGGGCAGAACGAGGAAAATCCACAGCGGCGGATGCTCATCGAGGCCAGCATCGCGCAGCGCAGCCGGGAGCTTTCGCCAGTGCCCTTCAGCACCGCCATCGACCTGGGCCGCAACCGTCGCTACTTGCGTTACGCCTTGCCACCGGTAGGCGTACTGGTGATCCTGCTCTTCGCGGCGCCCAGCCTCATTACCGGTCCCACGAAACGGATCTTGGCCCACAGCACCGAGTTTCTGCCGGAGGCGCCGTTCCGTTTTGTGGTAGGCAACAAAGACCTGACCGTGCCGGAGAACGAGGACTTCGAATTGCAGGTGGAAATGCAGGGCGACGCCTTGCCTCAGCAGGTTTTTCTTGAGCAGGACGACAAGCGCATCCCCTTGGTACGCCAAGATGCTTCACACTTCACACACCGCTTCCGCAACGTGCAGGAGCCGGTGGATTTCCGCCTTGGCGCGGACGGTTTCCACAGCGCGGCCATGCGCCTGAGCACCGAGGCCAACCCCATGCTGCTCGGCCTTACCGTGGCACTCGATTACCCGCTGTACTTGGGCCTGAAGAACACCGTGACGAACAACACCGGCGACATCAGCGTGCCCGCCGGCACCCGCGTCACCTGGACAGCCGAGACCCGCAGCGCGGACAAGCTCGCCATCGCCTTCGATGACACCACCTTCAGCCTGCTTCCGGCACACCCCGGCGACCAGAGCTTCACTGCCAACCGGCGCTTTCTCAAGGGCAGCGCCTATTCGCTGATCCCCGGCAACGGAGACCTGAAGGCCCAGACAACGGCGCAGTATCGCGTGGACGTGGTGCCCGATCTGTACCCCACCATCGCCGTGGAGCAGAAGGCCGACAGCCTCTCACCGCACCGCCTGTACTTCAAGGGCGACATCGGCGATGACCACGGCTTCAAACGCCTGGCCTTCCACTACCGCGTAACTGAGGGCGGCGACAGCATCCCGGCGGACAAGCGCGAGCTCAGCAAGAACATAGCCATCCAGCCGAACACCACCCGCCAGAGCTTCTTCGACTTCGAGGACTTGGGCGAGCTGCACCTGATGCCCGGGGACAAGCTGGAATACTGGTTCGAGGTGTGGGACAACGACGGCGTCAACGGCAGCAAAAGCGCACGCAGCACCGCGCGGATCTTCGAAGCGCCCACGCTGAAGGAGCTGGCGGAGAAGCAGGACAAGCAGGGCGAGGCGATCAAGGACGAGCTCCGCGAGAGCATCAAGCAGGCGCAGGAACTGCAACGTGACCTGGACAAGATGCGCCGGGAGATGCAGGACAAGAAGGACCTGAACTGGCAGGACAAGCAGAAGATGCAGAACGTGCTGGACCGGCAGAAGAAGCTGGAGCAGCGCATCGAGAACGCCACGGAGCAGTTGAAGCAGACGCAGCAAGAGCAGCAGAGCTTCAAGGAGGGCGATGAGCGGATCCTTCAGAAACAGCAACAGGTGCAGCAGCTTTTTGAGAACGTGTTGAGCGAGCAGATGAAGGAGCTCTACAAGCAGGTGCAGGAGATGTTGGAGAAGATCGACAAGGACCAGCTGCAGGAGAAGATGCAGGACATGAAGCTGAGCCAGGAGGACGTGGAGAAGGAGCTGGACCGCGCCCTGGAGCAGTTCAAGCAGATGGAGGTGGAGCAGAAGGCGGAGGACATCGCCGACCAACTGGAGAAGCTCGCCGAGGAACAACAGAAGCTGAGCGAGGAGACCCAGGACCCCAAGAGTGACAAGGAGGACCTGAAGCAGAAGCAGGATTCGTTGAACAAGGAATTCAAGGACGTGCGCGACCAGCTGGATTCACTGGACAAGAAGAACCAGGAACTGGAGCGGCCACTGGACCTTCCGAAGACGGACGAGCAGGAGCAGAGCATCCAGAAAGAACAGGAGAACAGCAGCGATCAGCTTGAGAAGAAGCAAGACAAAAAGGCCAGCGAGAGCCAGAAGAAAGCCGGGGAACAGATGGAGCAATTGGCCGCTGACATGAAGAGCGCCATGAAGGACGACCAACAGGAGCAGGCCGAGGAGGACATGGACGCGTTGCGGCAATTGCTGGAAAACATCGTCCAGCTCAGCTTCGACCAAGAGGCGAACATGAACGACCTGCAAGCCACGGCCGTGCGCGACCCGCACCTCGTGGACATCGGGCGGCAGCAGAAGAAACTGCGCGACGACGCCAAGCTGGTAGAGGATTCGCTCTTCGCCCTGAGCAAGCGCGTGCCGCAGTTGCAGGCCATGGTGAACCGCGAGATGAACCTCGTGAACGACAATATGGACCAAGCCCTTTCACACCTTGCGGAAGCCCGTGCCAACGACCGCGAACGCCCCTTGGCAGCGGACCGTCAGCAGCGTGCCATGACGTCCTTGAACAACCTCGCGCTGATGCTCGACGAAGCCCTTCAGCAGATGCAGCAGCAGGCCAGCGGCATGCCGGGCAAGGGTAGTTGCAAAAAGCCGGGCGGCGCGGGCAGCAGCAGTGGCGACAGCAAGAAGATGCAGAAGATCAAGAGCCAGCAGGAGGCCTTGTCCAAGCAGTTGGAGGCGATGAAAAAGGCGCTGGAAAAAGGAAAGAAACCCGGAGAAAAGCCCGGCGAAAAGAACCCCGGAGGCATGGGTCCGGGCATGAGCCAACAGCTCGCGCAATTGGCGGCCCAGCAGGCGGCGCTGCGGCAGGAGATGCAGCGCATGGCCCAAGAGTTGAACAAGGACGGCTCAGGCAGTGGTAACGGCCTGCAGAAGCTCGCGGAGCAGATGGAGCAGAACGAGAAGGACATCGTGAACAAGAACCTCACGAACGAATCGATGAAGCGCCAACAGGACATCATGACGCGCATGCTGGAGGCGGAGAAGGCGGAGCGTGAACGTGAGCTGGACCAGAAGCGCGAAAGCATTTCCGGACAGGACCGCGATCACCCGGATCCAGCCCGCTTTTTCAACTACCAACGCAGTAAAATGCGTGAGGCAGAACTGCTCCGCACGGTGCCTCCGGGGCTCAAGCCCTATTACAAGGCCCGTGTGGATCAGTATTTCGATACTTTTGACCGACCCTGAAGAATGACCATGGGAGCACCAACAGAGGATATCCAGTTCACCGAGCGCATCGAATTTGCCGCCAAGGCCGAGAACATCCACTTGGCGGAAAAGATGATCGATGAGGCCTGTGGCCGGTATAACGTGCATGAATCCCTGTACGGGAACATCCTTATCGCGCTCACCGAGGCGGTGAACAATGCGATCCACCATGGCAACGCCTTGGATCCTGCCAAGCAGGTGACACTGGGCTATGTGGCGGAAGGGGAGAAGATCACCTTCATGGTCAGCGACGAAGGACCTGGTTTTGATTTTGAGCACCTGCCCGACCCCACGGACCCGCAGAACATCGAAAAGCCGCACGGCCGTGGCGTGTTCCTGATGCGCGCCCTTGCGGACAACGTGGATTTCTCGGACAACGGCGCCTCCGTGGCGCTGACCTTCAGCCTCACACCGGTCGCCGAATAATGGCCCAGGGCGGCATCATCGCGTTCAAGGCCCTTGGTGTCACCAATGCCTTCCGTGATCGTGAACGCCTTCGGAAATGGATCCGCGCCGTAGCCTCGGACCATGGGCACTCCATCGGCGAGGTCACCTTCGTTCTGCTGGATGACAAGGGTCTGCTGCCCTACAACAAGCGGTACTTGGGCCACGACGAGTTCACCGACGTGATCACCTTCGACTTGCAAACAGGTACGGGCATCTCGGGGGATATCCTCATCAGCTACGACCGGGTGCGGGAGAACGCGAAGACCTATGGCGTCAGCGCCCAGCAGGAGCTGCGTCGCGTGATGGTGCACGGCCTGCTGCACTTGATGGGCCACAGCGACAAGAGCGTGGCCAAGCGTGAGGCCATGCGGGTGGTGGAGGACAAGTACTTGGCGCGGCTGAAGTGACCGTGCCGATCTTACGATAGTGCCGGTTTTCCCCTCCTTTTTTCAAGGAGGGGCAGGGGTGGTGCATTCTCTTTGGATGAACATGCGGTTGCTTTTTTGAACAGGTAGCTTGATGAGCATAGCTACCGAAGACCCATGCACGAGAAGTACCATAACCGCTCTGAACAGAAAAGCGAACGACAAGCTCTGAGAGGAAGGATGACCTCCTCCGAGGCAACGTTATGGAAAGCGCTGAGCGACAAGCAGCTTGATGGTCGGAAATTCAGAAGGCAGCATGGTATTGGCCCATTCATCGCGGACTTCTACTGCCCTTCGGAACGCTTGGTGATCGAAGTGGACGGGGCATCACATGAGAACCCCACTTCATCCGCCAATGATGGACTGCGGGATGAATACATGAATACCAAGAACATCCATGTGCTGCGTATTGAGAACAAGAGTATCGTTGATGATCTTCCCGGGGTTCTCGACCTGATCCGTAGTTGCTTTCAACCGTAGTCTGAACCCGTTAGAGCCTATGGCTTGACCACCCCCAACCCCTCCTTTTAGGAAGGAGGGGAGACCCACCACAAGCCTCAGAGATCTGCTGCTTGCCCGTCCGTGGTCCTCTGAACGGAAGACCGTTCCAGCTTCCACGCATATCCTACCGCGCCGAGGAAGACCACTGCCCGCACGGCGTACTTCGCGGGACCCTCCAGCGGCAATTGCTCGCAGCCCCACCAGAGGAACACGCCACCTGCCATATAGCCCAGCACACGGGCCACGTTGTAGGGCACAGGGTAGTGCTTCTGGCCCCACACGTAGCTGATCACGGCCATGGAGGCGTAGCAGAGGAAGGTGGCCCAAGCGGCGCCTAAATATCCGAAGATCGGGATCCACCAGAACAGCAGTGTCAGTGTGATGATGGCCCCGATGATGGAGATGGTGCTGCCGGCGCGCGTGCGGTCGCTCAGCTTGTACCAAACGCTCTGGTTGTAGTAGATGCCGAGGAAGACGTTGGCCAGCATCAGGACGGGCACCACAACGAGACCTGGCCAATAAGCTGGGTTGGGGATGAACCATTTGAAGGCGTCCAAGAACAGCATCACGAGCAAGAAAGCGCTCATACACACCGCCACGAAGATGTTCATGATGCGCGCGAACGTCTGGCGGCTGTCCTTCTCCTTGGCATGGCTGAAGAAGAACGGTTCCGCGGCGAAGCGGAAGGCCTGAATGAAGAGCGTGATCAGCATCGCCAGCTTGTAGCAGGCGCCGTAGATCCCGATCTGGGCATCCGCGATATTCGCCGGAAGCAGGTGTTTCATCAGCACGCGGTCCGCTGTTTCGTTGGTCATGCCCGCGAGGCCCGCCACCAATAGCGGAAGGCCGAACGCCAGCATAGGGCGCAGCAGCTTGGTATCGAACGCCTTCTCGGAATTGCCGAACCGCAACGGTGGCCACTCCGGTAGCAACAGCAGGAATTTCAGGCTGCTGCTGATGAGGTTGAGGAGGAAGACATAGCCCACGCCGAAGCTCGGGTCGTACACGGCATTGATCAGTGCATTGCTTTCCCCGGCGTTGTACTTGGGCATGCAGTACATGAAGATGAAGAGGCTCATCACCACGTTCAGCAGCACGCTGGCCACGTTGATGGCGGCGAACTTCCACGGCCGGTTCTTCAGGCGCAGGTTCGCCATGGGCACGGTGGCCATGGCCTCGATGCCGATGATCAGCACGAGCAGGCGCACTGAAACGACATGGTCCGGATAGCCCATCATGGCGGCGATGGAATGCGCGAAGAGCATCCCAAGCGACAGGAAAACCACCGTGGAGCCTGCAAGCAGATAAACAGCGGTGGTGTAGATCCGCTTATTGCCTTCGTGCTTGCTCGCAAAGCGGAAGAAGGTGGTCTCCATCCCGTAGGTGAGCACCACGTTGAGGAAGGCCGTCCATGCATAGAGTGAGGTGATCACCCCGAAGGCCGCCGGCGCGAACACCCCACGGCTGGTGTACAGCGGCGTAAGCAGGTAGTTGAGGAAGCGCGCAACGATGCTGCTCACCCCATAGATGGCCGTCTGGCCTGCGAGTTTTCTGAGGACGCTCACGTTCGGTTATTCAGTGACTATTCGGATTCTTATTCTGGATCTCCAAGGAACCCAAACAGCCGTCAAAGACAATGAATCGGTCAGTCCGCAACGCTCTGTCGCAGCCTTGGTCCGGCACACTATCCCGATAGGCAAAAATCAGTGTGTCACCGACTGTGCGATATGATCCCGGATAGCTTTCTGAGTCTGAAGCGCGCATACCTCCATTGATCAGGTCGAAGGAATTATCCGCATATAGTTTCAACGTCACCCAGCCAAGTGGTGCTTCGCGGCCCGCTATAAGAACCGGCTCTTTTTCACGTCCATGCGACGAAGAGCAAGCGGTGAAGATGACACTGAAAAGCATACAGCTTAAGCTACAGATTCTGATCTTGCGCATTATCCGTGTCCATTCATGGTTCCCCTACCCCCTGAAATTCGCCTTTCTCTTCTCTCTATCTGCAGTCGTTCCTGCTGTGCCGAGATTTTCCATTTTTCGGTGTAGGCCATTCAAGAACCGACTCCGGTCAAAGTCCTCAAAGAATCCAGAAAACTCTCCTTTCAACAGCGCCTCGAAGAGGCTTTCATCCGAAGTTATCTTATGCTGGTAAGTGGCAAAAGATGAGCCGTTGATATGACTCTTTGATCCGTGTTCATCCGTGTCCATCCGTGGTTCACTTACCGAACTCTGGCTTCCGCTTCTCCATGAATGCGCTCGTCCCCTCAATGAAGTCCGGTGTGCCAAAGCATTTTCCGAACTCCTCGATCTCGCGTTGCATGCCGTTGGCGCCCGGCTCGTAACCGGCGTTCACCGCGCGGATGGCGGAGGCTAATGCGGTAGGGGAGTTCTTCATGATCGCGGCGGCCAGTTCGTTGCACTTGGCCAGTAGTTCGGCCTGTGGTACAACGTGGTTCACCAAGCCCCATTGCAGGGCCTCGTCGGCTTTGATCATGCCGGCGGTAAAGATCATCTCCATGGCCTTGCCCTTGCCCATGAGGCGCGCGAGGCGTTGCGTGCCGCCGTAGCCGGGGATCACGCCCAAGCTCGTTTCCGGCAGGCCCATGCGTGCGTTGTCGCTGGCCACGCGGAAGTGGCAGCTCATGGCCAATTCCAGCCCACCGCCCAGCGCGAAACCGTTCACCGCCGCGATCACCGGTTTTTCGAAATGCTCCACATGGTCGAAGAGCAGCTTGTGTCCTTCGGCGCTGAGCATCTTGCCTTCTTCCACGGAAAAATGCGCGAACTCCTTGATGTCGGCACCGGCCACAAAAGCCTTGGGGCCGCTGCCGGTGATGATGAGCACGCGCACGGCCTTGTCGGCTTGGGCCTGGTCCAGCGCTTGGTC
Source organism: Flavobacteriales bacterium (assembly GCA_016700415.1). Lineage (NCBI taxonomy): Bacteria > Pseudomonadati > Bacteroidota > Flavobacteriia > Flavobacteriales > Flavobacteriales bacterium. The sequence continues at coordinate 2,548,883 of CP065018.1, forward strand.
CAGCTCGGAGATGGTCGCGCGGTTCAGTGCGTTGAGCTGCTCCGGCCGGTTGATGGTGATGGTGCGGATGCCTTCCGCATCAGCGATCAGGAGATTGGAAAAGGACATGAGGTTCAATGCTTTTAGGTTGTCGATCAATGAGCCGATCGATCACGTTCGGCAAATGTATCGGCTAGGGCACCAGCAGAACTTTCGTTGCGCTCGTAGCGTCCGTTGCGGTTAAACCTCAGGGCGACCCTGCCTTCGTGTTCTTAGTGTCCTTCGTGGTAGAACTTTAACCCACCAGCGGTAATTCCACAAAGAACGAAGTCCCCGCTTTCCCTGGCTCCGTGGAGGTCTCGAACCACACCCGTCCGCCGGCATTCTCTATCATACGCTGAACGATGGACAGCCCCAGCCCCATGCCGCTGCTCTTGGTGGTGAAGCGCGGTTCGAAGATGTGGTCGCGGTCCGCCTCGGCGATGCCCGTTCCGTTGTCGCGCACCTCGATCACCGCCCTGTTCCCTTCCGCGCGAAGTATCACTTCCACATGCCCTGAGCGTCCCTCCGGCATGGCCTGCACCGCGTTCTTGATCAGGTTGGTGAAGGTGCGCAGCAGGTGCTCGCGGTCCACATGCACCGTGGGGGAAGGTCCGGCTTGTAGCGTCACTTGTGCATTTGGTTCCGCTGCGAAGAGGGCGGTGGCGGCGTTCGCCACCTCGAGGAGGTCCACCTGCTCGGCCTGTGCGCGCGGCATCTGCGCGAAGTCGGAGAATTCCCCGGCGATCCGGCTCAACACATCGATCTGTTGCACCATCCCGTTGCTGAAGCGGTCCAGCCGTTCCTTGGCATCGGCCAGGTCCGGTGACCAGGTGCGCTGGAACTGCTGGATGTTCAGCTTCATCGGTGTCAGCGGGTTCTTGATCTCGTGCGCCACCTGCTTCGCCATTTCACGCCAGGCACTTTCGCGCTCGCTACGTGCGAGCTTCATCGCGCTTTCGCGGAGCTCGTCCACCTTGCGGTTGTACACGCTCACCAATTGCCCCAGTTCATCATCCCCGCGATAAGTGAGGGGTTCGTTGTGGGCACCTAAGCCGATGCGCTCCAAGCCGCGCCGCAGCAGTTCCAGCGGGCGCGTGGTCCAATGGGTGATCAGTGCGGCTGCGACCACGCTCAACAGGAAGAGCAGGGTGAAGAGGTTCACCAGCGCCACATAACCGGCCGCGCGCTCCTGCTCCACTTCGCCTTGGCGCGCGAAGTAGGGGAGGGCCAAGTAGGCCAGTACCTCCCCGCCGTCGTTGCGGAAGGGCATGTAGGCCGTGCTGAAATCGGCGCTTCCGATGTGCTCGCCATGGATGAAGGAAGATGCATCTTCCACCGCTATACGTTGGTAGGCACGCGGGTCCATGCGGCGGCCCAGCAGGCCGGTATTGAACACCTGTTCGCGGGAGGTGGCTAACAGCGTTCCGTCGGGCGCATACAGCGTGAGGTCGGTGAAGAACACGTTGCTGAGGTTGCCCAACAAATGGTCCAAGTAAGGCGCCATCGCCGGTAACAGCGCCCCTTCCCCGCGCAAGGTCTGGCGCAATTCGGCGAGCACGCCACGCGAACGTTCGTCCAGTGTCCGCGTGCTGCGCTGTTCCCTGCGGACATCGATCATGTGGCGCAAGCCGAAGGTGAACAGTAACAGGCTCACAACAGCGAAGCCCGCTACGCCCGAACGGACCTTCCCGCTGATGCCCATGGTGCCGGACCAACGCCTGCCCAACAGCGCGCCGATGCCCCCGATCACGGCGGCCAGCAAGCAGAAGAAAAGGAATAGATAAGAGAACGTGGTGACGTGGTCCCACCAAGTCGGTGTGCGCGTGCCCAATACCAAGAGCGCACCGTGCGGGTCGCCTTGCGCCAGCAGGTCATAGCCGTTCGCGTACCAGTGAGATCCATCGGGCGGCACCGGCCTGTCCCAATTCACCGGGAAGATGTACGAGCCGGAGGACGAGGTGAGCACGCCGCGTTCATAGCGCGCTTGCACAAATCGTTCCGGCCTGAAGGGCGAAGGCCGGTCGCCCGCCAGCAGCAGTTCGGGGAAGCCCAGCCCATCGGCCACAAGGCGAGGGCGTATTTCCACGAACAGCAGGGTGCTTCCGAGCTCGATCCTGCCGATATAGAGCGCATCTTCGCCGGGCCGGTCCGTGATGCGCAGATCGTCGTTCTCCACGGGTACGCCTTGCTCGAAGCGGTCCAGGATCGGCTGTGCCGAAGTGGGCGCGTCCGGCGATGTGGTGAAATAGGTTCGTTTGCGGGCCGAGATGAAGTGCAGGCGTAGATTGTAGCGGTCCCAGTAGCCGGTGAAGAAGGGCTGGCGCACCAAGCGGTCGAGGTCGGTGGCGGAACAGGGGCCGCCCGCGTTAAGCCAAGCCATCACGGCCGGGTCCTTGGCCACCTCGCGTTCAGCCTCATCGAAAAGCAGTTCGATCACCGGGTCCTCGCGCGTGGTGGCGGTCTCGGCCAAGGTCTGCCGGTCCAGGTCCACCCGTTTGAAGGTCTGCCGGTTCAGCACGTGGGCGGTGAAAAGGGCTAACGTAGCGATGAGCAGCAGGGCGGGAATTGCACCGGGACGATACCGCATGCGGTCTATCAGCATCAACGCGGGTAAGGGCCAAAGCGCTAGCACCAGGTCGAAGTTGCCCACGAAATGGTTGAAGAGAACAAGCGCGGCACTGATCAGCACGATCAGCAGCAGTTTGGGCCCGTAGGAAAGGGCGGGAGAAAGCAGGCGGATAAGGGCATCCGCCTGCACGCACCAAGCGAAGAGCAGCACGCCGATGGCGACCAAGGCGGCGAGGCTGTAGCCATCGAAGCCCTGTACGCGGAAGAGGTCGAGGCTCACGCTGCTGTCATGAACGAGTGAGATCATCACCGATCCGATGCCCTCCGCACAGAGGAACAGGATCACTACGGCCACCACTGCGATGGACCATGGACGCGTTGGCGCGGCCGCATCGCGCAAGGCGCTGCGGATGAACAAGGCCGCGCACAGCAGCACGGCGGCATTGATCAGCAGGTCGCCCAGCGAGGGCATGAAGAACGAGGAGGCGAAGAGCGATGGGTCGAACAAGGGGTAGGACTTGAGCGCATCGAAGGCGCCGTGCGCCAACGTGGCCCAGCGAGCGCCCAGTAATACCGGCAGGAAGAGCAGCACCGGCCCCCAGGTTCCGGGCACCATCAAGGCCAAAAGCCACAGCGCGGCGACCGCGAACACGACCGCCGCCAAAGCCAACAGCAACAAAACCAAAGAGCGGGTCCCGGGCAGCGCGGTCTCATCGGCCCATTGGAGGCGCAGCATCACCTTTCCGTCCGCATCGCGCACCACCGGCCCCAGCCCCGGACCTTGCTCGGCCACGATCCCCTTCGCCAACGTGAAGCCGGGATCGAATTGGTCACGCAGGTACTGGTTCTGGAACGGCGGATTGAACCAGACGCGCTGAACGGCGTGAACGCTCCGGTCGCCCTGCATGGCGAAGGCATGCAGGTAGGTGCCGTCGGGGAGGGTGAGATGCGCAGCGCGGGCACTGTCCAAGGCGGCATCGGTGATGGGCGCATGGTCGGTCCAGGCCGTTACCACGGTGTCTTTGAAGAGCCTTAAACCGCCTTCGCCCAAGGCGTGCCCTTCGTCCATGTTTACGGCGTCTTTTTCGAGCGCATCCTTTGCTTGGGCCGCCAATTCCGTGGCGGCCACATCGAGCCGCACTTGCAGTTCCGCGGCCACATCGGCAAGTCGTTCTTGCGGTGGACGTTCTTGGACGAACGCCGCGCACAGCCCCAGGAACAAGGCAAGGAGCAAGAAGAGGAGGGGGCGGCGCATGGGGCGGTGGCTCAGCAAGGCACGGGCCAAGGTAGCGGGAGTAGCTGTGACCCTTTTATTGTGGGCCGATGGCCGGGCATCCGCCGGCGCATGTTCTGGCGTAGCCCTTTGCTCCAAGGCCCCCAAAGGCTTTTGGAACCGGCGTGGGACCCCAACACCATGTTCACACTGACCAAACTCACTTTGCCGATGGACCCAGTGCTCCATACCTTGCCCGAATATCTCGAAAACACCTCGAATACGATCCCAAGCCCAAACATTTGACCGCATGAACCGCATTGTAACACTCGGCCTCGCCGGCGCACTTGCCATATCCAGCTTTGTTGCCTCGGCGCAATGCACCGGCTTCAGCCAATCGCCATCCACCACGAGCACACCGGGTGCGGGTGCAAATTCACCCGGATACTCTGTTTATCCGGGGACCTACTCCACGTGGTACAGCATTGTTGTTGGTCCGCAATACACCATCACCAGCACCAACAGCGGTGACTATTTCACGGTCCGCTCAGGCACGTCCGGTGGCACCTTGGTCGCCTTCGGGCAAACGCCGTTGAATTGGACGGCGAACACCTCCGGGATACACTATATCACGATCAGTAGCAACTCCACCTGCAGCACAAGCGGCAGTTCACGGACCATCACCCTGAGCAGGACCGGCGGCACGGGCTGCAACACGGGTTTACAGAGTCCGGTCAGCACCTTCACGCCCACCTGCACCGGCGCCGCTCAAACCATCGCTTCCAGCGTGGGCACGGGCTATTCCTCAGTGAGCCTCACCAATGGGGTGCCCTATACCTTCACTAGTTCATTAGGCACGGACCAACTGACGATCACCAATTCAACGGGAGCGACGAAATATGTGTGGGGTACCTCCCCCCTTACCTACGTGTCTGCCACAAGTGGCACCTACCGGTTCTATACGCACAGTAGCTCTACCTGCGGAACCACCGGATCGCGCACCCGCTCGATCAGCTGCCCGGTTTCCAGCGGAGGCGGGGCCTGCCTCTCCGGCACCCAATACCCTTCCACCACGAAAACGCCGAGCTGCACAGGTTCGAACGAATACATCACCGGGGCGGCCAACTACGGTGAATTCTCCTTAGTAGCCCTCACCAACGGAGTTGACTATACGTTCACCTGCACCAACGGGGGCTATGTGACGATCAGCAACAGTGCCGGCACGACCGCGGTCGGGGACGGTGATTCACCATTCACATGGACCGCGACTTCCACGGGCACCTTCCGTTATTACATCCACGCCAATTCTACCTGCGGATCCGGCGGATCGGCAGGAACACGGTATGTGAGCTGCGCGGCGGCGATACCCGCTCCCGGATGTGCCACGGCCCCTTCCCCGGGTAGCGGGAGCGGTCAATGCTTCACTTCCGGCACGACCATGCTTTCATGGGCATCGGTCAGTGGAGCCACCGGCTATGATGTCTATTTCAATTCCGGAGCCAGCGCAACCACCTTGGTGAGCGGCAACCAAGCGGGAACATCATATAACGCGAGTACTCCCAGTTCAGGGAGTTATAGCTGGCGCATCATCCCGCGCAACAGCACCGGCCCCGCCACAGGATGTAGTACTTGGTCCTTCACCCGGACCGCACCGCCCACGTGGTACGCGGATACCGACGGTGACGGCTATGGCGATCCGGGCGACTCGATGGACGCCTGCACGCGACCCGACGGGTACGTAGCGGACAATACGGATGATTGCCCTATCCTGTCTGGCCGGTCGGGCGACAGCTGTGACGATGGCAGTTCCTCCACATACGGTGACATGATCGGCCTGGATTGCGTGTGCTTGGGCACGCCCTGCTCCGGTGATCAGGTGGTGGTGGCCATCAATACCGATGGAAGCCCCGACCAGCTCACGTGGGAGATCTTGGATGCAAGCAATGCACAGCTCGCAACTGGCGGACCCACTTCGGGCCAAGCCAACGCATTGGTGATCGACACGGTCTGCTTAGGCACGACGGTGGAAAGTGCCTGCTATGGCTTCAAACTGACGGACAGCTACGGCGATGGCATCATCGGCGGTAACTGGCAGCTACAGACCACGGACGGCAAGGTGCTGCTTGGCGATGATTTCGCCAACGGGAGCAATTCACCTTCCCTCACCCCGGCCTATGCGGGCTACACGGGGCACAGCTTCTGCCTGCCTCCGGGCCCGGCCAATATCGCGAGCAAGTCCTGCGGGATCTTCAACTTCAGCATGAACAGCTACGTGTATTGCCGCAACGTGGCCGGAGCGGGCAGCTACCAGTTCGAGTTCTCCGATCCCGATGCTGGCTTCATCCGCCGCATCGCGGTGAACACCAACAAGGTGCGCTTCAACCAGATGAACACCAGCCCGCTGACGCCCGGCGTGAAGTACTTCGTCCGGGCACGTACCAACGACGCCGGCCCCATGGCCAGCGCACACTTCGGCACGGGTTGCGAAGTGGGTATGAGCGTACCGCAGACGGTGACCTGCACGGAGCTGATCAGCGCGCCGAACTACGGGCACTCCTGCAACGAGAACCGCACCTTCAACACCAACAACAGCTTCATCTATGCCACGCCGGTGGTGGGCGCGACGGAATACCAGTTCCGCATCTTCATTCCCAGCGAGGGCTACGATGAGACCTTCATCCGCAGCACCTATATCCTACAGTTGAAGTGGAACAACCATCCTCCGATGGTCAACGGCTCCACCTACAACGTGCAAGTGAACGTAAAAGTCGGCGCCACCTACAGCGGCTTCTGTGGCAATACCTGCACGATCACCATCGACAACAACCCAGGCAACGCAGAGCGCCCCGAGGCCAGCATGGCACAAGCCAATGGAACGGCGACAATGTGGCCGAACCCGGTGCGTGAAAGCAAGGTCAACGTGAGCATCGACGGCATCCAGGACATGGACCAACAGATCACGGTTGACATCCGGGACATCTACGGCAAGCAGGTCTTCGCCAAGGAATTCGGGAACAGCGGTGCGCGCTTCAGCACCATCCTCGACCTGCCGGGCGACATCGCTAGCGGAGCGTACATGGTGAACATCACCGTCAACGGACAGAAGACCGTCCAGCGGTTGGGCATCATCAAGTAAGTCCAGTACTCAGGGTCTCCACCTTACGGCGGATGATCTTGAGCGGAACTCAAGCCGAAGGGCCTTTCCCTCCGACCATCGGAAGGGAACGGCCCTTTTTGCCGGGCATCTATTCGTGATCCGCGTCACTTTGCTTTTGGTCCGCTACCTCATCTCCTCCTACGCCCACCACTGCACGGTCCAGAGTAAAAAAATACTTGTAAACAGGTAAATTAAGTATGGTGAACAGCGATATAACTTGGTAGCGAAATTCTTCCTCCCGGCCACAGTCCATCAAACTCCATCACCAATGAACGCGCAATTCAATCTGGTCCCCTTGGCTTTTATGGTCACATCACTCCTGCGGCCCGGCCAAGCTATTTCCGCTACGGCCCGGCCATTACCCATTTCCGGGACGGAACGTACAGTCGCCGCTGATCGGTACGGTCAACCAGAGACAATTAAGGAGGAGCGGAGCCTTGAGGAGAACAAGGGCCAAGTAACCACCATGGCCGGTGATCCCGCACCATTCGTGCGCTTCCGATATTCCGCGGGCAACACGCACATTTTCCTGATGGGCAACGGGATCGCCTACCAATTCCACCGCACATACCTCCCGGAAGGCTATGAGGAAATGATGGCGGAGGCCGGGCAGAACCCGGCCAAGCAAAAGCGATCGGACGAACTGCGGTCCAAGGTGCGAACAGAGACTTTCAGGATGGACATGTTGCTGGAGGGTGCGAACATGAAGGCGCGCGTCACCACGGATGACCGCCAAGGCAGCTATACGAACTACTACGGCCAAGGAGCATTGAACGTACACAGCTACGGCCAAGTGACGTACCATGACGTCTATCCCGGCATCGATTGGATCGTTTACACCACGGAAAAGGGCATCAAGTATGATTTCATGGTACACCCGGGTGCCGATCCCGGACAGATCCGCCTGCGCTTCAAGGACCAGGAGGAGCTGGCCGTGGACAAAACGGGCCGATTGGTACATGGCAACCGGATGGGCCGTTTCGTGGAGGATGCCCCGGTGAGTTTTCAGGCGGGCCGGTCCGTGGCAACGCGTTTCATTCTTGAAGAAGACCTGTTGCAATTTGAACTGGGCACCTACGACCGTACCCAGCCGCTTACGATCGACCCGGCCCGCATCTGGGCCACTTACTACGGTTCCGGCAACGATGATGCCGCATATTCCACCGCAGTCGACGGCAGCGGCAACGTGTATCTGGCGGGCCAGACCAAGTCCTCGGGCAGCATAGCGTCCGGTGGCCACCAGAATACCATAGGGGGAAACTACGATGCGTTCTTGGTAAAATTCGATGCCTCAGGGGTCCGGCTCTGGGCAACCTATTACGGAGGCGGCTTGGAGGATGGAGGATACTCCTGCGCTGTTGACGGCAGCGGGAACGTGTATCTGGCAGGCTATACGAAATCCACCACGGCCATCGCTTCAGGCGGCCATCAAGGGACGCTTGGCGGCGACCAAGATGCTTTTCTGGTGAAATTCAACGCTTCGGGCGTGCGCCAGTGGGGAACATATTACGGCGGCACTGCCTATGAATTCGGGGCCTGTTGCACGGTTGACGGCAGCGGAAACGTCTATCTCGCGGGCAGCACATCTTCCAGTACGGCCATCGCCTCGGGCGGCCACCAGAACACTTACAACGGGAACTACGACGCCTTCTTAGTGAAGTTCGACCCGGCCGGTGTTCGGCAATGGGGCACCTACTACGGTGGCACGAACGGGGAGAATGGCAATGCCTGCGCGGTGGACGGTAGCGGCAACGTGTACTTGGCCGGGCAGACTAATTCGACAGGTTCCATCGCGGCCTCCGGGCATCAGGGGTCTTTCGGTGGCGGCACCGGTGATGGCTTCCTGGTGAAGTTCAATTCCTCCGGTACCCAGCAATGGGGCACCTACTATGGCGGGGCTGGAAATGATTTTGGACACGCTTGCGCGGCGGACGGTAGCGGCAACGTCTATCTCGCCGGTGAGGCGACGTCCACAACGGCCATTGCCTCTGGTGGGCTACAGAACACCAAGGGGGGCGGGATCGACGCCTTTTTGGTGAAGTTCAACACTTCCGGCACCAGACAATGGGGCACGTACTACGGAGGGACCGCCAGCGACATGGGCCGGTCCTGTGCGGTTGACGGGCTTGGCAGTGTCTTTTTGGTCGGGCAGACCGCTTCCACGGGAGGCATTGCCAATGGCGGGTACCAGAACATGCTCGGAGGCGGGACCGACGCCTTCTTGGTAAAATTGACCGCCGGGGGAAGCCGTGAATGGAGCACATACTACGGCGGCAGCGGGGCGGAATCCGGACTATCGGGCGCGGTGGATACCAATGGGAACATCCATTTCGCGGGCTACACCAACTCCTCCGGAGCCATCGCTGCAAGCGGACATCAGAACACTTTCGGTGGGGTCTACGACGGCTTCTTGGCCAAATTCACGAGCAGCAGCTCGTGCCCGGGCGGTAATGAGGTGGTGGTGGCCCTGAACACGGACGCCAACCCGGGCCAGATCACATGGGAGCTCACCGATGCGGGCAATGTGGTGATCGCCAGCGGCGGGCCCGACGTGAGCGAGGCCAGCCAATTGGTCGTGGACACGGTCTGTCTTGGCGGGATCCCCACCACCACCTGCTTCGGCTTCCGCCTGATGGACAGCTATGGCGACGGCCTCATCAACGGGAATTGGCAGTTGCGGACCACGGACGGCAAGGTGCTGCTGGGCGATGACTTCTCAGACGGGTATGATTCACCCACCACCACCCCGGCCTATGCGGGCTATACGGAGCACAGCTTCTGCCTGCCTCCCGGCCCCGCTAAGGTCGCGAACAAGTCCTGCGGGATCTTCAACTACAGCATGAACAGCTACGTGTATTGCAGCAACGTGGCAGGAGCGGGCAGCTACCAGTTCGAGTTCTCCGATCCCGATGCGGGCTACATCCGCCGCATCGCGGTGAACACCAACAAGGTGCGCTTCAACCAGATGAACACCAGCCCGCTGACGCCCGGCGTGAAGTACTTCGTCCGTGTCCGCACCAACGACGCCGGCCCCTTGGCCAGCGCGCACTTCGGCGCGGGTTGCGAAGTGGCCATATCGTCGACGGTGCCTTGCACGGAGCTGATCGGTGCGCCCACCTATGGGCACTCCTGCAACGAGTCGCGCGCCTTCAACACCAACAACAGCTTCATCTATGCGACACCGGTGGTGGGTGCGACGGAGTATCAGTTCCGCATTGTCAACGTCGCGGCGGGCTACGATGAGACATTCATCCGCAACACCTACATCCTTCAGTTGAAGTGGAACATAGGCGTGGCCCCTCCGTTGGTCAACGGCACTGTTTACAACGTGACGGTGAACGTGAAAGTAGGGGCCACCTACAGCGGCTTCTGCGGCAATACCTGCACGATCACCATCGACAACGGCGCCCGCCCGGATGCCAGCATGGAGCAGGCCAATGGAACAGTAACGATGTGGCCGAACCCGGTGCGTGAGGGCCAAGTGAACCTGAGCATCGACGGCATCCGGGACGCGGACCAGAACATTACCGTGGACATCCAGGACGTCTATGGCAAGCAGGTCTTCGCCAAGGCGTTCGGGAACAGCGGCGAGCGCTTCACCACGGTACTTGACATGCCGAGCGATATTGCCAGCGGGGTGTATATGGTGAACATCACAGTTAACGGGAAGAAGACGGTGCAACGGTTGAGCATTATGAGGTAGGTCTTGTGCGTCGGGGGGGCCTGCTTATACCAATTCGTCTTTCAGAAGCAACGGATCTCCCGGCAGGATCGGCAGCTATACAAATTCCTGATCCGCTGATTCCTAATTCCGACTGCCGACGAGGCTTATCGGAATTAGGAATCAGGAATTTGCGGACCCTAAGTGCCTGCGGAAATGTCGGCTTCTTCGGATGTGCTTGAAATTCGAATTGGTATTATCCTCCGATCACACCCGTGGACGTCACGATCACGGTGCGGAGCACCGGTTTGCCGTCCACCACGGCTTGCACGAAATAGGTACCCGGCTCAAGGCCCTCGGCGTTCACCAGCACTTGGTCGCCGGTGTAGTTCAGGTCCATGGGGATGAACTGGCCGCGGTTGTTCAGCACTTGCAGGTCGCTGATGGCGCCTGCACCGCTTACGGTAAATCGGCCCGGTTCCCGTTCATTCTGGAACTGCAGTGCGGGGATAGCCGTGTACGAAACGGCGAAGTCATCGGAGACATCCAGCTCTTTGCCCGCGTTGGAGGCGATCAAGCGGTAGTAGGAAATACCGTTGATCGGTGCCATGTCCATGAATTCATACGCGGTATGGCCATTGACGCCACCCTCGCTGTCCACCGTGAAGGCGGTACGCCAGTTCATCCGGTCCTGGGAGCGTTGGATCGTGAAGAGGCTGTTCGGTACTTCCGCGGCCGTGCCCCATTGGAGCGAGACGCCTTCACCGCTCACCGGTTCGGCCACAAAGGAGATCAGCTCATAGGTCGGTGCTGGAGCACTGGAGCTGATCGGGGTGGAGGGGCGATGCGCATCCATCAGGGCAACATCCCCGGATTGTGCAAAAGCGGGGATGATGAGGATTGCGGCAATTATTGAGAGGTTGTTTTTCATGGTCCGTCGATCAGAACGGACCACTCAACGAAATAAACAGCCTTGGGGTTTCCGGCGGAACCTATCGGATCACGAGCGGTGCCGTGCTGGAACGGCCATCCATGGTAACTCGGACGAGGTAGAGGCCCTTGGCCAGTCCACCACCGAGATCCATTCCCATGGGCGTGTGATCGGGGACTGACCGCACACGGACCGACCGTTGAAGTTTGCCAAGAGCGTCGAAAAGCTGCACCTCGGCAGTTCCAGCGCCGGGTAATTGCAGATACAAGCGATCACCGGCATTCGGATTGGGCCAGATCGAGAAGAACGGTTCCTGAGTCTGCGGGGAAAGGATGGCGGTGATGGTCACGCCTGCGCAGGTACATGAATCAGTGATGACATCCTCCACGGTCTCAGGGCGGCCGTCATCGCAGGCGTCCCCGATCTTGCCGGGCATGGCCGCGCAGTTGTCGGTGCTGTCGGCCACGGAACCCATAGGCTGGGTGCAACTCCACGCCACCACCAGCGGGTCCCCTAAGCCATCGCCATCAGCGTCCTGGAACCAGGGAAGTGCCGGATCTTCGATGACCAGCACGGACACCGAGCAACCTTGGACGGCATATTGGAACACCCCGGAGGAGTCGATCGCGGGATCATAGATGCCACTATGCGGCTCTATGGAAAGGAACACATAACGGCTCCATGTTCCGCCCGGGGTCACATCCGGGGAAAGGAACGACGTGAGGCCGAACGCGCTGTCCAAGGCGCATGTGGAGGTGGCCGTATCCGGCCCGACATGGGTCACATCAACGGTGATAGTAGCGGTTTGGGATGTTCCGGGGCAGGTGGCGGCGAAGGGCGAGGTGTACACATAGTCTCCGGGAACATCCACGGCCGGGTCATAGATCCCGCTGTGCGGAAGCTCATCGAAGGTCCACGTGCCGCCTACGGCATGGGTTCCCAATTCCACGGCGAGGTCCCTGGGAGGCCCATCATCGCAGAGATGCAGGGTATCGTCGTGGCCCGCCCCGGCACCTGCGGCATTGATCATTACCGTCGCAGTGTCGTTCCCACATTCGCCGTACACCACCACCACGTACGCGCCGAGGATCTGAAAGCTGAACGAGAATTCCGGTGTGAAGGTGAAGTACTCACCGGTGCCGGGTCCTTGCCAGGAATATCCAAGAATGTCGCCTGAGGCGACCACGGACAGGTTGATATGGTCGCCCGGGCAGAGGGGGCTGTTGGTGATCACCGTGTCGATCAAGGCGGGGTCGCAACTCCTCTCCGCACCGGTCGAACGCAGAGGAAGGAGGGCCAGGGACATGGCGAGGATGGCCAGCGTCGGACGGTTCAAATAGCAAAGGGCGGACATCCTTAATTCGAAAGCAATGAACCAAAGGTAACGGACACGACCGCGCAATGAGGTTTTTGAAGGGACGTGATCGGTAATAATAGCTTATTGGTCGATGAATTTGCCGTTGTCGTGGGTTGCTGATCCTTCCTGCCGAGAAGAGAAAAAGGGGATACAACCCAGACCAATATCTCGACGAATACTTTGTTTTTGCCGACGAATGGAACCCTTCTGCATGATCGGGCGTAAACACGGCCGTTCCGCAAGGGACGATCAGCCCGAACCGCACATGAAGCAGCTTCTCCTCTTGATCCTCTTGGTCATCGCCCCAGGGCTGATCGTGGCACAGACCGGTACCGAGTTCTGGGTGGCCCCTCCGGATGTGACCTTCTTGCACAACCAGCCCGGAGACGAACCGATCTACTTCAACGTGACCGCTGGGAATACTGCGGCCACCGTAACGATCGCCCAGCCGGCGAACGCGGGTTTCAACGGTGGTACACCGATCGTACTGAACGTACCGGCGAACAGTTCGGTGCGCTACAACATGACCTCCCTGAAGGCGCAATTGGAAACGCGGCCCACCAACACCATTTGCAATACCGGCCTGCACATCACGGCCACGGAGGACATTACCTGCTACTACGAGTGCAGCAACACGAACAACCCGGACATCCTCGCCTTGAAGGGCGCCAACGGCCTTGGCACCGAGTTCTATATCCCCCTGCATAAGCACGCCCCTTTTTACAACAATGATTTCGGCAACAACGCGAACAAGGCCTTCGCCTCGTTCGAGATCGTGGCCACGGAGGACAACACCACCGTATTGATCAACTCCCCGGTGGACGTGGACGGGCATCCTGCGCAAACGCCCTTCATGATCATCCTGAACCAAGGGCAGACGTACTCCTGTGCGAACACCCTGTACAGCACCTACACGGACCCCACCAAGCACCCTTCGGGCGCGGCCGTACTTTCGGACAAGCCCATTGCCGTGTCCATCAAGGACGATTCCAACCACAACCCTTCCGGCGGTTGCTACGACCTGATGATGGACCAGATCGTTCCGGTCGGGATCCTCGGGACGGATTACGTGGCGGTAAAGGGCGCCTTGTATGCTACGGGCGACGAATCCGTGTTTCTGATGGCGGTGGAGAACAACACCAAGATCTACATCGACGGGAGCGGCACGCCCGTGGCCACGCTCTTTGCCGGGCAGTACTACCGCCACGACATGGATTACCTGAGCGCCGGTCCGGACAATGCCACCTACATGTCGGCCTCGAAGCCGGTGTACGCGATCCACGTCACGGGCTTCGGTTGCGAGATGGGCATGGCCATCCTCCCGCCTTTGAACTGCGCGGGCAGCCAGCAGGTGGGCGTTACCCGCTCCACCAATGAGGGCTTCTTCCTGAACCTGCTTGTGCGCACCGGTTCACAGAACGACTTCGTGGTTACCGGCCCTGGTACGGCAACGATCCCGGGTTCCGCCTTTGTGACCGTACCCGGTACCGGCGGCGAATGGATGGCCGCACGGATCCAGTACAACACCACGCAGGTGCCGGTGAACCAGGCGATCGTTGTGAGCAACACCTCGGACGTGTTCTCTCTGGGGGTGATCAACGGCGGTGCCGGTTCGGGCTGCCGCTACGGGTTCTTTTCGGAGTTTTCCGGAAGGATCGACGTGAGCGCCGGTGCGGACCAGGACCTCTGTGCAGGGGAAAGCGCGGAACTTACGGGAACGGTCTCCGGCGGAAGTACCACGGGCAAATGGACCACTACGGGCAGCGGCACATTCCAGCCCAGCAATACCAGCCTGAGCGCGACCTACGAACCCAGCATCGGTGACATTGCCTTGGGCAATGTGACCCTCACGCTCACCTCCACAGGGCCATGTACCCCGCAGCAGGATGACCTGACGCTCACCTTCCACCCGAAACCGATCCCCAACGCGGGACCGGACCAGCAGGTATGTAAGAACGCTCCTGTGGTGTCCTTGTCGGGCAGCGTCCTGAACGCAGTGGGCGGGGTATGGACCGGCGGCGCGGGAAGCTTCCTGCCCTCGAACTCGAACATGAACCCCACCTACACGCCCACCGCAGCCGAAATAGCTGCGGATTCCGTGTGGATCTATCTCACCACCACCGGTAATGGCGTGTGTGATGCGGTGAAGGACAGCATGCTGGTGCATTTCACGCCCACGCCTACCGTGAACGCTGGCGCGGACAAGGTGCTCTGCGCGAACAATGCGGCCACGACCCTTAACGGCAGCTTCACCGTAGCCACGGGCGGCGTGTGGAGCGGAGGGCTTGGGACCTTCGACCCCAGCACCACCAACATGAACGCGATCTACACGCCCACGGCGGCCGAGATCGCCAGCGGCAGTGTTACGCTGACCCTGACCTCCACCGGCAACGGGAGCTGCATCGTAGTGACGGACCAGGTACTGTTGAGCTTCACCACGGCACCTGCGGCCAATGCGGGTGCGAACTCCTCGGTCTGTTCCAACAACGCGAACATCGCGCTGAACGGCAGCGTGACCGTGGCCACCGGCGGTGCATGGAGCGGTGGAACGGGTTCCTTCAGCCCGAACAACGCCAGCTTGAACGCGGTGTATACGCCCACGGCAGCCGAGATCAACAACGGCTCGGTCACCTTGATCCTCACCACCACCGGCAACGGCAATTGCACGCCGGCCACCAGTAGCCGCACCATCACCTTCACACCGGCCCCGATCGTGGATGCCGGTGCGAACGGCACCGTATGCGCCAATGCCCCGGCCATCACCCTGAACGGTTCGGTGACGGGCGCCACGGGCGGTACTTGGAGCGGTGGCACGGGCACCTACAGCCCCAATGCTTCCACCTTGAACATTACCTACACCCCGAGCGCGGCGGAGATCACCGCAGGAACGGTGACGCTTCTGTTGACCTCCACCGGGAACGGCACCTGCAACGCGGTGTCCGATCAGGTCACGTACCTGATCACCCCCGCACCCACGGCCAACGCTGGAGCGGACCAAACACTCTGCGCCAACAACCCTGTTGCCTCATTGAATGGCAGCTTCACCCTCGCGACCGGTGGCGTTTGGAGCGGAGGCAACGGCAGCTTCGATCCGAGCACCACCAACATGGTGGCCACCTATACGCCCACGGCCGCTGAGATCGCCAACGGCTCGGTGACCCTCACGTTGACCACCACAGGGAACAACAATTGCCTTGCGACCACCGATCAAGTGGTGCTGGCCTTCACGGCCGCCCCTTCGGTGAATGCGGGTGCCAACAGCTCCGCTTGTGTGAACAATTCCACGATCGCTTTGAACGGCAGCGTGGCGGGTGCTTCCGGCGGTGTGTGGAGCGGCGGCAACGGCAGCTTCACGCCCAACAACACGTCCCTTTCCGGTAGTTACACACCCACTGCATCGGAGATCGCGGCCAACACGGTCACGCTCACATTGACCACCACGGGCAACGGTAATTGTTTGGCCGTCTCGAACAGCCGCACGATAACCTTCACCCCGGCCCCGGTAGTGGATGCCGGGCCGAATGCTTCGGTCTGCGCGAACGCTCCTGCGATGCAACTGGCGGGCAGCGTAACGGGTGCCACCGGCGCTATCTGGAGCGGTGGAAGCGGAACTTACAATCCCAACAATACCACACTGAACGCGGTCTACACGCCGACCGCTGCGGAGCGCACGGCAGGCACGGTGACCTTGACCTTGAGCTCGGTGGGTAACGGCACCTGCAATGCGGTAAGCGACCAAGTGACCTGGACCATCACCGCGGCGCCCACGGTGAATGCGGGCCTGGACCGGGTGGTCTGCGGCAACAATGCAGCGGTGACCCTGAACGGAAGCTTCAACATCGCCACCGGCGCCGTGTGGAGCGGTGCGGGCAGCTTCGACCCGAGCACCACCAATACGAACGCCACCTACACGCCCTCCGCTGCGGAGGTGTCCACGGGTTCGGCCACACTTACCCTCACCACCACGGGCAACGGGCTTTGCAGTGCAGTGAGCGACCAAGTCCTTCTCACCTACACGACTGCACCAACGGCCAATGCCGGGGCCAACAGCACGCTATGTGCGAACAACGCGGCGGTGGTATTGAACGGCAGTATTACCGTGGCCACCGGCGGAACATGGAGCGGCGGCACCGGTGTCTTCACCCCGAACAACACCACCTTGAACGCGAGCTATGCACCTACCGCGGCGGAGATCGCGGCGGGGCAGGTCACACTGATCCTGACCACTACCGGAAACGGTACTTGCAACCCGGCCAGCAACAGCCGGACGATCACCTTCTCACCGGCCCCGATCGTGAATGCGGGACCTAGCGCTTCCGTCTGTGCCAACGCTTCTGCGATGCAATTGGCCGGTAGCGTCACCGGTGCCACGGGCGGTATCTGGAGCGGCGGAACCGGCACTTACAACCCGAACAACACGACGTTGAACGCGGTGTACACACCGAGCGCTGCGGAGCGCACGGCCGGTACCGTCAACCTTACGTTGACCTCCGCCGGCAACGGCCTCTGCAATGCGGTGAGCGACCAAGTGACCTGGACGATCACGCCTGCACCCACGGTGAATGCCGGGCCTGATCAAAGCCTTTGCTCGAACAACCCGATGGCCACCTTGGCGGGATCATACACCGTTGCCACAGGTGCTGCTTGGAGCGGCGGTAACGGCACCTTCAGCCCAAGTGCTTCCAATGTGAATGCGACCTATACACCTACGGCAGCCGAAGTATCGAGCGGTTCCGTTACGCTGACCTTGACCACCACGGGCAACAACAACTGCGTGGCGGTTTCCGATCAGGTGGTCCTGAATTTCACGCCTGCTCCCACCGCGAACGCCGGTGCCGATGTGACCCGTTGTGCGAACAACGCGAACGTGGTGCTGAACGGCAGCGTGACGATCTCGACCGGTGGTGTATGGAGCGGCGGTGCCGGTTCTTTCACGCCGAACAACACGGCCCTGAACGCCACTTATACCCCGACCGCAACGGAGATCTCCGCCGGGATCTTGACCTTGACCCTGACCACCACGGGCAACAGCAATTGCTCGGCGGTGACGGACAGCAAACAGATCACCTTCACGCCAGCACCCACGGTTAACGCCGGGCCTAATGGAACGGTCTGCGCCAATGCAAGCGCGATCACATTGGCCGGTGTGGTGAACGGAGCTACCGGTGCCACTTGGAGCGGTGGCGCGGGCACTTACAACCCCAACAACACGACCTTGAACGCGGTGTATACGCCTAGCGCAGCTGAGCGTACGGCCGGCACAGTGACCCTCACCTTGACCACTACCGGCAACGGCCTTTGCAATGCGGTGAACGACCAAGTGACATACCTGATCACGCCGGCACCGACGGTGAACGCCGGTCCTGATCAAAGCCTCTGCGCCAACAATGCCGTGGCGAACCTGAACGGAAGCTTCACCGTGGCCACCGGCGCCACTTGGGGCGGCGGTCTGGGCACCTTCAGTCCGAGCGCCACCAACATGAACGCGACCTACGGGCCGACCGCTGCGGAGATCGCGAACGGTTCGGTGACACTGACCTTGACCACCACGGGCAACAACAACTGCGTAGCGGTATCCGATGCGATGGTGTTGAGCTTCACTGCCGCACCTACTGCCAACGCCGGTGCGGATGTGACGCGTTGCGCGAACAATGCGAGCGTGACGCTGAACGGCAGCGTGACCATCGCCACGGGCGGGGTATGGAGCGGCGGTGCCGGATCCTACACGCCGAACAACATGACACTTAGCGCCACCTACATCCCGACCGCCACCGAGATCTCCGGCGGGATATTGACCTTGACGTTGACCACCACGGGTAACAACAACTGCTCGGCTGTAACGGACAGCAAGCAGATCACATTCACACCTGCGCCCGCGGTGGATGCCGGCCCTAACGGAACGGTCTGCGCCAATGCAAGCGCGATCACCATGGCCGGTGTGGTCACTGGCGCTACTGGGGCAACTTGGAGCGGTGGGACAGGCACGTACAACCCCAACAACACGACGCTGAACGCGGTGTACACACCGAGCGCTGCGGAGCGCACGGCGGGCACGGTAACCCTGACCCTCACCACCACGGGCAACGGCCTTTGCAACGCGGTGAACGACCAGGTGACCTACTTGATCACGCCTGCACCCACGGTGAACGCCGGACCGGACCAGAGCCTTTGCGCGAACAATGCCGTGGCGACTTTGAACGGAAGCTTCAGTGTGGCCACGGGTGCTGTTTGGAGTGGCGGTCTGGGCACCTTCAGCCCGAGCGCTTCTTATGTGGGCGCGACCTACACGCCCACTGCGGGAGAGATCTCGAACGGTTCCGTCACCTTGACCTTGACCACCACGGGCAACAACAATTGCATGGCGGTCTCGGATGCAGTGATGCTGAGCTTCACACCTGCACCGACGGTGAACGCGGGTGCCGATGTAACGGTGTGCGTGAACAATGCGAACGTGTCCTTGAACGGAAGTGTGAGCATTGCCACCGGCGGTGTGTGGAGCGGCGGTGCAGGTTCCTTCACGCCGAACAACACCACCCTCAATGCCACTTACGCACCGACCCCGGGGGAACTCGCGGGCGGCACCTTGACCCTTACGCTCACCAGCACCGGGAACGGGAACTGCGGCGTGGCATCGGACAGCAAGCTGATCACCTTCTCACAGGCCCCGATCGTGAATGCGGGCCCGAACGCCTCCGTCTGCGCCAACGCTTCTGCGATGCAATTGGTCGGTAGTGTGAGCGGCGCCACCGGGGCCATCTGGAGCGGTGGCAACGGCACATACAGCCCGAACAGTTCCACACTGAACGCGACCTACACGCCGACCGCCGCAGAGCGTACCGCCGGCACGGTGACCTTGACTTTGACCTCCGCAGGTAACGGCCTGTGCAATGCGGTGGGCGACCAAGTGACCTGGACCATCACACCGGCACCTACGGTGAACGCCGGCCCTGACCAAAGCCTCTGCTCGAACAACCCCGCAGCCACCTTGGCAGGGTCGTACACCGTGGCCACGGGCGCGGTTTGGAGCGGCGGTAACGGCACGTTCAGCCCGAGCGCTTCCAACGTGAATGCGACGTACACCCCGACATCAACGGAGATCTCAAGCGGTGCTGTTACGCTTACCCTGACCACCACGGGCAACAACAATTGCGTGGCGGTCTTCGATCAAGTGGTCCTGAATTTCACGCCTGCTCCCACCGCGAACGCCGGAGCGGATGTGACGCGCTGCGCGAACAATGCCAACGTGGTGCTGAACGGCAGCGTGACGATCGCGACCGGTGGTGTATGGAGCGGCGGTGCCGGTTCTTTCACGCCGAACAACACGGCCCTGAACGCCACCTATACCCCGACCGCAACGGAGATCTCCGCCGGGATCTTGACCTTGACCCTGACCACCACGGGCAACAGCAATTGCTCGGCGGTGACGGACAGCAAACAGATCACCTTCACGCCAGCACCCACGGTTAACGCCGGGCCTAATGGAACGGTCTGCGCCAATGCCAGCGCGATCAGTTTGGCCGGTGTGGTCACTGGCGCTACTGGGGCAACTTGGAGCGGCGGCACCGGCACGTACAACCCGAACAACACGACCTTGAACGCGGTGTACACGCCGAGCGCCGCGGAGCGCACGGCCGGTACCGTGACGCTGACCTTGACCACTACCGGCAATGGCTTGTGCAATGCGGTGATCGACCACGTGACGTACCTGATCACGCCCGCTCCGACGGTGAACGCCGGTCCTGATCAAAGCCTGTGTGCCAACAACTCCGTGGCGAACTTGAACGGAAGCTTCACCGTGGCCACCGGCGCCACTTGGGGCGGCGGTCTGGGCACCTTCAGCCCGAGCGCCACCAACATGAACGCGACCTATGCTCCGACCGCTGCGGAGATCGCGAACGGTTCCGTGACCCTGACCTTGAGCACCACGGGCAACAACAACTGCGTAGCGGTGTCCGATGCGATGGTGTTGAGCTTCACTGCCGCACCTACTGCCAACGCCGGTGCGGATGTGACGCGTTGCGCGAACAATGCGAGCGTGACGCTGAACGGCAGCGTGACCATCGCCACGGGCGGGGTATGGAGCGGCGGCGCCGGGTCCTACACGCCGAACAACACGACACTTAGCGCCACCTACACCCCGACCGCGACGGAGATCTCCGGCGGGATCCTGACCTTGACGCTGACCACCACGGGCAACAACAATTGCTCTGCGGTGACGGACACCAAGGAGATCACCTTCAGCCCGGCGCCCACGGTGGATGCCGGAGCTAACGGCACCGTCTGCGCCAATGCCTCGGCCATCAGCTTGGCCGGTGCGGTCATTGGCGCTACTGGAGCAACTTGGAGCGGCGGCACGGGCGCCTACAACCCCAACAACACGACCCTGACAGCGGTGTATACACCGAGCGCCGCTGAGCGCACGGCCGGCACTGTGACGCTGACCTTGACCAGCACGGGCAACGGCCTTTGCAATGCCGTGATCGACCAGGTGACCTACTTGATCACGCCAGCACCCACGGTGAATGCGGGAGCTGACCAAAGTCTGTGTTCGAACAACGCCGTGGCGACCTTGGGCGGAAGCTTCACCGTGGCCACGGGCGCCACTTGGGGCGGTGGCCTGGGCACCTTCAGCCCGAGCGCCTCGAACATGAACGCGACCTACACGCCGACGGCCGCTGAGATCGCGAACGGTTCCGTCGCCTTGACCTTGACCACCACGGGCAACAACAACTGCGTGGCAGTGTCCGATGCGCTCGTATTGAGCTTCACGCCTATGCCTACTGCGAATGCCGGTACGGATATTACCCGCTGCGCGAACAATGCCACCGTGGCGCTGAACGGAAGCGTGACCGTGGCGACCAGTGGTGCATGGAGCGGCGGTGCCGGTTCCTTCAACCCGAACAACACGGCGCTCAATGCGACCTACACCCCGACCGTGACGGAGATCGCCAACGGGATCTTGAACTTGGTGTTGACGACCACGGGCAACAACAATTGCACCGCAGTGAAGGATACGGTGAGGGTGAACTTCACGCCAGCGCCCACGGTGGACGCCGGACCCAACGGAACGGTCTGCTCCAATGCGAGCGCGATCACCTTGGCCGGTGTGGTCACGGGTGCTACTGGAGCGACCTGGAGCGGCGGCACGGGCACCTACAACCCCAACAGCACGACCCTGAATGCCGTGTACACGCCAAGTGCGGCCGAACGCACTGCAGGCACGGTGACACTGACGTTGACCACTACGGGCAACGGCCTTTGCAACGCAGTGAACGACCATGTGACCTACCTGATCACGCCGGCCCCGACCGTGAACGCGGGAGCGGACCAAAGCCTTTGCGCGAACAATGCCGCGGCGACCTTGAACGGTAGTTTCAGTGTGGCCACCGGCGCTGTGTGGAGCGGCGGCCTGGGCACGTTCAGCCCGAGTGCTTCCTATGTGAACGCGACCTACACACCGACGGCTACCGAGATCTCGAACGGATCCGTGACATTGACCTTGACGACTACCGGCAACAACAATTGCGTGCCGGTGTCCGATGCGGTGATGTTGAATTTCACGCCTGCGCCGACAGTGAATGCGGGTGTGGATGTCACGGTGTGCGTGAACAATGCGAGCGTGGCCTTGAGCGGCAGCGTGAGCATCGCCACGGGCGGTGTGTGGAGCGGCGGCGCCGGATCCTTCACGCCGAACAACACGACCTTGAACGCCACGTACACACCGACCCCTGCGGAACTCGCAGGCGGCACGTTGACCCTTACGCTCACCAGCACCGGGAACGGCAACTGCGGCGGGGTGTCGGACAGCAAGCTGATCACCTTCTCGTCTGCACCCATTGTGGATGCCGGGTTGAATACCTCGGTCTGTGCGAACGCTCCTGCGATGCAACTGGTCGGTACCGTGGGCGGTGCCAGCGGGGCGATCTGGAGCGGCGGCAACGGCACGTACAGCCCGAACAACTCTACGCTGAACGCGATCTATACACCGACCCTTGCGGAACGCACCGCGGGCACGGTGACCTTGACCTTGACCTCCGCAGGCAACGGCCTGTGCAATGCGGTGAGCGACCAGGTGACCTGGACGATCACGCCCGCGCCCACAGTGAGCGCCGGCCCTGACCAGAGCCTATGCGCCAACAACGCGACGGCCACCTTGGCTGGCGGGTTCACGGTAGCTACCGGTGCCGCATGGAGCGGTGGCTTGGGCACCTTCAGCCCGAGCGCGGCGAACATGAACGCGACCTATACGCCAACGGCCGATGAGATCTCCAACGGCTCGGTGACGCTCACACTGACCACCACGGGCAACAACAATTGCGTGGCGGTCTCCGATGCGATCACCTTGGCATTCACGCCAGCTCCCACGGTGAATGCCGGAACGGACGCGACGGTCTGCGTGAACAATGCCAACGTGTCCTTGAACGGAACCGTAACGATTGCCACGGGCGGCATCTGGAGCGGTGGTCTGGGATCCTTCACCCCGAGCAATACCACGCTCAATGCGGTCTATACACCAACGCCTTCAGAACTCGCCGCAGGTTCGCTGACCCTCACGTTGACCAGTAGTGGCAATGGCAATTGCGGTCTGGTCTCGGACAGCAAGCTGATCAACTTCACGCCTGCGCCCATGGTGGATGCCGGCCTCAACGGTACGGTCTGCGCGAACAACTCGGCGATTATCTTGGCCGGTGTGGTCAACGGTGCTTCCGGTGCCATCTGGAGCGGTGGAACGGGTACCTACAGCCCGAACAGCAGCACGCTCAACGCCACCTACACACCTAGCGCTGCTGAGCGCACTGCTGGCAGCGTCACCCTCACGTTGACCACGGTGGGCAACGGCAATTGCACTGCGGTGAGCGACCAAGTGTCTTACTCGATCACACCTGGACCGACTGCGAACGCCGGATCCGACAGGGTGCTTTGCGCCAATAATCCCGTGACTTCCCTGTCCGGCGCCTTCACCGTGGCCACAGGTGGCATCTGGAGCGGCGGCAACGGCACCTTCGACCCGAGCACCACGAACATGAGTGCGATCTACACACCCACGGCTACGGAGATCACCAACGGCAGCTTGACGCTCACGCTTACCACCACCGGCAACGGGCTGTGCAATGCGGCCATCGACCAAGTGGTGCTCAATTTCACCGATGCACCTTCCGCCAACGCGGGACCTGATGTGACCCGCTGCGCGAACAACGGCGCCGTGGCCCTGAACGGCAGCGTGGTGACCGCCACGGGCGGCACCTGGAGCGGCGGCACCGGCACCTACACGCCGAACGCCAACACGCTGAACGCGACCTACAACCCCGGCCCGGGCGATATCGCCGCTGGCATGGTGACGCTCACCTTGACCACCACGGGCAACGGCAATTGCACACCGGCCAGCGATACCCGCATCATCACCTACACCCCGGCGCCGATCCTGAATGCAGGTGCGGACGCTACCGTCTGCGCGAACTCACCGGCCGTCACGCTCAACGGTAGTGTGAACGGAGCCGTAGGCGGTGTATGGAGCGGCGGCAACGGCACCTACAGCCCGAACAGCATCACCCTCAACGCTACCTACACGCCGAGCGCGGCCGAGATCTCATCAGGTGGGTTCACGCTCACCCTCACCTCGGCCGGCAACGGTACCTGCAACGCGGTAACGGACCAGGTCCACTTCATCATCACGCCTTCACCGACGGTGAATGCCGGTGTGGACCAGACCCTCTGCGGGAACAATGGCACCGCTACGCTGAACGCGGCCATCACCGTGGCCAACGGCGTGCAGTGGAGCGGCGGAAGCGGCCTCTACTCGCCAGGCAGCACAGCGCAGAACATCACTTACACGCCTTCAGCCATCGAGGTGTCCAATGGCTTGGTAACGCTTACCGCTACCACCACGGGCAATGGCAACTGCGCAGCGGTCGCTGACCAGGTGCAGATCACCTTCACCACGGCCCCGATGGCCAATGCAGGGGTTGACCAGTCCGTCAGTGCCAACAATGCGGCCACCACCTTGGCCGGTTCCTATTCCATCGCCACCGGCATGGTATGGTCCGGCGGTGCGGGCACTTACAACCCGAACAATACCACCACCAATGCGGTGTACACGCCCACACCGGCGGAGATCGCTTCCGGCAGTGTCACCTTGACCTTGACCACCACCGGCAATGGTTCCTGCGCTGCAGCCATCGATGCCATGACCATCACCTTCAGCGATGCGCCAACGACGAACGCCGGACCGGACCAAGTGATCTGCGGCAACAATGCGGTCGTTGCCCTCAACGGCAGCGTGACCATCGCCACTGGCGGCATCTGGAGCGGCGGTACCGGTAGCTACACGCCGAACAACACCTCGCTCAACACCACCTACTATCCATCAGCGGCCGAGATCGCCGCAGGTAGCGTGACCCTCACGCTGACCTCCGTGGGCAATGGCAACAGCAATCCGGTGACGGACCAGATCGTGATCACGATCTCCCCGGCACCGGTGGTGAACGCCGGCAACAACTTCACCGTGTGCGCCAACAATCCCACCGCGCAATTGGGCGGTGTGGTCAACCATGCGGGCGGCGGTGTGTGGAGCGGCGGCTCGGGCACCTTCAACCCCGGTAACAACAACCTGAACGCCACCTACACCCCGACCCTGGGTGAGATCGCTGCGGGCACCGTCACATTGACGTTGACCTCCACGAACAACGGTACTTGCAACGTCGTGTCCGATCAAGTGGTGATCACCATCGCACCTGCACCCGTTGTGGATGCAGGGATCGACCGCACGGTCTGCTCGAACAACGCCAGCGTGCAATTGGCCGGTTCCATCAGCAACGCCACGGGCGGCATCTGGAGCGGTGGTACGGGCGGCTTCTCACCGAGCATCAACGCGCTGAACGCGGTGTACACCCCCAGCGCCCTTGAACTGGCGAACGGCTCGATCACGCTCACGCTGACCAGTACAGGCAACGGTACCTGCACCGCGGTGAGCGATGCCATGACCATCTACATCTCACAAGGCCCCACGGTGAACGCCGGTGTGGACCGCACCGTCTGCGCCAACGATCCCTCCGTGATCCTGGACGGCACGGTGACGATAGCTGGTGGTGCTGTATGGAGCGGCGGCGGTGGCACCTGGTCGCCGGATGCGAACACACTGAACGCGACCTATCATCCCAGCCCTGCTGAGGTGGCCTTAGGCACCGCGACGCTCACGCTCACGACCATCCAGAACGGGCTGTGCAACGGGGTGAACGACCAGATGACGATCACGATCATCGCCTCGCCTGCCGCCAATGCGGGCAACGACCTGTTCGCTTGCTCGAACAATGCGCAGGTGCAGCTCGGTGGCTCCGTCAGCGGCGCTGGTGGCGGCCAATGGAGCGGAGGTGCGGGCAGCTTCACGCCTTCCATCGCTTCGCTCAACGCGGTCTATACGCCGACCGCGGCCGAGATCGCCGGAGGCACCATGACGCTCACCTTGATCACCATCGGCAATGGCAACTGTGTGCCGGTATCGGACCAGGTCCTGATCACCTTCACCGCTTCGCCCACGGCCAATGCGGGTGCGGACGGTGTGCGCTGCGCGAACAATGCGGCCATCCAACTGGGCGGCAGCGTCACTGTCGCCAACGGTGGAACGTGGAGCGGCGGCGGAGGAACCTTCAGCCCGAACGCCAATGCACTGAACGCGGTGTACACGCCCTCACTGGGTGAGATCGCCGCAGGCAGCGCGACACTGACGCTCACCACCACCGGCAACAACGGTTGCACGGCGGTAACGGACGAGGTGACGTACACTTTCACACCTGCGCCCACGGCCAACGCCGGATCGGACGCCAGCATCTGTGCGAACAATGCCACCTTGCAGTTGAACGGATCTGTGACCGTGGCCACGGGCGGCCTCTGGAGCGGAGGAGCGGGCAGCTTCTCGCCGAACAGCGGCATCCTGAACGCGGTGTACACACCGACCGCAGCGGAGGTCTCCGCCGGTACCGTCACGTTGACCTTGACCACGGTGGGCAATGCGCTGTGCAATGCGGTGAGCGACCAGATGGTGGTGACGATCACGCCAGCACCTGTGGTGGACGCGGGCCAGCCTTTGCAATCCTGCGCCAACAACCCGAGCGTGCAACTGGCCGGTTCGGTGCAGAACGCCACAGGCGGAACATGGACCGGCGCAGGCAGCTTCTCGCCTGACGCGAACAGCCTGAGCGCGATCTACACGCCTTCCGCCGCGGAAGTGATCGCAGGCACGGCCACGGTCACTTTGACCAGCACCGGCAACGGTCTGTGCAACGCGGTGAGCGACCAAGTGACCATCACTATCACCGACGCTCCCGTGGTGGAGGCCGGTGCCGCACAAACGCTTTGCGCCAACAACATTGCCGCGCAACTGAACGGCCAAGTGACCAATGCCACCGGCGGAAATTGGACCGGCGGCGCGGGGTCTTTCAGCCCGAACGCTGCTACGGTGAACGCGGTCTACACGGCCAGCGCTGCTGAAGTGAACGCGGGCGGACTGTGGCTCTACCTCACTTCCACGGGCAACGGCGGCTGCTTGTCCTCCCGCGATTCCGTGCGCTTGGACTACACCCCGGCACCGACGGTGAACGCGGGCCTGGATGCCCATGTGTGCGCCAACGCTTCCGAGGTGCAACTGGCCGGTGCGGTCACCGTGGCCAATGGTGGCACGTGGAGCGGCGGTGCGGGCGCCTTCACGCCTAACGCACAGATGCTGAACGCCAGCTATGCGCCGACCGCGCTTGAGATCGCCGCAGGACAGATGTCCTTGGTGCTCACGTCCACGGGCAACGGTAATTGCACGGCCGTGCGGGACAGCTTGGTGATCATCGTGGACCCTGTCCCCGTGGTGAACGCCGGACCGGACCAGCAGATCTGCGCCAACAATCCGAACTTCCAGCTGAACGGATTCGTCGGCAACGCCCCGGGCGGCCAATGGACCGGTGGCATGGGCAACTACTTCCCGAATAACACCTCGCTGGCACTGCAATACACGCCCACCGAGGCGGAGGTAACGGCAGGTTCCATCACCTTCACGCTCACTTCCACAGGCACTAGCATCTGCGTGGCCGTCACCGACCAGATGACGGTCTACTTCACCGGTGCGCCTGTGGTGAATGCCGGTACCGACCTGGCCGTGTGTGCCAACAACTCGGCGGTGCAGCTCAACGGCAACGTGAACAACGCGAACGGCGGTGCATGGTCCGGTGGAAGCGGCGCCTTCAGCCCTTCCAACAACGTGTTCAGCCCGATCTACACGCCCACGGCGTCGGAGATCGCTTCGGGCAGCTTGAACCTCTACCTCACCTCCACCGGCAACGGCAATTGCTTCGCGGTGCGCGACACCATCGCCATCACCTTCACGCCAGCACCCACGGTGAATGCCGGTGTGGACCTGGACGTATGCGCCAACAATCCATTGGTCACGCTGAACGGCGCGATCACCGTGGCAGGCGGCGCACAATGGAGCGGTGGCCTCGGCACCTACTCGCCGAACGCACAGACGCTGAACGCACAGTACGTGCCTTCGAACTTCGAACTTCAGACCGGAAGCGTGGAGCTCACGCTCACCACCACGGGCAATGGCAACTGCCTCGCCGTGGTCGACCAAGTGACGCTCACCGTAACGCCCGCCCCTGTTGTGAGCGCTGGCGCTGACATCACCACGTGCTCCAGCGATCTGCAAGTGCCGATGACCGGCAGCGTGCAAGGCGGTTCCACCACCGGTACGTGGAGCACCAGCGGCACGGGCAGCTTCTTCCCGAGCGCCACCGCACTGAACGCCACCTACATGGCCAGCGCACTGGATTCGCTGAACGGCACTGTGGACCTCACGCTGACTTCCACGAACAACGGCCTGTGCAATGTGGTGTCGGACATGATGACCTTGACCATCCTGCCGAACGCCATCGCCAACGCTGGGGTTGACCAGAGCATCTGCGCCAGCCAAGCCACCGTGCAACTCGCCGGCAGCATCAGCGGCAACGCCACGGAAGGCCACTGGACCACGAACGGTGCGGGCTCCTTCACCCCGAACGCCAACGCTGCAAGTGCGGTGTACCAAGTAGCTCCGGGCGACCAAGGCACGCTCACCTTCACGTGGAGCGTGAACAGTTGCGACAATGCCATGGACCAGATGAACGTGACCATCGTTCCGGTCTCCAGCGCGAATGCGGGTGCCGATCAAGTGGTATGCTTCGGCAACCTGAACGTGTTGATCAATGGCCAAGTGAGCGGTGCTTCTTCCTCCGGCGTGTGGAGCACGTTGGGATCGGGCAGCTTCGCCAATCCGGCTGATGCGCTCGCCAACATCTACCACGCCAGCGCCCAGGATTCCTTGGCCCACGGTGTGAGCTTGGTGCTCACCGCCACCAACACGGGTGCTTGCACTGCGGATGTGGATACGGTGTACATCGCCATCCAACCTTCCGGTACGGTGAACGCCGGCCAGGACCTGAGTTTCTGCGCGAACAACGCCACGGTGCAGCTCGCTGGAACCATCAGCGGTGATGCCACCCAAGTGCAGTGGACCACCTCCGGCTCGGGTTCCTTCTACCCGAGCAACAGCGTGCTGACGCCGACCTACATCCCCAGCAACATCGACACGGCCATCGGCTCGCTGACCTTGACGCTGAACGCAGTGAACAGCTGCAACAACGCCAGCGACGCCATGACGCTGGAGCTCACACCGGCACCTTATGTGAACGCCGGACCGGACCAGACCTTCTGCGACCAGGTGAGCCAGTTCAACCTGAGCGGAATGATCTCCGGCATTACCACCGTGGGCCAGTGGACCACCACGGGAACCGGCACCATCGCCAACGCGGGTGCACTGAACACCACGTACACGGCAAGCGCTGCGGACATCGCTGCGGGTCAGATCCACTTCACGCTCACTTCCTTGAACAACGGCAACTGCGGCCCGGTGAGCGATGCGATGACGATCTACCTCACCGCCGGCATCATCGTGAGCGCCGGTCCGGACCAGAGCGTGTGCGTGCTCTCCGACCATGCCAACCTGCAGGGCAGTATCCAGAACGGATCGCCCTCAGGCATCTGGACCGCCACCGGCACGGGCACCTTCCAGCCCAGTGCAGATGTGCTCAACGCGCAGTACTTCTTCTCTGCGGCCGATGTGGCCAACGGCTCGGTAGTGCTCACGTTCACCGCTACCAACACGGGCACTTGCCCCAGCGGCAGCGACCAGATGACACTGACCTTCGGCAGCACCAGCTATGCATTCGCCGGTGCGGACCAAAACCTCTGTGCCAACTCACCGATCGCCCAGCTTGCGGGGAACTTCAGCGGCGGTGCCCAGGGCATCCTGTGGAGCACTTCCGGCTCGGGTTCCTTCAGCAACAACACCGATCCCAATGCCACCTACACGCTCAGCAACGCGGACATCGCAGCGGGTGCAGTGCAGTTGACGATCACCACGATCACCAATGGTTCCTGCGCGGCATCTTCCGATGCAGTGACACTGAACGTCCGCGCCCTTCCGAACATCACTGCGGGGAGCGATATCATCGCCTGCACGGCCGCACCGGTACAATTGGCCGCCAACGCCGCCAATGCACCCGGCGGCACCTGGACCACTTCGGGCACGGGCACCTTCTTCGATGCCAATGCCTTGGCCACGCTCTACTACCCCAGCGCAGCCGATAGCACCATCGGAACGGTGACGCTCACCGTGGCCACCACGGGCACCCTGCCTTGCAGCGCCGTGTCGGATGCGCTCATCATCACCTTCGGCGGTGGGCTCGCTGCACAGGCCGGCCAGGATGTGATCACTTGCAGTACGGACCCGAACATCCCGCTGAACGGAGCGGTCGCCGGCACCACCACGGGCCAGTGGAGCACCACGGGCACGGGTTCCTTCAGCCCCTCGGCCACGGCGCTCAACGCCACCTACATCCCGGGTGCGGCGGATTATGTGATCGGTAACATCTCCTTGGTGCTGAGCACCACCAACAACGCTGGCTGCCCCGCCGGTAAGGACACGCTGGTGGTGAGCTACCACGTTCCTCCCACGGTGAACGCGGGTGCTGACCTGCTGCTCTGCGATGGTTTGTCGCCGATCCAGTTGAACGGCACCGCGCAGAACGATTCGCTGGTGCAATGGGTCACCGATGGTACGGGCAGCTTCAGCCCGAACGCCAACACGCTCAATGCCACCTACATTCCAACGGCTACTGACAGCATCGCAGGCGGAGTGAACCTGGTCCTCACCGCGTATGGCACAGGCACTTGCGGCAACGCTTCGGATGCGCTCTTCATCGGTGTGGGTCCCACGCGCATCGCTAACGCTGGCACCGACCTGAACGTGTGCGCTGATGGCAGCCCCGTGCAATTGGCCGGGAACATCACCGGAGTGAGCGGCGGCACGTGGTCCACCAACGGCACAGGCACCTTCGTTCCTGACGCCAACGCCTTGAACACTAGCTACGTGCCCAGTGCCCCCGACCTGGTGTTCCAGCAACTGAGCTTCGTGCTCACCACCACCGGTAACATGGGCTGCCCCGCGCACAACGACACGGTGGCGGTATACATCCACCAGCCACCCACGGTGAGTGCCGGTGCGGACCTGATGCTCTGCGATGGGATTGTGCCGGTCCAGTTGAACGGCACCGCGCAGAACGATTCGCTGGTGCAATGGATCACTGCCGGTACGGGGAGCTTCAGCCCCGATGCCAACGCGCTGAACGCGATCTACATGCCCTCGGCCAGCGACAGCATCGCAGGCGGTGTACACCTGAGCCTGACCGCCTACGGCACGGGCAACTGCGGCAGTGTTGTGGATACGCTCTTCATCGGGATCGGCCCCACGCGCATTGCGAACGCGGGTACCGACCTGGACATGTGCGCCAATGGCGATCCGATCCCCTTGGCCGGGAACATCACCGGAGTGAGCGGCGGCGCGTGGACAACGAACGGCACGGGCACCTTCCTGCCGGATGCCAACGAACTGAACGCGACTTACGTGCCCAGCGCACCGGACCTGGTGTTCCAGCAATTGAGCTTCGTGCTCACCACCACGGGCAACATGGGCTGCCCAGCGCACAGCGATACGCTGGCCGTACACATGCACCAGCCTTCTACGGTGAACGCCGGCACGGACATCACCACCTGCGACGTCTCGGCGGATGTACAGATGGCCGGTACCTACACGGGTGCAACCGGTATACAATGGACCACCAACGGTTCCGGCGTCTTCCTGCCGAACAACACCACGGCTAACGCGATCTATCAACCGGGTGCCACGGACTCCCTGCTGCAACACGTGAACCTGTTCCTCACCACCACGGGAGACCTGTTCTGCGCCGCAGCGGTCGATACCGTCAAGCTGTCCTTCGTGAACCCGCTGCACGCGGCCTTCACCTTCGGGAACGCTTGTGCAGGTTCCACCACCGCCTTCACCGATGCCAGCACCACCACGGGCTCGCCCATCATCGGCTGGAGCTGGGACTTCGGCAACGGCAACAGCGCTGCCGGTCAGCAGGCTGGCAATACCTTCCCCGGGGCCGGGCAGTATCCGGTGTCGCTTACGGTGTTCGCCCAGAACGGCTGCAGCGCCACCACCAGTCAGGTCGTGGAGGTGATGTTCGCACCGACGGCCGGCTTCTCCTACACCGGCGATGCCTTCACGGGCGAGCCGATCGCTTTCACGGACAGTTCCTTCGGCGGCAACGGTTGGCACTACGACTTCGGTGATGGACAGGGATCGCTTTCCCAAGAGCCCACGCACACCTACACCGATGCGGGCCAGTTCATCATCGTGCAGACGGTCTCCAACGCCGCAGGCTGCACCGCTTCAGACTCCATGCTCATCGCGATCACGGAGAACAAGATCGTGCCACCGAAACTGCCGGACGCCTTCAGCCCGAACGGGGACGGCATGAACGACATCTTCTATGTGCGTGGCGGGCCCTTCGAGACCATGGAACTGAAGATCTTCAACGGCTGGGGTGAAATGGTCTTCGAGACCACCGACCCGGAGTTCGGATGGGATGGTACGCATAACGGGAAACCGGAGATCAACGGGGTGTACGTCTACACGGTCGTCGCCACCTCCGTGGAAGGCCAGGACTTCGACCGCTCGGGCAAAGTGACATTGATCCGCTAAAGAGAACAGAACGATGAAAACGAAAGCAACCCTCCTCTTGGCGATCACGCTCCTCGGAGCCGGTGCCACCCGTGCCCAGGACGCGCAACTCAGCCAGTACGACGCTGCATCGGTCCTGCTGAACCCCGCGCTCACGGGCATGTTCGAGAACAGTGATTTCCGGGTGAGCAGCAACCTGCGGAGCCAGTGGAACAGCCTGGCCAGCAACTTCCTCACTACGGCCTTCGGGGTGGACGTGTCCATGGACCGGCAGTACGGCTTCGGGGCGTACCTGAACAACTACAACATGGCCAACGTGATGAACAACTTTCAGGCGGGGGTCGCCGGAGCGTATAACGTCTCGTCGTCGAAGAACTACACGCTTTCCGCAGGGGTGAACCTGGGCTTGATCTACAAAAAGGTGAACGACAGCAAGCTGGTGTGGGATGCCCAGTACGACCGGGACCATTTCGACAGCGACCTGCCGACAGGGGAGGCGTTCCAGAAGAAGGGAAGGATGATGCTGGACCTCGGTGCCGGAGTCGCCTATCGTTCCACCAACCGGAACAAAACGATCAACCCCTTCGGGAACTTCGCGCTCTTCCATGTCACTACGCCGGACGAATCCATTTTCCGCGAGGAGAAGAGCGACCTGCCGATCCGGTATTCGGTGAACGCAGGTGCGTACATCACGGTGGCCGAAGGTGTGGACATCATCCCGCAAGGGCTGTACATGCGCCAAGGTCCGGACCAAACGATCCAGGCCGGCCTCCTGGGCCAAGTGGCGCTGATGGGCGGCGTGTATGGTGTTGTGGCAGGCTGCTCCTATCGCTTGGAGGATGCCATCATCGCCCAGGTGGGCATCAAGCACGGGAACAACATGTACCGCTTCAGCTACGACATCAACACCTCACCACTGCATACCTACACGAACAACAACGGGGCGTTCGAATTCTCGATCGTCTACTACGGAACGCTCTCCGGTCGCTCCAGAAGGATGACCAGCAGTGCGTTCTAAGTGTCGCCGGAAGCTTCTGAGCCTTGAGTAACAGATGGCTATCTTTGATAACCGATGACCGTTAGACGCAACAAGAAGAACGAAGTGGTGGTGACGCTTTCCAGCAAGGTAGATCCGCTTGAGGCGCAACGCGTGTTGGACTACCTGCACTATTTGGAGCTTACGGCGGGCAGCAAGGCCACTCAGGCCCAAGCCGATGCACTGGCTGCTGAGGCCAGCGCCAATATTGGCCAGATGCGGATTGGGCGTTAAGTCCATTGTCCGGCATTTAGCCTCGGAGTCTCATTCAGGGTCCAAAGAGCCTTGTCAGCCTTTATTTACGGGCCGAACTTCTTGCTGGGTTTACGGCTGGTGTGGCGCACTTGGTAGACGATCACAAGTTCGCCATGAAGTTCATACACCACGCGATAGGGGAACTTGTGGATCATTGCATGTCGGAAAACGCCCTTGCGTTTCTGAGTCGACGGATTGAGCGCCAAGTTCTCGTAACATGCGTTCAACGCTTTTAGAAAGCGGTGCCCCAAACCGGGTTTCTTGTTTTTCATAGTAGCCGAAGATCACCCCTACCTCTTCAGTAGCTTCAGGTAGGATCTGGACCGTGAAGCTCATCGTTTGAACCCCTCACGTGCGAGGCGCATGGATTCCTCAACAGTGTGCGGCTTGCTTTCTCCGCTCACATAGCGGGCGCGTCTTTGCTCAAGCTCGGCCAATTCCTCATCCGTGAAGTCGTCATCGGTCTCCGCATCTTCCCGGCGCAAGAGCATCCGGATCGCCTCGAGCACGGACGTGTTTTTCTCACGGCTCAGCAACTGCTTGATCTCGGCCCTCAGCTCCAAAGTAGTCATGGCTTGTTGGTTGGTCTGATGGATATTGGGAACGTAAAGTTAAGTGGATGCGTTTTCGGGCAGCGGTCCGAAATCCGCCGAAAGCTTCTGCACCTTGACTGACCGGTAGATCCAAACTCACAAGTCGCCCCGGCCGGATTGGTCAAGAACTCACGTTATCGTTGGGCTGAACGCCGGGTGGAACGGCGCGTTAGTGCGGGATACCCTTATCTTCGCAAGAGCTAAACCCAATGGAAACAAGCCTGCGCATCAAGGTATCTGAGTTGGATATGGACCTGTTGAACAAGATCAAACGCTTGTTCGACAAGGACCGTGAACTCACGCTGACCATCCGATCCAGCACCGATTTTGAGCTGACGCGCTCGGAAAGCAAGAAGGTCTACCTCCAGCGTCTGGACAAGGCGATCAAAAACCTCGAAAAGGGGAATGTGGTCACACTTTCAGAGGCCGATCTGGATGCTATGGTGATCGAGCGCCTCAAGGCATGAAGCGCATCATCTTCGAGCAGAAAGCTTATGACGACTTCTGCGACTGGGGCATCTACGACAAGGCACGGTACATCAAGATCCACGACCTGATCAAGGCCATCCTTCGGGAACCCTTCAAGGGAATGGGCAAGCCAGAGCCATTGAAGGGAACGCTCAAAGGTTATTGGTCCCGGCGGATCGATGAAAAGCACCGGTTGGTCTATCGAATGACCAGTGAGGGTTCGGTAGAGGTGGTGAGCTGCAAAGGACACTACGGCGATAAGTGACGAGGCCTTCCATACTGGTGGTCAGCGTTTCATAAGGTGGTCACGTTTTGTGACCGGCTCCGAAAGGCGAAGCTATCCAAGAGGAAGGAACTGGGGGTTAGTCTAGCAGTCTGAAGACGTTCTGAAACTTTTGCGTCTTTACTGACCGCTGGATATGGCACCCACCAGTCGCCCCGGCCAGACCGGGTCAAGAACTCACTTTATTGTTGGGCCGGGAAGACTGGCGGGAGCGGGGAATGTGGTCACACTTTCAGAGGCCGATCTGGATGCTATGGTGATCGAGCGCCTCAAGGCATGAAGCGCATCATCTTCGAGCAGAAAGCTTATGACGACTTCTGCGACTGGGGCATCTACGACAAGGCACGGTACATCAAGATCCACGACCTGATCAAGGCCATCCTTCGGGAACCCTTCAAGGGAATGGGCAAGCCAGAGCCATTGAAGGGAACGCTCAAAGGTTATTGGTCCCGGCGGATCGATGAAAAGCACCGGTTGGTCTATCGAATGACCAGTGAGGGTTCGGTAGAGGTGGTGAGCTGCAAAGGACACTACGGCGATAAGTGACGAGGCCTTCCATACTGGTG
Source organism: Flavobacteriales bacterium (assembly GCA_016700415.1). NCBI lineage: Bacteria > Pseudomonadati > Bacteroidota > Flavobacteriia > Flavobacteriales > Flavobacteriales bacterium. The sequence goes on from CP065018.1 coordinate 2,585,096, forward strand.
GTCAGCGTTTCATAAGGTGGTCACGTTTTGTGACCGGCTCCGAAAGGCGAAGCTATCCAAGAGGAAGGAACTGGGGTTAGTCTAGCAGTCTGAAGACGTTCTGAAACTTTTGCGTCTTTACTGACCGCTGGATATGGCACCCACCAGTCGCCCCGGCCAGACCGGGTCAAGAACTCACTTTATTGTTGGGCCGGGAAGACTGGCGGGAGCGGGGAGGTATTGGTCGCGAGGCATAGACCAAGAACATAGGTTGGTCTATTCCATTACAGGCAGTGGCGATTCCCAGCGGCTATGTATAGTTCAATGCCGATTCCATTACAAGTAGAAGAACCGTAGCTCCGCACCGGCGTTTGGGTCCTGAGGCACTCGGCAGGTCTGTGAGGTTATCGTTGAGCCGAGCGCCGGAAGCTATTGTTGACCCAGCCGAGCGCGGGAATGGGGAGACTGGCGGGAGCTAGGGGAAGACTTCCGGCGGCGGAAATGGGGTATTATTCGATTCAGGCTTGGGAGCACTACATTCGTCTGAAAAACTGAACTAGCAGTGATTACAAGACTTCGGATAAAAGGGTTCAAGAACATCATTGACGCAGAGTTCTATTTCGGCCCATTCAATTGTCTGGCAGGATTAAACGGAGTGGGCAAATCGAATCTTTTCGATGCGCTCATGTTCCTTTCCGCGCTTGCCGATAAGCCATTCGTGGAAGCGGCTCGTAGCGTTCGTGGTGGTGATGATATGCTTCGCCTTAGGAGCGGAAATGAACCAGGCCCCATTGAATTTGACCTCGATGTTATCATACCTCCGAAGGGAACGGATGAGTTCAATCAGGAAGCGGTTGCCGGAGGGACTTACCTGAATTATAAGTTGGCCTTTGATGTAGGATCCGTGAAACGAGAGGGGTATGAAAGCACGGTTATGGAATTAACGTCTGAAGAACTGACAGGATATCCAAGAAGCTATGCAACAACGGCGTTGAAATTCAACCCTTCCAAGGCATGGGTCAATTCTGTAGTAAAGCCAATGACCAGGCGCCGAACCTTCATCAAAACGGAGGGAGATCGTATTCTTCTGCAAGCAGATAGGATGAAAGTAGAGGATAAGAAATGGCGAGGTGGGGGAAAACCAAACGTGTTGAACGCCAGAATCCTTCCGCGCACGGTTCTTAGTTCCGCCCAGAATGCGGATGAGAATCGGACGGCTGTGTTAATGCGCAAAGAACTAAGATCTTGGAAAAGGTTGCAGTTTGAGCCATCTGCTTTGGGCAGTCAGGACGAATTTGATGCGCCAACCAGCTTGGATAGCAAAGGAGCGCATATACCAGCCACACTATATCGATTAGCAAGCGAGGGGGATAGAGAAGCTACTTACACGAAGTTGGCTAACCGACTGGCCCAATTGGTAGAAGGTGTGAAGTCAACTCACGTCGAACGAGATGATAGCCGCCGGGTGTTCCGGTTTATGATGGAGGATTTGGAAGGTCTGGAATTGCCAGCCAGTTCACTATCAGATGGCACGTTGCGTTTTGTCGCATTGGCAACGATATGGCAAGATTCTGCAGAGCACGGGTTGATATGCTTTGAAGAACCAGAAAATGGGATTCACCCCCAAAAGGTTGACGCTATGGTTGATTTGTTATATGAGATAGCTACGGATGCAGAAACTGCTGTGGATGACAATGCACCATTACGTCAGGTCATCATTACGACGCACTCACCTTTGGTCGTAGAAAGAGTGGACCTAGACGACCTGACATTCATTGAGACTAAATATGCACGGGTCGATGGCAGACGGGTGGGCGGAATAGGCTTGGCGGCACCTTTGGGTTCTTGGCGTGCTCAGGTACTTGAGCCAATCAATAAGGCCACTGTGAAGAGGTACCTGAGCGGCCGTCCGCTCATTGACCCCCCAAAGCGTGACAAGCCGACATTGCTCTCAACAGAACAATATCAAACTCGACTGAAATTGGATTGATTTTTGATGAATTATACACTACTCGCGGATGGAACGTCGGACATGATGTTGATGGGACCCATCGAGTGGTTGCTTAAGCGCAATGGTATTATGGATTATAATGGTCGCTTCGCAGACCCGGATGCTCTACCCGCTGTCGCCGAAGGACTGACAGCCAGAATTGAGACGGCAGTTCGTGAATTCCCGTGCGAGATTCTTTTTATTCACCGCGATGCGGAAAGAATCCCGTTGATTGATCGCCAAAAGGAAATTAAGAAGGCCCTAGCCTCAATAAGGACCCCCCCACGCAGCGTTTGCGTTGTGCCAGTTAGAATGACAGAAGCTTGGTTCCTGTTTGATGAACATGCAATTCGTCGCGCTTCAGGTAATCCCAATGGGAAAACGGTCTTGGGTCTTGATATATTGAAGACACCAGAATCATTGAACGCAAAAAAGGTTTTGCAAGAAACTTTGGTCAAGGCCACGGAATTATCGGGAAGAAGGCTGGCTCATTGGCAAAGGAATCAGGCTCAAAGTAAATTCCGTGTTCGGGATTATATCACAGACTATTCACCTTTGGAAACAATGCCTTCTTTCAAAGCATTCGCAGCGGAACTTCAAAACGTGCTGAGTTCCTCGATATAAAATCGAGCCAATCGTACGGATTAAACTGGAGGGACCACAACCTACCCCTTCAACGCCTCGGCCCCACCCACGATCTCGAGGATCTCGTTGGTGATGGCTGCTTGGCGCGCCTTGTTGTAGGACAGGCGGAGTTCCTTCAGTAGGTCGTCCGCGTTGTCCGTGGCCTTGTGCATGGCGGTCATGCGCGCGCCGTGCTCGGAGGCGAAGCTGTCGAGCATCGCCTTGTAGAGCTGGATCTTCAGGCTCTTGGGGATGATCTCTTCCACGATGGTCTGCCGGTCCGGCTCCATGATGTGGTCGGTCTTCACGATGGCGCCTTTGCTCTCAGTTTCCGCTTGCGGCGGCTCGATGGGCAGGTAGCGCTCCTCGGTGACGATCTGGGAGGCGGCGTTCTTGAACTTGTTGTAGAAGAGCTCCACGCGGTCGTATTCGCCATCGGCGAACTGGGCCATGATGGCTTCCGCCACGGGTGCCACTTTGTCGAAGCTCAGTCCGTCGTACAACGCCGCCAAGTTCTCCGGGAAGCCCGAAGCGTGCCACGGCGTGCGGCGGTAGAGGTCAGCGGCCTTCTTGCCCAGTGAGAGCACATGGACACGCTCGCCGCGGGCCTCCGCTTCTGCGGCTGCTTTGCGGATCAGGCGGAACACCTGGGTGTTGAAAGCGCCGGCCAATCCGCGATTGCTCACGATCGCCACGAAGAGCACGTTCTTCACTTCACGCTGCTGCGCGAACTTGTTCTCATTGCCGTCCAGGGAAGCGCTCACGTTGCTCAGCAGCACGCCCAGCTTCTCGGCATAAGGCCGCATGCGGATGATGGCGTCCTGTGCACGGCGCAGCTTGGCCGCGCTCACCATCTTCATGGCGGCGGTGATCTGCTTGGTGCTGTTCACCGAGACGATCCGGTTGCGGACTTCCTTCAGGCTGGCCATGGGTGTGCTTTAGTTGGCCTTAGGCGTAGCTTTTCACGAGGTCTGCGGCCACTTTCTCCAGTGTGCCGGTGATCTCAGCGTCCAGTTTGCCAGCCTTCAGGGATGCGAGGGTATCGGCTTGGGTGTTACGCATCATCGTGAGGAACTCCTGCTCGAAGTGGCGGATCTTGCTTACTGGGACTTTACCCAGCAGGCCCTTGGAGCCGAGGTAGATGATGGCCACCTGCTCTTCCACGCGCATGGGGCTGTTCTGGCCCTGCTTGAGGATCTCCACGTTGCGCGCACCCTTGTCCAGCACGGATTTGGTGGCGGCGTCCAGGTCGGAACCGAACTTGGAGAAGGCCTCCAGTTCGCGGTACTGGGCTTGGTCCAGCTTCAGGGTGCCGGCCACTTTCTTCATGGACTTGATCTGCGCATTACCGCCCACACGGCTCACGCTGATGCCCACGTTGATGGCGGGGCGCACACCGCTGAGGAAGAGGTTGCTTTCCAGGAAGATCTGCCCGTCGGTGATGGAGATCACGTTGGTGGGGATGTACGCGGAAACGTCACCGGCCTGCGTTTCGATGATCGGCAGAGCGGTCAATGAACCGCCACCTTTCACCATGCCCTTCAACGAGTCGGGCTGGTCGTTCATTTGGGAAGCGATCGTGTCGTCGTTGATGATCTTCGCGGCACGTTCCAACAGGCGGCTGTGCAGGTAGAACACGTCACCGGGGTAAGCCTCACGTCCGGGTGGGCGGCGCAGCAGGAGGGACACCTCGCGGTAAGCCACGGCCTGCTTGGAAAGGTCGTCGAACACGATCAGTGCGGGACGGCCGGTATCGCGGAAGAATTCGCCGATCGCGGCACCGGTGAAGGGTGCGTAGAACTGCATCGGGGCGGGGTCGCTGGCGTTGGCGGCCACCACGGTGGTGTAGGCCATGGCGCCGTTCTCCTCCAGCACCTTCACAGTGCCGGCCACGGTGGAACCCTTCTGGCCGATGGCCACATAGATGCAGTACACGGGCTTGCCGGCCTCGTAGAACTCCCTTTGGTTGATGATGGTGTCGATGGCCACCGTGCTCTTGCCGGTCTGGCGGTCACCGATAATGAGCTCGCGCTGGCCGCGGCCCATGGGGATCATGGCGTCGATGGCCTTGATGCCGGTCTGCAACGGCTCCGTCACGGGCTGGCGGTAGATGACGCCCGGCGCCTTGCGCTCGATCGGCATTTCATAGGTCTTGCCTTCGATGGGGCCTTTGCCGTCGATGGGCTCACCGAGGGTGTCCACCACACGGCCCACCATGCCTTCGCCCACTTTCACGCTGGCGATCTGCTTGGTGCGCTTCACGGTGTCGCCCTCCTTGATGCCGACGCTGCGGCCGAGGAGCACCACGCCCACGTTGTCCTCCTCGAGGTTGAGCACGATGCCGCGCAGTCCGCTGGGGAACTCCACGAGCTCACCGCTCTGCACACTGTTGAGGCCGTAGATGCGGGCGATGCCGTCGCCGATCTGCAGCACGGTACCGACCTCCTCGAGCTGGGCTTCCGTGCGGAGCCCGGCGAGTTCTTCTTTGAGGATCGCCGATACTTCGGCGGGTTTGATCTGTGCCATGATGGATCTCTTTAGATCTCGGGGATGTACGGATTCTCTGAAAATTTACGGCGCAGGTCGCTCAGGCGGCGGCTTACGCTGGCGTCGATCTGCTCGTCACCGATGCGGATGACCACGCCGCCGATGAGGCCGGGGTCCACTGTTTCGTTGAGCAGCATGGTCTTACCGGGGTGGCGGTCCTCGGCCATTTTCCGCACCTGGGCGCGGGCCTCATCGCTGAGGGGGATCGCGCTGCGCACCTCCGCCATCAGGATGCTGTTCTCCTGACGGTACACGTTCTGGACCCCTTCGGCGATCTCGGCCAGCAGGCTTTCGCGGCCCTTGCGCACCAGGATCGCGATGAAGCGCTCCGTGATGTGCCCGATCTGTCCGCCGAACACGCGGCCCAGTACCTTGTTCTTGCTGGCCGCCTTGATCACAGGGCTGTTCAGCATGATCACCAGGTCCCGGTTCTCTGCGCAGGTGGAAGCCACCAGGAGCATGTCCTCGCGCACCGCCTCCACCTCACCCTTCTCCTGTGCGAGCAGCATCAGGGAACGGGCATAGCGGTATGCGACGGGGGATACGATCATGACAGGTGGATGTCGCTTTCCTTCATCACCTTGTCCAGCAGGGTCTGTTGGGCGGCCTTGTCGCCGAGCTTGTCGCGGAGGATGCGTTCGGCCACCACGATGCTGAGCTCACCCACCTGGTTCTTCATCTCGGTGATGGCGGCGTTCTTCTCGTTGCGGATGTCCTCACGGGCACGGGCGAGAATGGCGTCGGCCTCGGCCTTGGCGCGTCCCTTGGCGTCGGCGATCTCTTTGTCGCGGATGTCGCGGGCCTCCTTCAGCATCAGCTCGCGCTCGGCGCGTGCTTCCTTCAGCAGGTCCTCGTTGCCGGCCTTCATGGCAGCCACTTCCTCACGGGCCTTGCGGGCCTCGCCGATGGCGTCCTCGATGGACTGCTCCCGCTCGTGCAGAGCTTTGAGGATGGGCTTCCACGCGAACTTGGCCAACAGGAAGAACACGATCCCGAAGGAAAGCGTCATCCAGAAGATCAGGCCGAATGCGGGTTCTACAAGACTGGCGAGCAGCATGGCTGTTGCGTTGAGGTGAACGAAGGGGATGAACGCGTCGGGGATGCCGACGGCGGCTTACTTCAGCACCACCAGCAGGCCCACCACCATGGCGAAGAAGGCAGCGCCTTCCACCAATGCCGCGGTGAGGATCATGTTGGCGCGGAGGTCGTTCATGGCTTCCGGTTGGCGGGCCATGGCCTGCACGGCGTCACCGCCGATACGTCCGATGCCTACGCCGGCACCAAGGGCTGCCAAACCGGCGCCGAGGGCTGCGATACCGTAACCTGTGCCAATGTCGAGGAGGGCTGAAAGAAACATGCTGAGGGTTTGTTTAGACGATTGATTCCTTGTGTTCGTGGTGGTCTTCCATGGCGGCACCGATGTAGAGGGCCGAGAGGAAGGTAAAGACGTAGGCCTGGATGAACGCTACGAGCAGTTCCAGGAAGGTCATGAAGATGGTGAAGGCGAGGCTGACGACGGAGACGCCGTAACCGGCCACCGCGCTGGTGGCGCCGAAAACGAAGATAAGGCTGAAGAAGCTGAGGGCGATGATGTGCCCGGCGACCATGTTGGCGAACAACCGGATCATCAGCACGAAGGGCTTGAGGAACATACCGAGGATCTCCACCGGCGTAAGGATGACCAGCACCCCCACGGGTACGCCGGGCATGGCGAAGATGTGCTTCCAGTAGTTCTTGTTGCCGTTCACCGTGACGATGACGAAGGTGAAGAGAGCGAGGGTGAGGGTGATGGCGATGTTGCCGGTGAGCGTCGCCCCGCCGGGGAAGAAGGGGATCAAGCCGATGAGGTTGGCGAAGAGGATCACGAAGAAGATCGTGAGCAGATAGGGCATGAAGCGCTGGTACTTGTGCGGGCCGATGGCGCCCTTGGCCACGTCGTCGCGCACAAAGAGGATGATCGGCTCCATGAAGGACTGGAGGCCCTTGGGCGCTTGGCCTACGCGCTTGGCGTAGGAACGTGCGATGCTGGAGAACATCAGCACCAGAAGGATCATCACCAGAAAGATGGAGACCACGTTCTTAGTGATGGAAATGTCCCAGATGGCCTTGGAACCAGCCTCGTCGATATGGCCAGCTGTGTCCACGGCAATGACCTTGCCATCATCGAGTTTATAGCCATCGTATGCGGCGTGTCCGTGCTCGAAGCGAGCGCTACTGAAAACATGCAGGCCGCTGCGGGTGTCATAAAGGATCACTGGCAGGGGGAGGGAGAGGTCACCGGCGATGTGCCAACCGTGCTCATCGGCAATGTGGCTCATGATGAGCTCACCGGCATTGAACTCGGCGGACTCTTTAGAGCTTTCATGTCCCTCGGCTGTGGCCTCATGCTGGTCCGCGTGCCCATCATGCTGGGCGACGGACCATCCGGCGATCAACAGGCAAAAGGCGAGGAATGCGGCGCGCATCAAGGAGTTTTTGAGTGTCGCGGGGTGAGTTACCCCCTTCTTAGCGGGCGCAAATGTAGGCAAGGCCCTTCAATGGCGAACATGAGGATCATCACTTCCTGGGCCTCGTACGTTCCGCCTTTACCGGACGCGGGTTTCCTTGAAGAGGATGTACATGGCGATGGCCACGCCGCCTAGCGAACCAACCAGCGTGAGGACGGGAAATTTCCAGCCGGTGCGCTGGTCGGCCCACCAACCTCCGTACGCGCCGATGCCGATGATGGCGGCCATCTGGAAGCCGATGCCGCTGAGGCGCATATAGCTGTTCGCCGCTTTTTTGCGCTTGGGAGCGGGGTCCTCGCCGTTCATGGGCGCGGCAAGTTGCGGGAGCGTGTACTGAGGCGGACCGTGGAGAACGCCAGAAAGGCCAGATAGAGAGCAGCGAAGGTGAGCGAGAGCGGGACCGCCTTACCCCGGGGAAGAAGCATGAGGATGGCCACAACGGCCACCAAGGCGCTCAGCAGTTTCAGCACCAGGCCGATCATGAAGCGGAACATGAAGCCTTTCGGATCGGTAAGCATCGCGCTTTCCTGCCAGAGATGCAATGCACCGGTCAACACGGCGAAGAAGGCCAACATGGCCAACTGTGGCAAGCCGAATGGCCAATGGGCCAACAGGCAGATCGCATAGGTGGCCGCACCCACGGCGACGGTGAATAACAGAATGGCGATCAAGGACCGATAGGCAATACGCCTTTCAGCGCGCATCGGGGCGGGGCCGGGCATACCTAAGGGGCCACCGGTCAGTGGGAGGCCTTCACGGGTTCCGGCCGGGTGATGGCGTTCGGCCCGCTGCTTGATCCGCTGCCGCCCGATCGCTCCGAAGAGGTGCTGAGCCGCACGGGCTCCGGCTCCTTGATGGCACCGCCACCGCCCATGTTGCAATTCCCGGTGAACTCGGCACCGGGTTCGATGGCCAGCTTCTTTGTAATGATGTCGCCGTCCAATTTGGCCGTGGCCTTCAGGGAAAGCAGGTCCTGGCAATTGATCTTGCCCTTCACGGTGCCTTCGATGTCGCTGCTCTGGCAGGTCACATTGCCCTCCACGATGCCAGTGGCGCCCACAATGAGCCGACCCCGCACGTTGATGGTTCCCTTCACCATCCCGTCGATGCGGACATTGCTGTCGGAACGCACTTCGCCCTCGATGACGGTGCCTTCCATGATGCTGTTGATCTTGCCGGGGCTGACGGGCTCGGTTGGCTTGGTCATGGTATCGTGGGCTTTATCGTTCCGGAACATGGTAGTGGGGTGTGCGTGCGGGATGATCGAAGACGCGAAGTTAATACCCGCGTTGGATCCACCTACTTCCCGTCGAGGTACGTCCGGTCGAAGAAATCCTCGTATCCGTCAGCGTCCTTGGCCACATAGAAGAGCTGGTAGTTGCCACTGCTGATGGCGAACAGCGGGAAGCCCTGGTCGTTCAGGCCTTTGAGGTCGCCCTTGTTGTTCTTGAACGTGTCGTAGTAGGCCATGGCCAGGTCCTTGGTCTGGAACAGGCGGATGAGGATCACCTGGGTCTTGCTGTCCCAGATGCTGGCCTTCACCTCAACGGGCTGGTTCCGGAAGTAGCGCTGGTTGAAGTCACTGATGGTGCTCTTCACGTTGGTGATGAGCCCTGCGCTGTCGGGCACCATCAGCACCACGTAGTGGTCCCCCTTGTCGGTTTCGTAGGAAGGGCCCTCGGGCTTGGAGGTGGTGTCCGGTGCCTGTGTGCCGGCCATCTTGTCCAGATTGGCGAGCAGGGCAATGGCGGCCTTGGCCTCATCGGTGCTGGGATAGTCGTCCCGCACGCGGCCCAGCGCGTCACGGAACGGCCCCATCAGGTGAAGCCCGCCAATGGCCATCGCCTTTAGCAGTCCGTATTTGGGCAGCAGTTGGTTGCGGGGTTCACTGGCGATCACGCTCTCGCAGGTGGCGATCACGCCGTTGTACGCACCTTGTTTGAATTGGCCGTATAGTTGTTCGTAGGCCTGGGCCTCGGCTATCCGGGCGGCCTCGTCGGCTTGTAGCTGGTCCGGGTTCCTCACCAAGCGGGCAAACTCGGAATCGGGCCAGCGCTCCAGAATGATGTCCGCGTAGTGCTTCGAGCTGGCTCCGCCAAAGTCCATGAAGTTGCCGGCTTTCTCCTTGGCGAGGTAGATCCTGTAGAGCTGGTAGTAGGATTCCGGAGTGAACCGGCAATCCTCGAAGCGGTCATTCAGCACCTGGAAACTCTCAATGGCGTTGTCCACGTCCTTCAGCTTCTCCTTATAGATCATGCCGGAGAGGTACAGCGCCTCGCAGATCCTGGAGTTGCTGGAGTCAAGCATCGCGTCGTCGGTGGGGATGTCCTTGAGGTAGTTGTCTGGATTTTTCCACGCCGGTTCCCCTGGGGCGAGCTCGGCGGTCGTTGCCACGCTGTCGGGTGCTTCCTCCTCGGCCACGTCCACGAGGGCGGTGCCGCTCTTGTCTGATCGGCGCCAATCGTCGTCGTTCGGCCGGTTGCCCCATTTCTTCTTGAAGTCGGCGATGCCGCGGGCCACTTGGGTGGGATTATAGAAGTACCAAGCACCCCCGGAACCGGGCGACCCCGGAGTTTTCGGTGTCAAGGGCGTGCTCGCCACAAGGTCCCTGGCATCATCGGCGGCCTGCTTGTCCACCTCTTCCCTGCGCTCCCGGTCCTTGATGAGGTCCCGGATCCGCTTCTTGCGCTCCTCGGGGTCCAGTTTCGCGAAGGCCTGCAGGCTGTCCTCGCGGGCGATCACATTGAGCTGGACCACGAGGTCGCCAAGGACCTCAGCACGTGTCTTCACCTCGTCGAACCGGGGATGTTCCTCGGCCAACAAGGTGCTGGTGCTGTCGTAATACTGCTGTGCCGGAGGATATTTTTTGTCGTCGAAGTAGAGGTCGGCCAGCTTCAGGAAACTCTTGGCTTTTTGGCGGGTATCGACGGTGCTGGAGAGTGTGCTCATCTTCAATTGGGCAATGGCATTGTCCCGCTTGTTCTCCTTCAGGTCCAGGTCTGCCAATGCATAGTGGATGATGTCGAAGTGGTCCACGTTCTTCTCATCGCGGAGCATGCGTGCCAGCTTCTGGCGCAGGGATTTGCTGTCGCCGCGGTCAAAGGCCAGCGCCTGGAAGATCTGGGCGTGGAAGCCCATCTCGTAGGGCGCGCCCATGTGGGCCACCTTGTTGTACATGGCGATGGCCTTATCCTCCTGCCCTTTCAATTGATAGAGTTGCGCGAGGATGAAGGACCAGCGAATGCGGTCTTTCTTCTTTTTCGCGATCTGCACGGCATGTTCCAGGTTGATGATGGCGTCGTCCACCTTGCCGCGGTGAATGTCCACATCGGCCTGCACGGCGCTGAGCTGGTCGTGGGGGAACTTCTTGGGCAGCACCTTCTGCCCCTTCACCTCGTCAAGCGTGCTTTGAGCCTTGGCGTACTGCTCAAGCTCAATGGCGGTGCGCGCCAGCCAGATCTTGGCCTCCATCTGCTTGTCGTCCCCCTTGTAGCGCCTACCGATGTAATCGAAGGTGCGAAGGGCGTCCAAGTAGCGTTGCTTGTAGAAGTGGCTTTTGCCGATGACGAGCCAGGCGTCGGGGATCCATTTGTTCTTCTCCTTGCCCTTGATCTCCATGGCATTGCGGTCGATCACGGTGGCGCATTTCTCGATGCAGATCTCCAGCTCGGGCGTCATGCCGTCGGCCTCTTCCTTGGTGCCGTTGACGAAGATGGGCAGCACCTCGTCGTAGTCGTCCACATGGCCCTTCTGCATGGCAGCCACGGTCTCCTTCAGCTTCTCGTTGGCATTGAACCAGCCGTTATCGCGGGTCACCAGTTTGTGGAAAGTGCGGTTGAGGAAGGCGTCCTTGTCCGTGGAACAGGCCACCACGGTCAGAACGACCAGCGCAGGCAGGAGATATCGGAGGGAGGAACGGCGCATTTCAGCGTGCTGTAAGAACAGCAAGTCGGCGAAGATATTTCATGCGGGCGGGATGGGGCGGAAAGATGTGCGGGCTTTTGTTGCACCCTGCCGATAACCGCCCCATCGGTTCCGGAATGAACCCTCAAACACCACCACCATGCCCACCCTGCGCCCTATCACCACCAAAGCCGAACTGGAAGCCTATCACCAATTCAGGTACCGGATCTATGCGAACAGTGAGCAAAGCGGCTACCTGAGCGGGAAGCCGGGCTTTGACATCGACGCCTACGATGCCCATGCCATCCACTTGGGTTGGTATGAAAGGGAGGAACTTGTGGGCTGTGTCCGGCTGTTGGACCCCATTGAAGGGGCTGATCCCCTGCACTTCCTGAAGGATCTGGACCTTGGGCAACGCCAATTGGCGGATGAACTTTTACAACAGGAACGAGCTAATGGCATACCGTTCTGTGAGGTCAGTCGGCTGTGCATCGACCCGGCCTACCGCAGTTTGGCCCATGCACGGCATTTCGTGCTGGCCATCATACAGGCCGCCGTTCAACACGGTCGCGACATTTCCTACTTCACCTGCGATCATGCGCACGCCGCATTCTGGCAGCGCATGGGTTTCGCCGTTGTGCCCGGCTTCGAGTCCTACGTGCGGGCGCGCAGCCCGCACAAGGGTGCGCTGTTGCGCGGTTCCAGCGTGGAGCTATTGCAGAAACACCGTAAGGAGATCATGGAGCTGGGCCTCTTGCTGGCGGTTCCTTACATGATCGCCGCATAACTCCTGGAACCATGAGCACTTTGCGCTACCCCTTGATCCTGCGCGATCGCAACGGCCACCAGCTTTTTGATGCCCGTTCCATCCTCTTCATCCAAGCAGAGGACAAATTCGCACGGATCACCTGCACGGACGGCACTGAGACCGTGGTCTTCCACGCGCTTAAGGATCTGGAAGTACGGCTGGCATGCGGCTCGCGTGTTGGCGACCTGTTCTTCCTGCGCACGCACCGCTCGTGCATTGCGGCCTTGCACCATGCTGTTGCCTTGCACGGAAGGAGCGGTGTGAATTTCCGGGAAGGTGTTTCACTGCCCATCGGCAAACGCATTTGGCAGCAAATGGCCGAGCTGTTGGGCCAGATCCCACGCGCTTTATAGCCCGTTCAGACGGCCTAATGGACGTTCGTCCGAATGCGCTTTTGGATTGCCAAAGAACGATCGACTTCCTCCTACACTTGAATGAAGAACCGCATTGTGACCACCCTTTTTAGCGAAGTGCGGAACCCGACAAGGAGGCACAAGAAGGAAAAGCCACAAAACCACACGAACATGAAAACCCGGATGAACCTCCCGATCGCCCTCCTGCTGCTGCTCGGATCCCTCTGTGCCGAAGTTCAAGGCCAAGCGGCACTTACACTGTATGCCTCCAAAGACCTGAAGGATCCTATCGCGACGATCAACGGTCCGATACCAACAGACACGCCGGTCAGCTTTAAGGTGAACGCCGCATTGGCATCGCTGGAAGTGGGCGAAGGCTACATACTGCTCCTCCACAATTGCGACAGCACCACAGTGAAGAACATCCTGGTGATCGACGGGCCGGACCGTATGCCGGACGTGTTCGAGCAATGCCGCAAGGCCGGTCTGGCGGTGGACTCGGCAAGCGGGATCTGTGCGGACGTGGCCCTTGGTCCCCCGGTGGAGTTCCGTCCCTTCCCGGAGCATTGAAACGACGGGAAGAACAAGCAATTGCAACGGATAGCTGCACAAAGAACCGCCACTTCGATAACCCACTTGAGGAAAGCGGAATACACCATCAAACATCCCCACCCATGATCACCCTCACCCCCATAACCACCCCGGAGAAGCTGGAGGAATACTACCGCTTCCGCTACCGGATCTACAACGAGAGCCGCCTGAAAGGCTTCGTGGAGGAGACCGAGGGCATGGACAAGGACGCCTACGACGAACGGGCTTGGCACTTCGGCTGGTATGTGGATGGCCAACTGGCCGGCTGCATCCGTTTCATCGAAGCGGACGAAAGCAAAGCACCCCTGCCCATGTTCTCCTACCTGCCGGAAGGTGCTGCACGCAAGGCGGTGCAAGACTACCTCGCCGGGCGCAAGGCCAAGGGGCAGCGGACCATCGAGGCCAGCCGCTTTTGCTTAGCCCCCGAGCACCGGGGCTTGCGCAACGCCCGCGACCTCGTGCTGGCCATGGTGATGACCATGCAGCCCTTGGGTTTCGAGCACGGCTTGTTCGACTGCAATCCCACACACGAAAAGCTCTACCGGATACTCGGGTTCGATGTGCTCCCGAATGCCATGCGTTTTGAAGTACCCTACCTCGCTGTTCCACTAACAACGATGACCTACGACTACGCCGAGTTGATCACCCGTAACGAGGAATTGCTGGCACGGATGGGTTTTACCCAAGGGCGGGGGATGAATAAGGCGGCTTGAGGCGATAACAGCACCGATGCCGGAATGATCATATCCACCAAAGCCCAACACCAAGCAGCATGAAAGATGAACTGTTCAATAAGGTATTCGAGGGGTTGAAGCACTCCATTGAGCGCAGCCGGTTTGCCACCACCTTGCTCATCATTGCTTGCGTGTTGAGCAGCATCGGATACTGGAACAGCAAGGAGAACAGTTGGGGTAAATCGCGCATGAACCGGTACCTGCTTCTGGTCCAATTGAACAGCTTTTATCAAGGGGAACTCGTGAAAGACAGCACCCTCACCGAATTCAGGAAATACCTCCTATCCAAACAAAGCCCGCCGGTGCAAGGTTTGGAAGGGCTGCCTGCCAATACTCCCATTGATACGCTGTATTCAAGGCTGAGGCACCTTCGGCGTTCGGGTGCCATCATTGATACGCTGTATGAGCGTGCAGCGGTTCCTTGGATCTCTGCGGATTTCGTGGATTTCCTTGAGGGAGAGCAATACGTCATCACACCCCTGGAGGCGGACGCGTTGCGCCGATCCGTGGCCGACCTGCCCGATGCCAAGGACCAGATGGCATTTGCCCAGGACGGCTTTGAACAGACCCGGCGTGCGTTTATCAACGGCACCCTTTCCATTGACCTTCCCTTCTTCGGCCTCGCTTTCGACGTGAACGACCTGGCGCTGCTCTCCGGCCTCGGTTTCACCCTGCTATTGCTCGCCATCTCCTTCAATGTGTACCGCGAGCACCACAACTTGCGCTCCTTGCTGGACTGGGTGGCCTGCATGCCGGGCCGAACGAATGCAGAGCGCTGCCTGAAGCTCAGGATCTATCAGGCGACCGCCAACCTCAACGTGTTGACCGTGCCGCCGGAGGTGATGGGCTGCAACCAATGTCGCGATGAAGGGCTGGACCAGTTCAGGCGAGGCCAACGCTGGGTTTTCCTTGTTCTTTCCCGCGTGCTATACCTGCTCCCTGTTGCCTTGCACTTCAGCATCTGGAGGAACGACACCTTGACCCAAGCTCATGGCTTCGCGCTCGAACCGGAACGCATGCCCGGATTTACCGCCCTCAGCACCTTCTTCCTCATCTCCATCAGTGTGCTCACCGCCGTGGCCCTCTTTTCGGTGATCCGGGTGGAATCCTTGTGGGTCACATTCGCAGGGAAAGTGCGCCCACGGCCGGACATGGATCCCGCCCTTTGCCAGGAAGAGTGATAACCCTGCCAGCATTTCCGGAATACATGCCCAAACAGAACAAAATGAAAAAGCTCCCCTCCATCGCCCTCTTCCTGCTGGTCTTCTATTGGGTGCCGCTCGTCACAGCCCCGGAACTCCGCTACACCTGGCCCGTGCTCGTCCTCGCCTTCTTCTGCACGGTGCTCTTCGCCACCCAGCCTGCCCTGAGCGTGAAGGACAGCCGCGCTCACAAAGGCACTGACGGATGGACCATCTGGTTGATCCTCAGCGTGAGCGGGATCGGGCAGATCGTGAGCTTGGTGGAATGGGCCTTTTTCCGGGGAGCGCCCCAAATGCTTGATGCGTGGGCCATCAGCGGCATCGCGTTGCTGGCCTTCGGCACGGCCTTCCGCCTCTGGGCCATCCGCACGCTGGACCGCGCCTTCTCCGCCACGGTGCAGATCAAGGAAGGGCAGCAGCTCATCACGGCCGGTCCTTACCGCTGGCTGAGGCACCCGAGCTACACCGGTGCCTGGCTGGCGATGATCGGTGCTGCATTGCTCATGCACAGTTATCTTGGCCTCGTGCTGATGGGCCCGGGGATGCTGCTGGTGTATATGCGGCGGATCGCGGTGGAGGAAAAGACGCTGGAGGCCGGGTTCGGTGAGGCATATTTGACGATGAAACAGAACACCCAGCGGCTGTTGCCGGGGGTGTGGTAGAACGGTGTAGGGGAATATGCTTTCAGCAACACTGGGTAAACACAAATGGAACACTCACCAATAAAAAGCATATGAAAACGAGTGCCTTGTTCGCCCTGTTATTTTCTTTGGTCCCTTGCTGCACAAATGCCCAAATAAGTGAAGGATTGTTACTTCACATACCATTCAATGGTGCGATCGCAGACAACAGCCCTTATGCTCACCCTTTGAGCGTTACAGATGTTACGCTCACACAAGATGAAACGGGAAACTTGAACAGTGCCGGACTTTTTAATGGATCGACAACACAAATTGACATTGCCGATAGCGGAATAATTGCTGAGAATGACTTCTCGATCACGGGCACCATCTACTACGATGGAGTTCCGAGTACTCAAAGCCGTGGGATAATAGTGAGTAAATACAAGTTGGCCGAAGGCCAAAGGACGATCAAGATCGAGTGCAACAGCGACAGCATTAGAGCCGACCTTTTCTATGGCCCGCTCTCAACCGAATCGTTGGCTTTGGGTTATCCGATAACACCTGGGAGTTGGTATCACTTCACATTCACATTATCTGCAACCAATTTTGCTTCGCTTTTCTTAGATTGCGAATTGGTGGGGTCAGGACAAATGCCTGCTCCCCTTCAACTTACTTCGGAACCCGTTCGCATTGGTAACGAAACGGAACTTGGCGAGCCGCCTTTTAACAATCATCATTTCAACGGCATCATCGATAATCTCAGGATCTATGACCGTGTGCTCAGTAACGATGAGATCCATATCCTTTGTGGAAATCCTCCTCCAATAACATGCCACTCCCTCGTCCTCACACAGAATGCATACTTAGAGACTTCGGACCTTCTTGCCGATGTACAAGCAGAGTTCGGGCCTGATTTTGTGGTAGCCGATTGGACGGACCTACAATCGCTCGCCGACATCCAGTGTTGGTTGGATTGTTGGGATATCCAAGAAGATCAGATGTTTCTGATCACCAATGGTGGTAATGGCTATTGGTCCGGCAATAGGCATTACTTCGTTCATTATTCCTCTGATGGACATCCATATCCGGACTTCCTGGACCACGACAACATCGACGGCCAACTTTGGCTTGGTTCGTGGTCCAATATCAACATGCCGATACTTGCTCTATGTACGGGAGACTGTCCTGTTCCTGAAGAAGTATGTGACGGAATTGACAACAACTGCAATGGGCAGATCGATGAAGGTTTCGACATGGATGACGACGGGTTTACCACATGCAATGGTGATTGCGATGACTCGAATCCATTCGTCAACCCGGATGGGATCGCCACATTCGATACCACGGTCGTAATAGTGGACCAAGCACTTCATGCGCAGCAGGACTCCGTCCAGTATCAATGGCTCAACTGCTTAACAGGGGACACCTTGATCGGTGAAACAGCGCAGTCCTACACACCACAAACCGATGGTGAATATGCCGTGCTTCTTTCCAACGGTTATTGCGAGGCAATGTCAGTGTGTATTGCAATTGTTGGATTGGGCTTGATGGAATATGATCTGCAAGCGTTGGTTCTATACCCCGATCCTGCCGCTACCTTCGTAAGCATCGACCTTCCGGATGCGGCATTGAACGGCGCATCGATAACCTTAGTGAACACGCTCGGTCAGCCGGTTCAGCATTCGCACCCCTTGAGCAAAGCGAACAGCTCCCGGACATTGACCTTGAACATTGCAAACCTACCAAAAGGTGCTTACTTCGTGGTGGTATCCACCGCAAATGGGAAGTTGCATGGGAGATTTGTCAAGGAATAGGGCCGCGATACTTTCCGGGTTTTTTGCTATTGCTCTTCGCAACTTCGTGTGCAGATGGATCTCATAAAGAGGGCGTCTCCAGGGACCGAAGAGATCCTGAGCGTGTTTCCACATCGGATGAACTATCGGATGCTCCGCGTCGGATCATTATTAAGGATCGGTTCCCTGCTTATTCACCAGGTACTGATGCGCAAGTGAATGCTACTGCCCATTTGGTCGATTCCCTGTATCGGAACCACCGCACAAAAGCGTTGATCGAACATGCCGACGATGTACTTGCCCTGTTGAAGCATAAATTATCCGGGGAAGACATTGGGGTCGGCCGCGAATTAGGCCTTGCGTGCATGAAATTGCATGGGGGCCTTACACAGGAGCGTGGGGTGGAAGCTGCGCAATACTTCGTAGTGAAGGCATCGAAGCTTTGGGACACGAGTCGGCCTCCTTCGGATTCCGTGGGCATTGAACTGTTGGCGACAACCGCAAAAGGTTGCAGCATCTTAGGACAACGTGCAGAGGCAACTGCCACTTACGTGAAAGCGTTTCACCGAGCACTGGATGCCCACAACTGGGTACAGGCGGGTAATCACGGGAGAGCGTTGGCCTATTCCTATTTGGAAAGCGGGAACCGGGACAGCGCCCGTATCGTTTTCGAACGTGTCATCGCCTTGCACAGCGCACCGGCATCAGTTGACACGAGCTGGTGGGCAGGTAGTCTGTTGGCATCTGTTGCCGCTGAACCTGACAGCTTGTTGATCCGATTGGAACGGGTCCGACGCCTTTTGCACGGCGTCAAGAACCCCCAGGTGATCAGCTTTTACTATGGCAGTCGTGGGCGCTATTTAGCAGGTGGAGAACGCACCAAAGCTGCGGCCACCTGTTTCAAGCAGGCCGTACTGTCCCTGGACACGGTATCCGTAAAAACGATCGCCGAGGCCGAAGCGCTTGCCATTAACCTCCACAACACCGCATATGCATATCGCAATTTGGATGAGTTGGACCGTTCCAAGCAATATGGAACGCGGGCGGTGGCGCTGAACGAGGCTCTAATGGGTTCTGATGACCCCCTCGTTGCGCGAAAAGCACGCGACCGATTGGCCGGCACCTTGGAGGTGATGCCTTTGACGGACACCTGCGATGCACGCTACGGCACTGGTGCTGGACGCCAGATGAGCGTACTTCGATTGCGCACCGGACGCACGCCCGTTGATCTGGTAGCGGTGGCCAAGACCTATGCCAATATCGCAACGGAATACTTCCAATGGGATTCTCTGGGCGTCGATTCGGTATTGAAATACGCCGGTCTTTGCTTGGAAGGGCCCTGCCGAGGCGAAACCGTGGCGGCCATGCAGTTAATGGCCTTCGGTCTTGCGGTGAAGGGGCGTTACGCGGAATCGCTCGATATCGTTCAACGCGCATGTGGTATCCTCTCCGGTGATGATCATTTTATGTGGGATTCGTTGAAGCAAGCGGCCTTCCCCCGAAATGTTCGGGCCATCGTACAGATAGGGACACTTGAGGAAGTGCTGGAAATACTTCAGCGAAAGGATCCGGGTATCCGACAACAAGGTTTGCTGCAGCGCCTAACGGCTGTTCAGTCCGATATCATCGACAGCCTTTTCATGGTTGAAGGGACAGACCTTTCCAAGCTGATCACTTCACGCGAACAAATGACCGCCCGTTTAATGCGGGATGCATGGCCAAGTAGGGGTAACAGAACGACCGCCTCGCTCTCGGACAGTCTGTTCGCTTGGATGGACGATGACAAGGCGATGGCCTTCCGCCGGGACCGGTTTCTTATGGAGCAAGCGGACCGTCGCGAACTCCGAAGCGCGATCAATATTGCAAAAGAGCGACGTGAATCGTTAGCGGTCCAAGGTTTATCGGAGAACGATCCGTCCATTCTGCGCCAAGCCGTGCTCATCGACTCGGTCGAGGCTTTGCTGGCGCAACAACCGGTCAACGGTAGCCCTCCCTCCCATGTGGACATGGACCTGGCTGAACGCCTCCGCGATCGAATAGCGGCTAACACGGCAATGGTCTCGTATCGGCTCACCAAGAAGGACGTGTTTATAGCTGGCCTGTACAAGGACACCATCATGCTTGGCCGGTTCGCTCGTGATACGGTGTTTGATGCTGCGCTGGCAAAGATCACGGCCGAAGGGAGCGGTATCGATTCCTTGATCGGTTTGGACGGGGCTTCTCGCCAATCGCTGCAACGACTGTTGCCGCCATCCTTCCTTCGCTCTGGTGTGAAGGAACTTGTTATCCTACCCTCCAGGGAGTTATGCTATTTGCCTTTCGAAGCATTGCCCACTAAAGATGATGGTGCACCATTGATGGACAAATTGACCGTGCGTTATGCATTGTCTGGCTCCGTGCTACTTGATCAACCTACAAATGATGCACCGCCTAACGATCAAGAGGTATTTGCCTTCGCGCCGGATTACGGCGAACGATCGGACCCAAAGCACGAAGGCCCTGTATCACGCAACGTTCTCATGGGTAATGAGCAGCGGGCATCATCTGGCGCCTTGCTCTATAATGCGGATGAGGTTTCATCCATAGCAGATGAAGTGGTCTCCACCTGCTACACCGGCAACAGCGCCGATGAAAGCAGATTCAAAGCTTCGCTGGATAATGCAGGTGTCCTTCACTTGGCGATGCACGCATTTTCAAGTGATGAGCCGACCAGGTCGGGATTGGTTTTTAAGGCAACGGAAGGCTCCGATGCCCAAGACCGCAGCTCAACCGGCCCGGATGTCGAGGACGGTGTATTCCACGCCTATGAACTGCTCACACACCGCTTAAAAGCCGATCTTATTATCCTCAGCGCATGTGAAACCGGCTATGGATCTCTTCAATCTGGTGAAGGCGTGCGTTCTTTGGCCCGCAGCTTCATGCAAGCCGGAGCTCGTTCGACTGTCTCCTCCCTGTGGAAAGTAGACGACCTCGCAACCAAACAGATCATGGTGAAATTCTATGAAAAGCTGGCCGAGGGCATGGGCAAGGCCGATGCGTTGGCCGAGGCCAAGCGCTGGTACCGCACAGAGTACCCGGACGAGCCGCCGAGCAAATGGGCGGCCTTTATATTGATCGGCGATAACGAGCCGGTGCATTTGCAGCGGCGTTCACCGATGCGCCCATGGATGTGGGGTGGTGGACTTGTGCTGCTCCTCGGTGGCGCATTTTGGGCCTACCGGTCGCGTCGGCATCGCACCGCCGCCTGATCCTCAGAGTTTCTTCAGCAACTTCTTCGCGGCTTCCTTGTCTTGGCAACCGGAGTTGGCCACGGCTTGGATCTCTTGTGTCGCATCCGCCCGGTGACCTTCATGCAGATAAGCTAGGCCCAAGAGCCATTGCTTGCGGATACTGTCGCATTTAGCGATTGGTGCAGTGGCTTGGAGTGCCGCTATGGCCTGCTCTGTGCGGCCTTCGATGATCGCCTTTCGCGCTTCTTCGTATGACTGTGACAGGGATGATGCATTGCCGTCATCCTCGCCGCGCACCAAGGGTGTGGTCGTTTCCGCGTAGGCCATCGCCAGCGCGTTCATGTCCGGCCCCCGGAAGAACGGAACACCGATCGTGACCAGTAAGGCCAAACTTGCGGCCACCGCCAACCACGTCCATGTGCGGTTGCGTGCAATGGAGATCACCGGTGTCTCCTCCCGTGCTTCCACCTCAGCCGCCACATCGCGCAGCACCTGCCGGAAGCGGAACACATCCTCGCGGCCCTGAGCCTCCTTGAAGAGGGCCTCAACCTTCGGGTCCAGTTCCACGTTCATTGTTCGGCGAGTTCTGCGAAGCGCGGATCCGCTTGGATCAACTTCACTAAGTGTTCCTTGCACTTGAATTTCTTCACCTTCACGGAACCGGGATTATCAAATCCCAAGGCCGTTTGGATCTCTTCAGTGGGCTGTTCTTCAAAGCTCATGCGCATCAGTTGTTGGCAGTCGTTGCTCAGTTTCTCGAACATTTCCCAGAACAGGCAGATCCGGTCCGCCGCCTCCAGGTCATCGATCACTGTGCGTGTTTCCGCCTCTAGATACCGGATGCTCATATTCGGTTATCGGGGATGTAGCGTTTTTTGTAGCGGTCGAGATGCTTCAGCCACAGGTTGCGGCCAATGCCTTGGATGTATGTGCTCAAAGCCGAGGTTAATGCAAAATCCTTTCCTGTAATGTGCATATAGGCCGCGAGTATAGCGTCCTGGATCACGTCGCGGGCCTCGTCCAGGGTGCCGCTGTTGTCCTTCACATACTTGATCAACCCCGGTCGCACTAAGGTATACACCTGCTCCACGGCCCTCCGGTCGTGGGTGCGTATTCCGTGCAGTAGTTCTTGGTCAGTCACGAACCGAATGTAATGTCTTTGCGATAACCAGAGGGAAGGTTCCGGAATGGACCCATGAACAGCGACGAAAGCGGTTCAGGCGGTTGCCGAAAAGCCATTAATAGAGTAGGCTCGAAAGACCTTTGAAAATGAAAACGATAGGAAAAAGCGCCTTGCGGATGGCTCTCTTACTTACAATGGGTGCCTTGTTTTACACAGGATGCAAGCGGGTGCCGCCTGAGCCTCCAACCCCTTCGCCAACGGTCGTGGATGGAACTGGCGGAACAGGAGGTTCAGGTGGAACCGGTGGGACTGGTGGAACTGGCGGTACGTCCAACAACACCATTACACCGCACACATTCACGCCCAATAACCTGATCAAGCTTTGCCCGCAAAGAATCGGCGGCGATCGTGATTTTGGCGGTCATGGCCCCAATGTCTCCATTTCGGTTTCACTACAGGTCAGCGGCGGTTCGGTGCTGCGTGCGCACGTTCAGTACCACCTCATTGAAACCCAAACGGATTGGACTGAGGCGCGTTACGATGAGTACATCACGCTCTATACCGCCCCTGCGGGAAAGGCAATTAGCGAGATCACCTCCGCAGACTACCTCAACTACAACTACACAGACTATAGCCATAGTCCGCTCACCATTTCATTTAATTCCCAAACGCTGGCATCCAAATTCATCAGCAACGGGGATACTTCCGGGAATGACGTGGGCAACTGCACGGACGACGATGCCTACCTGAGCGTTTACTGGAACCCGATCACAGTTCAGCTTCGAACGCTGTGAGGCGTGGAAAGTTCAAGGGCATCGCCGCCGGGTGGTGCCCTTGTTCATTGTTGCCGATACCATATGGGCGTTGCGCGAACCCCTATTTCGCCATATAGCGCCCAGCTAAGCCTCAACAACGTCACCTTCAGGTCCTGCTCCTCAAAGCTTTTGAAACCGACATCAATGTGCTGGTCCGGCCAGAAAACACGGACTTTTTTGCGCTTGAGGTCGTAGGCCACGCTGTACAAGGTGCCGAAGCCGCGCAGGTATTGTTGGTGGTAGAGGGGTGGTTTCAGGAAGCGTTTCAGCAATTGGGTGCGGTCCATGTTCTCGTCGCGCAGTACGTCCTCCAGGTATTCGTTCCGTTGCAAAGTTTGGGTGAAGGCGGCGTATTCGTCCCATTCCACCTGTTCCTGGAAGTTGGTGCACACGGGCTTGTGTACCACGTTGGCGGGCCGGTCCGGGTTGAGGTACGCCACGGCGTAGTGCCCGTCCTTGTCCAGCGCGATCACATTGTAGCTCATGTGGACGGGGATGCGGCTCAGGGCGGCCATCGCTTCCGCTGTGGTGGAGCAAGTCTCCAGCACGTAGCGCACCACCAGCGGGATGCCGAAGCCAACGCCGCTCACCTTCCTTCCGCCGAAAGCCAGTGCCAGTGCAAGGCCGTCGCCGTTCATGCCGTCCAGTGCACCCCATGCGCTGTCCTGGATGCTGATCACCGGTTTCAGCCATTCGGTGTAGCGCATGCGCCCGTCGAAGAAGCGCGGGTCATAGTCGTAGTTGCGCACCAAGGTGGGATTGCCGCGCACCCAGGCGGCCTGCGAACACCCGGCCATGTAAGGAGGCGGGCACCACATGCTCAGGAAGCGGGATCCGAGGTCACCGCCACCGGCCAGCTCGCACAGGCGGTCGTAAAAGGGAAGCAGCTCCGGCATGTGGACGGCCAAGGCATTCCGGCATTCGGGCAGCTCCGCCCGCTTTCCATGGCCCTCGCTCACGAACCAGTCGAGGTAGAGGGGCCACACCCGGTGAAAGAACCGCTGCCAACGCTCGGAGGGAACGGGTTCGTGGATGAGCTTTAGGTGTATGTACATGTTGGAAGGAGTACCACTAAGGACACTAAGGGCACGAAGAAGGAAGAGTGAAGGTTACAAAATGAGGTAAGGTCATCCGAGAAAGGCGCACAGGCGGCAATGTTCGGGTTTTCGAATGGATTATTTGTACGGATCACCAAGGGCAATTCGTTTGACACCCTTTTTCATTAGGGTCACATTGAAATTGAGCAATAGGCCGAGCGTACACCCTGTGAGTTTAAGGTAGGTCAAGACTTGGGACATGTGTATCTCGTCAAATGCAGATACCGCTTTCACCTCAATGATCAACTTCCCTTCAACCAGAAGGTCGAGCCGATATCCCATATCCAAGTTCTGGCCTTTATAGATCACTGGCAACTCCAACTGATCCTGAACAGTAAAGCCCAGATTCCTCAACTCATAGGCCAAGGCCTTCTCATAGATCTTCTCGAACAGACCCGGCCCCAGGTCGCTATGGACCGCTATGGCCCGTCCTATCGCAATATGGGAAAGTTCGTCAGCAGTCATTCACGGGAAGGGATACAGTCCAATGGTTTTCGGCGCTCGTCGTCATTCGCTTTCCCCCTTGGTCTACTATTCCCTTCGTGTCCTTAGCGTCCTTCGTGGTAGAAAAACCATGTGGTTCATCCTTTTCACATCATCTTGAACCCCCCGATCTCCAGTGCCTGTGGGCCGGTCCGTTTGTCGCCCGGTGCCTCGCTCTTGTACTGTGCCTTGATCGCCTTCAGCCATTTCTTGGAGCGTTCCAACAGTTGGAAGTTGTCGGTCATCATACGGCCGCGCATTACCAGGATGCCCATGTCGGCGCCCTCGTAGAGCCAATCGCCAACGCGTGCGATGCGGAGGAAGAAGGCTTCGTCTTCGTTTTCCACATAGCGGCGGTGGGTGTCCATGCGCCAGAAGTAGATGCTGCCGTCGGGGCGCATGCGCCAGATGCCGCTTCGGGGTGCTTCGGTCACGCTTCGGATGTCGTCGGCCGTGTGCTTGATCACCATCTGGCCCCAAGAGTCGATGTTCTCGGCCTTTCCCCAACGGCGGTTAAGGGCTTTCACATTCAATTCATAGGGCTGGCCCATCCATTCCAGTATGTGGAAGAGGTGGAGCGGGGCGTCGCTCATGGCGAACACGGCGTGGTTGGTAATACTGCTGGCGCCGGTGATGCGCGGGTTCAGCTCACCTAGATAAACTTCGCCGTTGTCCTGGTCGATAAGAAAATCCAGTTCAAAGTAGCCCTTGTAACCTTCCTTGCGCAACTGGTCGCCGAAGAGCTGTGCGTACTTGCGCGTCTTCCTGCGGATGGCGGGCGTGAAGGCTTCGGCGAAGATCTCGTTGCCGCACCAGCCGCCCTTGTACGGGGTCAGTTCCTTGAAGCCCACCAGCTCGGTCATCAGCGGGGCCACGATGGTGCCGTGCCGCGTGACGCAGGCCTCCATCGCGGCGCCGCGACAGTTGATGCGCTTCATCACCTTGCACTCCTTCTCGGCCTCGATCTCCTTCGCGTACTTCTTGTAATCCTCTTCGCTATTGATGAAGAAAGTGGTGTGGCCGCTGTCGCCAAAAGGCGTTTGTACCACGAGGT